>CAIPBM010000102.1 GCA_903863295.1 uncultured Verrucomicrobiota bacterium | reverse complement strand
GTTGTCGATGCTGTCGACCAAAACTCCTTGATCCTTGGGTAGGGGATCAGATAAGGTAGTCGGCTCTCTCACGGGTCGTTAGCTCAATGGTAGAGCAGGCGCCTTTTAAGCACTTGGTTGCAGGTTCGAGTCCCGCACGACCCACGCTTTCTTTTGGTCACCGACGGGCTTTCCGGGGATCAGCGCCTCAAGACGTAGTTTGTGGCTCGCTCTCTTGGGCTAAAATTACGGCAGGGGCTTGGCCAGGTGCCACTCGTTGCCATCGGGGAGAGGGTGGTGCTCCACGATACTGAAGACGCTCTGCAGGAGATGGAGACCCAGCCCGCCAGGTTTGATGTCTTCCAGACCACGTCCCTTCAATTTTTCCTTGTCCACGTGCGGGCCGTAATCGCGGAGGCGCAGATGAAGGAGACCATCGGCAATCTCGGCAGAAAGAATGATGGGGCGATCAGCGGCGCTTTTGTAGGTGTGACGGATGATATTCGTCACAGCTTCATCAGCGGCGAGGACAATCTGTCCTCGGGTCAAATCGTCATATCCGGCAGTGAGTGACCAATCCTCAATAAAATGCCGCGCCTTCTTGCAGTTGGCCGCGACGGAAACAATTTCCAGCGTGGCGGGCGGTTTGGCCAGGACTAGGGCCAGGCAGGCATCGTCATGTTGTTTCTCACAGTTCACAAAATTCTCCCAATTGGCCCAGGCGCGATCCAAGACGTGGGCGGCGTACCCGCTGCCGAGACTCTGTTTAAGACGTTCCGTTCCATATTCTTCCCCGGTGGGGCTTCGACCTTCGTTAATGCCATCACTAAAAAGCAACCACTTATCCCCGGAAATGCAAGGGAGCTCTGTGGTCATGAAAATCTGGTGGGAGGAGATGCCCAAGGCAAGGGCATGCGGCACGGGGACTTCCTCCCAGATGTCGTTGTGCCAGCGCCAGGGGGCGAACTGGCCCGCACAGATGATTTCCATCGTTTCGCGCTGCGGATCGTGCAGGAGGAAGGCGGTGGCGGCGAATCGGCCGGCGGCCAGTTTTTTGCAAAGCGTGTTGTTCAATTCGACGACGTAGGCGGCCAATCCGTCCTTGGCATGGGGAGCCAAGGCCTGCATTTCCGAGGAGATCTGCGCCGTGGTCAACGCGGCGGGTATGCCCTTGCCGCTGACATCGCCGACTGCCGCAAGCAACCGACCATTGGGCAGGGAAATCGAGGCATAGAAATCGCCGCCGATCGTCCGGGCGGGCCGGTAGCGCACCCGCATCTCGGAGCGGGGGAGACTGAGCTCCTCCGGCGGCAGGTACGATTTTTGGATCTCCATGGCCAGGGCCATTTCCCGCGCGAGCTTGTTCTCCTGGTCGACCTTGTCCTGCCGGTCGAAGCGGATGAGCGCCCCGGTGACGATGTTGGTCAGGCCTTCAAAGATGTCCTGGTCATGCTCCGTGAAGATGGGGCGGTTGATCGGGTTCAGCGCCTGTAAAACGCCGAAGCAATCGGTCTTGTCGACCAGCGGTGCGCAGAGCATGCCCCGGGTGATGAAGCCACTTTTCTCGTCCGCCTTCCGGAGCAGACGGGGATCGTTTTGGGCATCATCAATGCGTAGGAACGTCCGCTGCTGGAAGACGGTGCCGGCGATGCCCTTGTCCCAGGGAAAACGAAAGCCGTTGATCGAGTCCTGCTCCCCGCGCGCGGAGTAGGTAATCAGTTCCTTGGTGTTGCGGTCCGGCAGATACATGGAGCACGCCTCCGCCTGCATCATCACGCAGGAGTACTTCAGAATATTTTCGACCAGATCGTCGAGGCTGGTGAGGGAAAAGAGGTTCCGGGCCGCAAGCAACAACGCGCGGTATCTTTCCTGCATCTCCGAGTCATCCATGTCACTAATAGATTGGCGCAGTTAAGCCATTTAGCAACCGGTTCTTGGGGGGAGTGATATTCTGAGTATTGCCCCCACATTGGAAGGGGCTCAGGTAAATTGCGGTTTTGAAGTTATTAGATCCGAGAGGAAACGATATTGTCACGAATGGCTTCAATCTCAATCAATTGGCAAAAGTCATTTAAAGATAGGCCTCTAAAAGCCAATCTTCACTCCCGCTTGAACGGACTGGCCGAAGTAATTGGACTGGCCGGCTTGGACGGTGTAGTCGGCAAAGACAGTCAAAGTCTTGTCGATTTCGGCGTCGAGACCAACATCGACTAGGGCGGAATCGCGGCTCGGGTTTGGCGTGTTTACGACGAACGAACCAGCTCCAACGCCATCAAATTGGCTGGTGATTCCACGGCTTTGGTCGAGGAACTCATGCTGCCAGCTAGCGCTGAGGTGGGGAGTGAACGTCATTTCACCGTCTTGTACTGCGTAGCTAACTCGACCACCCAATCGGCTGCGGAGTGAGTCGCTTTCGTTCTGGTTGACACTCAAGTCAGCGCCGGGAAGACCAATTTCTGAAAAACCATCTACATTAAGATGAACGTACTGCATACCTGCGGTCGGGCCGACAGTCCAATGGCTGCAGTGGAAATCGTATCCGCCGTCGAGATTGCCCACAATCTGGTCACCGCCGGGAGAACTATGGGCCGTACCCGTGAATGCACCGATGGCTACGTTGCGGTTTTGGTCATAATTAGCGAAGCCATAACTGCTGAGAGCATTGGCATACCAACCGCCGCTCGAATAGCTGGCATAGACAGCCGGGGAATAGGTATCGACGGTAGCGTTGCTTCCAAGCGAATCGAGGGTTGCATGAGTATGACCGTAACCAAACATCCCACCGATGAGAAAGTTGGGAGTGATACGATAATCGGCGCCAACCTGGACAGCACCTGTCGTTGCATCAGTATGGGCAAGTCCTGCGGTCGGGTCAGAGGAGCCATGTGCAAGCACAACGTTGCCTGCAATGAAGGCATTCCAGGAATTGACTGTTTCCGAGCTGAGCATGGTCTTGCTGTTGTTCATGTCGATGCCGCCTAAGAGCGGGTTGGGAATGTCGCTGAGGAGCCCCGTGTGCGGAGCAGGATTCCATGCGAGCAAGCGGCTGTGAACCATTTGTAGCCCGCTGTCGATATTAGGATCGTTGACCATCAGCCCCGATGAATCCAGACCTCCCGCGCTTGAAACGAATGTCCCGTTAGCCCCGCGATGCCCGGCCAGATAAGTATCAAGTTGTTGCGTCGCGAAGCTGGTATTATTAAATGCGGTATTTGAAGTGAATTGCCCGAAATTTAATGTCGTTAGTTGGTTTAAGTACGGGCCGAGCGCGGCCGGATTAACGCTGATGTCATCTAGAGCCTGCAACAGCGATATTATTGGCCCCGAGGAAACTTTGCCATCAAATCGGTCCAGGTAGGCCGCCACGCTCTGCTGGTTCGGTGTAAAGTTTGTCCCCGATAATGAGGTAAAGGCTGTTTGCGAGGCGAGCAAGGTAACATCAAAATTATTACCATCGACTGCGCCCGTGATGGAAATGTGAAGTGCCCCGGCGTCCAAAGTAGGTGGTTCATAACCGGCAGAATTTACGCTTGTGATTCCTCCCGTCGTGGTAATGACAGTGAAAGTCTCTGGCTTATTGAGAGTAATGGCCCCCGGCGTGTAGTTGATTACAAGATTCCCATTCAAAATGGCCGTTCCCATGATATTAACACGGTCATAATTATCTGTATCTGGAGCGCCATTGATATTGAGTTGGAGCACACCGTCGGTTTGGACGAAGTTACTTTCGATGGTAATAGAGTGATTAATATTATCCGTTTCCAGCGTGCCCCCGGTTTGGGTCAGGCCCCCCGTCCCGAGAGCTTGGGCATTATCCACAAAAAGCACGCCTCCCTGGAGTGTCGTTCCACCGGTGTAAGTATTCGCTGCTTTGAGCTCGGCTGTTGTGGATGGATTGAGAACAAGTGAGCCACCAACCCCACTAACCACGCCTTCGAAATCGGCGGCTTCAACAATCAAAAGTTGACCACTTCCGAGATTCACCGACCCCGGCCCGCCAATGCCGCCGATGATTTGACTTGGACGGGTGAAATTAACAGTTCCATAATTGGAAATACCGGCCACGGAATCGATAGTGCCACCACTAAATTGTAATGTGGTGCCACTGAGGACATTAATCACTAAAACGTTCTGCAATGCGCCACCAGTCCCAATTTGTAGTGTTCCGGCATCAAGCGTCAGAGCAGCACTAAATGGACTGGCGCCGGAGAAGATCAAAGTGCCATTGCCAGCTTTGTGGAGTGACCCGCCGCCGCTGATAGCCCCACTCTGAGTGGCGGTGCCTGAATCGATGGTAAAGGTCGATACCGGGGGCGTTAAATCGATAGCAGTCGTATTATCCTCCCCATTGACATAAGTAAAAGTCTGAGCGTTTGCCCGGCTCCCCTGAAATGCCAGAAGTAATGCAAGGAGGGTAAAAGGGACTAACTTTGGCATTTTCATAGGAAACTCTCGGATGGCTCTTCTAACAACAGCGCTGAACACCAATCATCCACTGCGCCGCATTGGGTTATCTTTCGCGCTTTGGCGGACGATTAGTTCCAAGCCGCCAGCGGCGTAAGGAGTAAAGACTACTTCATACGCGCCCATTCCGTCACCTTCTCTCGCGTTTACTCTACGGAAAAGTTCTGATCGGAGCGAGAGGCATCTGCTTGGCCGATGGCGGCCTGCATTTCCGGACTGGCCTGATCGTCCAGTTTCTCAAAGCGATGGAGGATGGTGTCGCGTTCTTCCGTTTTGAGCTTCGAAAGTTCGCAGAGAATTTCGGTGAGACTCACAACGAAGTCCTGGGAGTTCGTCGCCGTGGAAGCAAGTTGTCAGGAAGGTTGTCGCAGAGGCAGGGCTGTGGCTAGAGTGGCGCGCCACTTATGAGACGTATCCACGAAATTGAAGGATTACGTTGCTTCGTGGCCTGGTGGGTGATTCTGAACCATCTCTCTTTTCTCACCGATTTTGAAACCTTCAGCCCGACGGGATGGATGCGTTTTCCGGTGAAGGTGCTGCATGTCGTGGGCGATCACGCGCACTGTGCGGTGGATATCTTCATGATCATCAGCGGATTTGTCATTTTCTACCTGATGGATCATCAAAAGGCGTCGTATTCGCGGTTTATCGCCGGTCGGTTTTTCCGGCTCTTCCCGCTTTACCTGGCCTGCGTCCTGGGGGCGATTTTGGTTTCGCCACTGGAGGTGAGCAACCTCACCCATCTCGTTTCCCCAGTGAATGACTTTGCCAGCCGCCTGACACGGATCGAGACCTGGCATGTCCACTTCGCCGCTTACTTCATCCCTACGGCTCTGATGCTGCAGGGCTTGATCCCGGAGCGGCTGATGCATTCGGTCTACAACATCTTCCTGCCCCCCACTTGGAGCCTAACGTTGGAGTGGCAGTTCTACCTGGTGGCGCCGCTGCTCTATGCGGTTTTCCGGAAGCAAAATCGAACCACGATCATCGTGCTCGCCATCATCCTTGCCTGCGTCGTTTTGGGCCCAAGAATTTCGTGGAACAGGTCGCTGCTCCTGGCCCATGCCCCGTGGTTTTTTGTGGGGTTTGGAAGTTTTTATCTCTTCCGGCACCTGGAACACCGCCACCGACCTTTGATTACCTCCCATGAGGAGACGATTGGCTGCTCGTTGTTTGTTCTCTTGATCGTCCTGCACAACCTCGCCTTTGCCGTTTGGGCGACGGTGTTCATGGCGGCGTTCTCTCCCCTGATCTTTGGCCGGAAGCCATGGTATCTGGCCCGGATGAGCGAAATACTCAATCACCGCGTTCCTCAGTTCCTGGGGAAGGTCAGTTACTCGACCTATCTGGTGCATTGGCTGGTCATTGATGGGGTGATCTGGGTGCTTCTCCGGGCCAACCCGCATGTCGATTCGGTTCACCTCTTTATCTACACGTCCTTCCTGACGGTTCCGCTGGTGATCCTGGCGTCTTTCCTGGCCTTCATGTTTATTGAGAAGAGGGGTATGGAGTTGGGCAAACGTTGGTTGGGGCGATAGGGCTGCCCCAGAGGTAAAGCCGAATACCGGAGGGGTTGGCCAACTCGAGAGGGAAGGTTTTTGGTTACAAATGGGACACCCGTTGTCACTTGGCATTTTAGTGGCTATAAACGTTTAAGAATGTCATCAATTGGAAATTCCAGACGCTGGGTGATTGGATTCGTGGCTGCCGGGCTATTAGGCTTGGTCGCTTATTTAGTCCATTTTTGGATCGTGCGCTCGATGCCGCCAATCCGGGTGGGCATTCTTCATTCACTGACGGGGACGATGGCCATCAGCGAGACGCCGGTGGTGCAGGCAGTCGAGCTCTCGATAGAGGAGATCAATCAATCGGGTGGTTTGCTGGGCGGACGCAAGATCGTCCCAATCCTGGCCGATGGACGTTCCGACTGGCCGACGTTTGCCGCAGAATCGCGGCGCCTGATCACGGGTGAAAAAGTGTGTGCGGTTTTTGGCTGCTGGACCTCGGCAAGCCGGAAAACGGTGCGTCCGGTTTTCGAGGAACTGGGTGGTTTGCTTTTCTACCCGGTGCAGTATGAGGGACTGGAGGAATCGCCGAACATCATTTACCTCGGCGCGGCGCCCAACCAGCAGATCATCCCCGCCGTGAAATGGGCCTTTGATAACCTGAAGAGCCGCCGCTTTTATCTCGTCGGGTCGGATTACGTTTTTCCACGCGCGGCCAATGCGGTGATCGGAGACCAGGTCAAGGCGCTGGGAGCGCAGGTCGTGGGCGAGGACTATGTTCCGCTGGGATGCACCGAGGTCCAGGACATGGTGGAAAAAATCGAGGCGACGCATCCCGATGTCATTCTCAACACGATCAATGGCGATACCAACCTGGCTTTTTTCCGGGCCTTGCGCGCGGCGGGGATTGATCCGAAGACCATCCCGACGATTTCCTTCAGCATCGGTGAAAGCGAATTGCCGGCGCTGAATCCATCAGCATGCGCGGGAGATTATGCCGTCTGGAATTATTTCCAGAGCCTGGATGGGCCACGCAATTCGACATTCGTCGCGGCCTTTCGCAAGCGATACGGCGAGGAGCGGGTCGTTTCCGACCCGATGGAAGCAGCCTACTGCGCGGTGAAGCTGTGGGCCCAGGCCGTGGAACTGGCGGGGACGGAAAACACGGACGCTGTCCGGAAAGAAATTCTTGATCAGAGCATGGCCGCACCGGAGGGAGTCATGCTGATTGATCCGGAGACCCAGCACACCTGGCGCCCCGTGCGGGTCGGGCGGATTCGGGCCGACGGCCAGTTTGATGTGGTCTGGGATTCGCACCGGCCCGTGCGTCCCCAGCCCTTTCCGATTTCGAGGAGCCCGGCGGAGTGGGAACGCTTCCTGGATGACCTGCAAACCGGATGGAACGGTCGCTGGGCCGCGCCTCCCCGCTAACGCCAACGATCTATGCTCACTTTTCCCTTCCAACCCCAGCGTTACCTGACGGCCCAGCTTTTCTGGCGGTTCTTTCTCTTGTCCTTTCCCGTGCTCCTCATCGGCGGGGCGATTCTGTGTTATGCGGCACTGGATCAAATCCGTTACCAAGCAAGTGAAAACCTGGCCAGCATCGCCGCAGACCGCGCGAACAAAATCGAGGCCTATGCGCGGGGTAAACTCCGGGAGATTCAATTCCTGGCCGCGCAACCTTACATGCCGGGCTTGGTGGCGGGGGGAACGACGAACTCGGAACAGGCCATTCCCCTTGCCTTTCTACGCAATGTCGAGGGATACCAGAACCTTTATCTTTTCTCACAAAGCGGTCAGCTTCTCTTTTCCCGGGATCCCAAGAATGAGCTGACACCGGATCTGCTCCGGACCATTGATCGCACGCGCACGCTGATGAGCGCGGAAATTTCCGACTACGCGCTCGACCCGGTCACGAAGACACCGGCGGTTTATGTCTCAGCGCCCATCTTCGGTCCTGGCGGGGCGATCTCCGGGGTGGTGGCAGCCCGCCTCAATAACCAGGAGATTTACCGGGTGGTCAATGACTATGAAAACCTCGGTCGATCAGGAGAGACCGTAATCGCCCAGAACGATGGAGACCGGGTCGTCATTGTGGCTCCCTTGCGAAGCGCATCTGATGCAGCTTTCCGGATTAGTTTTCCGCTGGACCATATTCCGCCGGATATCGCTGCGGCGGTGGAGGGAGTCCGTTTGCACGGGGTGATGGAGGATTATCGCGGGATTCCGGTTCTGGCTGTCTCGCGCTATTTACCCTCACTCGGGTGGGGGCTGGTGGTGAAAATCGATGCCGCTGAAATCTTCGCCCCGGCGGCGCGGTTGTTGCAGGGCATGCTCATAGGTGGAGTGATTTTCTTCATTATATTTGCCCTGGGTGCCCACGCGGCGGCGCGGTCGCTCAACCGGCCGCTCAGTATCCTCACCAAGGCAGCCCATAAAATCGAGGAGGGCGATCTCACTGCTCGCGCCGGTTTGGAGGAACGGCAGGATGAGTTCGGCTTTCTCGGGCGCGCCTTCGATGGCATGGCCAGCCGGATTGAAGAAGCAACGGAAAACTTGCGTCAAACCAACGCCGGGCTGGAACAGAAAGTAGCCGAACGGACAAAAGACCTTGAAGCGAAGACGGTGGAAGCAGAGCGGGCGAACCGCGCCAAAAGTGAATTCCTGGCCAACATGAGCCACGAATTACGGACTCCTCTCAACGGCATCCTGGGTTACGCCCAGATTCTCAGCCAGATGACCCTTCCCGCCCGCGCCATTTCTGGCCTGCGGGTGATCAGGCAATCGGGGGAGCATTTGCTCACGCTGATCAATGACGTTCTCGACCTGGCCAAGATTGAAGCGCAAAAAATCGAAATCGTTCCCGCCGAAGTTCAGTTGAGAGATTTTCTCCGGGCACCCGTCGATATGTTCCAAATCCGGGCCGACGAGAAGAACATCGCCTTTGAGGTGGAGATATCGCCCGATCTGCCTGAAGTCGTCATGGCCGATGAAAAGAGACTAAGGCAGGTCGTGATCAATCTTCTGGGTAATGCGGTGAAATTTACCGACAAGGGACGCGTTCGATTCAGCGTCATACCCCATGGAGGAAAAATCCGCTTCGCTTTCACGGATACGGGGATTGGCATCGCCCCGGAAAAAATCAACCGGTTGTTCAAATCCTTCAGTCAGGTCTCTGATGCCGCGCGTAATTCAGAAGGCACAGGGCTAGGACTCGCCTTAAGCCAGCGGTTGGTGCAGCTCATGGGGGGGACGATCCAAGTGGAGAGTGAATTTGGTAAGGGGAGCATCTTTTCGTTCGAGCTTGAACTGCCTGCCTCCAGTTCCAGCGTCTTTGCTCCCAAGGTATCGGACAAAATCTCCAACATTACCGGCTACGAGGGAGACCGCCGGAAAATCATGGTCGTTGATGATATTCCGGCGAATCGGGCCGTGCTGGTGGACATGCTCGTACCGCTGGGCTTTGTGGTGACTGAGGCCAAGGATGGGCAGGAAGCGCTCAATCTATTGTCCAAGCAAAAGCCTCATTTGATTCTGGCGGACATCGCCATGCCGGTGATTGATGGAGTTCAGCTGATTCAATACGCGCGCCAGATGGAAGCTTTCAAGGAACTGCCGATTGTGCCCATCTCGGCGAGCGTCGGCGAAGATGAAGTGCGGCGGTGCCGGGCCCTGGGTTGCGATGACTTTCTTACCAAGCCGGTCGATTACGGGCGTCTCCTTGAGTGCCTGCAACGGCGTCTCGACCTCAAATGGATGGAAGTGGGCGGCACGGACGAGGAGAAGCTTCCAGAGGACGGAGCTGAATCCGATTCCACCCTGCCGCCGCTTCCCGTTGCGGCCGCCGCCCAGTTTGCCGATCTGGCGCGTCGCGGTGACCTGCTTAATCTGGTCAAAGCCGCTGAAGAACTTGCTTCCAGCCAACCGGATCAGAAGCCTTTCCTGGATCGCCTCCGGAAACTCTGTGCAGGATTCCGGGTGCGACAAATTCGCCAGTTGATTGAGGATCACACCAAACCTGAAGCGCCATGAATACGCCTTATTCCCCGACCATCCTGATTGCCGACGACAACCCCACGAACCTGAACGTGCTCTTCGAGTACCTCTCGGCGCAGGGCTACCAGGTGCTGGTTGCGGAGGACGGAACCGGTGCGCTCGAACAGGCTCTTTACA
Source organism: uncultured Verrucomicrobiota bacterium (assembly GCA_903863295.1). GTDB lineage: Bacteria > Verrucomicrobiota > Verrucomicrobiia > Methylacidiphilales > UBA1321 > JABDGH01. Next base: position 5,813 of record CAIPBM010000102.1, on the reverse strand, counting down.
GTTTGCCGGATCTGATCCTGCTCGATGTGATGATGCCGGGGCTGGATGGATTCGAGACGTGTCAGAAGCTCAAGGAGTCGCCCCAGACGCGTGATATTCCGGTCATCTTCATGACCGCCATTTCAGAGACTGCCTACGTGCTCAAGGGTTTTTCTGTGGGTGCGGTTGATTACCTGACGAAGCCGCTCCAGCGCGAGGAGGTTTTGGTACGCGTGAAGAACCACCTCTCCATTTGCCTGCTGCAACGTGATCTCAAGTCCGAGATCGTGATCCGCCAGCAAGCCGAGGAAGAGTTGCGTGCGCTTAACGCGGGCAAGGATGTTTTCTTTTCCATCCTTGCTCACGACCTGAAAAATCCGATGTCAGGACTTTTGGGGCTGAGCGAAGCCTTGGTCGACACGCTGCCATCGGATGCGGACGAGACGACCCGGGAATTGGCGGTCGATATCCGGGACACCTCTCATCAGATCGGGAGGCTCCTGCTCGAATTGCTCAGCTGGGCCCAGATTCAGCTTGGTAAACTGGAGGCATCCCCCCAGGTCTTCGCCCTGCTGCAGGAGGTTGAATTTGCCGTGGCTTTTGTGGGAGTCGAGGCCCGGGCCAAGAAAATCCAGCTGGTGAATGAGATCACGGAGCCGGTCGATGTTTATGCGGATATGCGGATGAATGATACCGTGCTTCGCAATCTCATTGGTAATGCGATCAAATTCACACCGCAGCGGGGGATCATACGGATCTCTGCGCAAAGGAAAGATAAGTTTCTGGAAATCACCGTGGCAGACTCGGGAAATGGCATTCCGGAGAATCGACTCTCCAAGCTCTTTCAACTGGGGGAAAATAAGCCCACCTACGGGACGGGAGGAGAAAAAGGTACCGGCCTTGGGCTCCCGCTCAGCCGGGAAATGGTGGAAAAAAACGGCGGCAAAATCTGGGTGGAATCAACTTTGGGGGAGGGCACGAAGTTCCATTTCACCCTACCCTTGGCAACCTAAGGCAACCGCGGGGAGCGGGACGAAGCGGTCGATCTGTTCTCCGTGCCTCCGTGTGAAACTATCGCCCCACTAATCAGACGTTGATGGACGAAAATGCGCTACCGCCCGGCGCCGAGCAGCGAAGCGAGGCTGGGATCGTGGAAGTAGGCGATCTTATGTAGATCCTGTTCGAAGCTGGGGTAGGACGTGGCGATGCAACCCGTTTCCTCAATGACTGTTTCGCCCTTGGAGAAGAGGCCGAGGATCGCGCAGGACATGGCAATGCGGTGATCGCCGAAACTGCCGACGCGTGCACCGGTGAGCTTGGCCCCGCCATGGATGGTCATGCCGTCGGGATGCTCGGTCACATCCACGCCGAAGGCCCGAAGGTTCTTGGCCATCGCGGCGATGCGATCGGTTTCCTTCACGCGCAATTCCTGGGCGTCCCGGATTTCCGTGTCGCCGTCGGCCAGGGCGCCGACCACCGCGATGATGGGCAGTTCATCAATGACATTGGCGATTTCCGCACCGGAGATTTTCGTTCCGTGCAACTTGCGACCTAGCACGCGAACCGTTCCGACCGGCTCGCAGGAGGAATCGGAAATCGATTCGTAAATGTAGCCCTTGTCCCAGGGGAAAGCGCCGCTGGGTTCGGAGGGATTTCCCGGCACCTCGACTTTCGCGCCCATGCGCAGGAGGACGCTGAGGAGTCCGGTCCGGGTGCCGTTGAGACCGAGATTGGTGATGGTCAGGTCGGCACCGGGAAGTGCGGCGGCGGCGGCGATCCAGAAGGCGGCCGAGGAGAAATCGCCGGGGACGTTGAAATCGCGCGCATGGAGCTTGCTTCCGCCGCGGACGCGGATGGTGCGGCCCTTGCCATCAGGAGTGGCGGCGATGACGGGCGGCGCATGGAAAAAGGCGAGCAGGCGCTCCGTGTGGTCACGAGAGGGTGTCGTCTCGGTAATGCTGGTGGTGCCGGTGGCGAAGAGTCCGGCCAAAAGCAGACACGATTTCAACTGGGCACTGGCCACGGGCAGGGTGTACTCGATGCCGGTGAGCGGCCCTCCGGTGATCTCCAGCGGCGCGGTATGCTTCTCGCCTTTGCCCTCGATCTTCGCGCCCATTTGGCGGAGGGGATCGACGATCCGCTTCATGGGACGGCTCGAGAGGGAGGCATCGCCAATGAGGCGGGAGGTGAACGATTGCCCGGCCAGGACGCCGGCCATCAGGCGCATGGCGGTGCCGGAGTTGCCGCAATCGAGCGGTTCCAGTGGAGCCAGCAATTTGCCCGCCGTGCCGTGGACAATGAGGCGGGTCTTCGATTCGACTTCGATGGTACAGCCCATGGCCTGAAGCGCACGCATCGTGCAGACGCAATCTTCGCCGGGAAGGAAGCCGTCGATCACGGTGGTGCCATCGGCAAGGGCGGAAAAAAGGACGGCGCGGTGCGAGAGGCTTTTGTCGCCGGGGACGGTGATTTCGCCGCCGAGTTGTTTGACCTGGCGGACGGTGAGGGTGGAGGCGGGGGCTTGGCTCATGGCGTTGAAGGGGAAAGGTAGAAGGAGAAAGGAAAAAGTAAAAGGGAGACGGTGGGCAGATCAGTACTTTTTCCGCTTCGCGGGTGGCTTATCCTTTTTTGCTGGGTCGGCGGGCGGGTAACTGGGCGCGGCCGTCCTTGGCCGCCTGGAGCATGGCGAGCAAGTGAGTTTTCGCGACCGGTTTATCGGGATTTTTCAGGGCGACCTCGATGGACCGCAACTGGGCGATGAGGTGATCGACCTGGGTTGCGACGGCATCGGCGTTGGCCATGAGGATTTCGGTCCAGAGCTCGGCTGAGCCGGAAGCGACGCGCGTGGTGTCACGAAAGCCCCCGGCCGCGAGTTCGAGCTTACCGTGGGTGACGGCGTGGTTGACCAGCACGGCGGCGAGGAGATGCGGGATGTGGCTGATGGCGGCGATCATTTCGTCATGCTTTTCGGGGGACAGGACGTGGAGGTTGGCCCCGAGCGCGGCCCAGAATTGTTCCGCGCGACGGCGGGCTTCGCGGGTGGTGTGCTGGGTCGGCGTGAGAATGACGGGCGCTCCATCGAAAAGGTCGGCGCGGGCGGCGGCGAACCCTCCCTGCTCGCTGCCTGCCATGGGGTGACTGCCGATCCAGTTGGCGCGGCCATCGAGCAACGGCTCGATGTCGCGGACGACGCTGCCCTTGACGCTGCCGACATCGGTGACCAAGGCGGTCGGCTTGAGGGCATCGCGGAATTCGTGGACCAAGGCAGGCATGGCTTCCACCGGGACGCAGAGGATGACGACATCGGCTTCGCTGACGGCCTCGCTGGGGTTGCCGGTCAACTCGGCGCTGACGCCGGCCAGCCGGATTTCGTCCAGGGCGCGGGAGGAGCGGGCGTAGATGGAGAGCCGCTTGGTCAGGCCCTTCTCGGCCAGGGCAAGAGCAAGCGACCCGCCGATCAGGCCGGGTCCGAGAATGGCGACGGTGCCGAGAGTCATGGGGCGAAGATCATGCCCTTTTTCGGCGGGTGTGGCAACAGGGGACGCGAGGTGTGTGGGAGAAAGTGTGCGGAAGAGAAATGACCACGAAAAAGCCCCGCCGGTTAAAGCGGGGCTTTTCAGCCAGCGGGAGGCTGGAGGAAGTGGCTTAAGCCTGACGGCGGCTGCGATAGGCGCGGAATCCAATGAAGAGGAGTCCGAAGCCAATCAGCGCCCAGGTGCTGGGCTCGGGCACAACGCTGACCGAATAAGCGCCGCTGGGCCCCAGGATGACGTTGATATAGAGATCGCTGACCGTATTGTCCGGCAAGGAAGGAGGCGCATAGTAGGTGTCAGGACTGACACCGACAAGGCGATCCGTATAAGGGGCCGTATACCCACCCGAAGTGCCGGTCACGTCACTGATATAATTCGCGTAGAGGAGCGGGTTGGTGGGGTTAAGCGCGGCTCCGCTCCAGTCCTGCTGATTGGCGCCTTCCAAGGAAAGGAGATAAAAATATTGGCCCGTGCTGAGCTGGTTAATGGGTGTGTCCTTGAGAGATCCCGTGGTGGTGTCAAAGACTGTCCCGGCCAAGGCCGCTGCGGTACCTGTATTGTTAGCCTGATTCTTGACCGTTACCGTGCTGGTGGACCAGCCCCATTGGGTGCCTCCAGCGAGATCTCCCACGACGCGGTCGACGAGGTTATTGGAGCCCTGTTGCGTGGTAACCTGAGCTCCGGTCGCGGTGCCATCACCGGCAGGAGGTGTCCAAACCACGGTATAAACCGGATTGCCTCCGTAAAGGCCATTCGGGTTATTTAAGCTCGATTGGGTGATGTAGACGGTAAAGGAGCCAACCCCCGTTCCACCGGGATTGGTGCCCGTGCCGGAGATGACAATTCCATGTGTTCCGGCCACAATCCCAGGGTTGGAAGCTGTCAGGGCCGCAATTTGGTCTGACGTCAATCCGGAGGTTATGTCCGTTTTATAGGTTCCGGTCATGTTGTAGTCCTGCTTATTCAGGAAGAGGTTTTCGGGATCGGAACTTGTGCCAGTACCCGGATTGTTGAAAGGCGAATAGGCACCTGCTCCCGATGAACCTCCATACCCGAAAAGGATATTGGTCGGTAACGCCGGATTGGAGGAACCCGTTGTCGTCGTATAGCTGGAAATGCTGATGCTGGTGCCTGCATTCTCCAAGGTATTCGAGACGGAAGTATAGCCCCCTTGGTTGGTCGACCAATCATGATAGTTGGGATTAACGTTGGAGGCCGCCACATAGGTCGTGCCGCTTATCGTGTAGGTTTTACCATTCGAAGAGGTGACGTTGTAGGTATTAGTGGTTCGTGCCGCTGTTGGTACGTAGGGATCGTTGACCAGATTGGACCCCATGGCCGTGCCGTTGGTGACAATAGGATTGGCTTGGTTGGGCAAAGCCAGCGGCGTGTTATCGCTCCGGTTATTGACCGAATAACCAATGGGCATTCCAACCCCATTGACATAGGTAACGTCCAGATTGTCATTAGGGGAGGCCGTCGCCGCCACGGAGGTCAGCTCGACGATACCCGTGACTGGATTGGCGGTATCGGCGGTGCTACCGAGCGTAAAGGTCAATTGTCCCGAAGTAACATTCCCCGCATAGAGCGTCGGAACCGACCCTAAGGTCGTACCAGAAATCGTTCCTTCGAGCGATGCCAGCGAGTAGAGTGTCCCATTGGAGAGAGAGCTGTAAGCGCCACCGTCATAGTAGGTATTGGTACCGTCGCCCGCAAAGTTGGTCAGGCTCAGGAAAACCTGATCGTCCGGAAGCCCAGTATTATTGGTAAAAACGAAAGCAGTTTGATTGCTTGTTTGACCTTTCAACGCGCTTCCTCCGAGCGCCAGAGCTAACAGAAAGGAGTATGAAGTAAGTTTTAGCCTCGATCCCAGCGATTTTAGATAGCGCATATTCATGGTAACCGTCTTGGTAGCAAATCCATTGCCTAAAACAAGGCGAAAATTTCGAGATACAGATAGATAACGTCTATATGTCATTTGCGTGTCTACCCTTCTTTCGAGGAAGGGAGGGCCTATTCGGAAGCTTGTTTCCCTCTGGGCGTGAAGAAAAGCCGGAGGAGTTCTCCGTGTCCGACGTGCCGGCTAATCGCGGAGAACACCGCGTATCCAAGGAAGGCCAAGGCGGCCCAGATGACCGTGGCGCAAAAGAGGCTCAGGTCGTCCTCCTTGTGCAGGGTCACGAAGGCGAGCCGAAGCGTTCCTTCCTGGCGGGTCAGTTCAAAAACTTTCTCCGCGTAAAGCAGCATGACGGCGAGGGTGGTGTAGAGGAAGCAATCGTAGATGACTTTCAGGAAGGGCGC
>CAIPBM010000101.1 GCA_903863295.1 uncultured Verrucomicrobiota bacterium | reverse complement strand
GCCTCGGCGGCTTGGGCTGAGGGATAGTAATCTTGAAAGGAGCCTTTGCGCTGGTTCAGCGCCAAAATCTCATCTTCGGACAAAATGCGAGTCGCGGCCAGCGCATCGGTTGCCGTCGCGCTGTCGTAATTGTGGAGATAGAGGTACGCGTGGATCGCTTCGTACTTGTGCCACGCATAAAGGAACGGATCCATGATGTAGAGGCCAATGAACGCCAAGACAACGAGGATGAAGATAATGGGCGCAAGTTTGCGCGTGGTTTGCCCCGGAGTCTGCCGGACCGATTTTCCCTTCTTGAGATGGGAAATCTCTGACGCGATCTTTTCGTAATTGGAAAGCGGAGGTCCCTGGCTGGGATCCTTGTCAAAGAGAGACTCCATTGGCCTGACTTTATCCTCTAATCACCGGAGTTCAAGAGAGGATGCGGGCGACGCAAAACTTCTACGTGAATGAAACCTTGGGGACTTCGCGTTCGCCGGGATCGGTGATCTCGAACAGCGTGGCCGGGGCAAAATTGAAGATGCCGGCAACCAGCGAATTCGGGAAAATCTCGCGCTGCGTATTATAATTGCGGACCGCCTCATTGTAAGCCTGTCGCGCGAAGGAGACGCGGTTCTCGGTCTCGGTCAATTCACCCTGCAGTTGCAACATCGTCTGGTTCGCCTTCAGGTCGGGATAAGCTTCCGCCACGGCGAAGAGGCGTCCGAGTGATTGGGTCAATGCGCCTTCTGCGGCGGCGACCTTGGCCACGGCATTGGCATCGGTGGGATCGGTCGCGGCCTGTTGCCGGACGGCGGCGGCGCCGTTGCGCGCGGCCACGACTTCATCGAGCGTTCCGCGCTCATGCGCCATGTAGCCCTTGGCCGTCTCGACCAGATTTGGAATCAGATCGTGGCGGCGCTTGAGTTGGACATCAATCTGCGCGAATTGATTTTTGAATTCGTTCCGCAGCGTAACGAGACGGTTGTAAATCCCCACCCCCATGCCCGCCATAATGAGCACGAGCAGCAGGATGATTCCGAAGAAGCCGAGAACGATGAGGAGAAGAGTCATGGCTTGGGAGGAGGTTGGTTCTTAGCAATCAGAGTATCGCTGCTACCCACGCAAATTCAAGCGGCCTTTAATTGGTCACGCGGGCCGGGAAATTGGCCAGCATCTTCTGGATGCCCTCGGAGATGTTTTGCTGGTTGGTGAATTGATCCTTCACGACGGCCGAGGCAGAACCACGCCAAATGGCCCGGTGAGTCTTCGCGTCGATAAAGTCGACCAAGAGTGTTCCCTCTTCGTAGGGATTTGATTGCGTGACCGTCTCGCTGTAGCCCGGCCAGAAACCATAGCCATAGCCGTAACCGAAATCGTTGTATTCATAGGTGCCCGGCAATTGGCCGGGACCGGTTGAAACAACCTGCGTAACTGAATCGTGGTAGCGACGCACGACATGATAGACGACGAGGAAATCGGGATGGGCCGAAAGCGTGTAGCCTTTGCCGGCGAGGCAGGTATCCAGCGTGGTCTGGATCACGGCCACCGTACTGGCACTCGGCTGATAGCCCTTGGTGGACATTTTCCAATTGTAGGTCTTGTACTTGGCGAAATTGATTTGGGGATCCTGGTCGGTCAGGACGGAGACATTGCTGCCCGCGCAGCCCGCCAGAACAACCGGGAGAAGAAGAGCTAGGAAGAGAACGATTTTTTTCATGAGAGATAAGGATGAGATCTGCCTCAGGCTATTTCACGCACGGTGGAACTCCAGCTTTAAAGCGCCGAACTACTTCTGTT
>CAIPBM010000100.1 GCA_903863295.1 uncultured Verrucomicrobiota bacterium | reverse complement strand
TTTGCGCCGAATTTTTCCGTGGGCGTGAACTTGCTCTTTTATCTGACCCAGTTGGCCGCAGAGACGCTGGGTGAAAATTACGATCAGGAAGTGGTCGAGATGCACCACCGTCTGAAGCTCGATTCTCCCAGCGGCACGGCACGGCGTCTGGGTGAAATCCTGGCCGAGGCCGCGGGCGGCACGTACGACGACCTGACGCTTCACGGTCGGCACGGCGATGTTGGCGTGCGGCCCAAGCGGGTCATCGGCATGCACGCTCTGCGCGGCGGGGATGTCGTGGGAGATCACACCGTTCATTTTGCGACAACCGGCGAGCGCATCGAACTGACGCACCGGGCCTCCAGCCGGGACACCTTTGCCTCCGGTGCGCTTCGTGCGGCCTCCTGGGCGCGCACGCAGAAGCCGGGACTCTATTCCATGCAGGATGTGCTGGGATTGAAGCGGTAAGGCTTTTGGTTCCGTTGGAGGGGCTGCTTGTTTATAGATCAATTCCGTGTAGAATAATGGTGTGAACCAACTTTCACGGATTACCTTTGACCCAGAGCAATGCGGGGGACGTCCCTGCATTCGGGGGATGCGTATCCGGGTCAAAGATGTTCTCGAAATGTTGGCCGCTCGTGTTCCTGAATCGGAGATTCTCGCCGATTTTCCTTACCTTGAACCGGAAGACATCCAGGCCTGCCTTGAATTTGCAGCGGCGGAAATGGATCATTCTGTCCTACGAGCGGCTTGAACCGTGCGGTTTCTGGTCGATGTCCAACTGCCCCCGGCGCTGTCGCGGGCGTTACGAAACGAGGGACATCAAGCTGACCATCTTGAGGATGTCGGATTGAGACCGGCCAAGGATGCGGATATCTGGAACTACGCCTTGGAGAACAAGGCAGTCATCGTAAAGGATGAAGATTTCGTGGATCGATATCGGCGTCTCGGTGATGGTCCCGTCATCGTCTGGGTACGCATTGGAAATTCCTCGACTCAAATCATGCTTGGCTGGTTCATGAGGCATTTGCCCGCTTTATTGCATCGCTTGAATGCGGGCGATAAGTTGGTTGAGCTTCGGTAATTCAAGTGGAAACGATCGTGGACTCCGTGGATCAATCCAACCTCCCTCAGCTCATTGTGTTCTCTGGCGCAGGTCTCTCGGCGGAGAGCGGATTGTCGACTTTTCGGGGCAAGAATGGTCTTTGGGAAAATGTGTCGCTTGATGTCGTCTGTAACTATGCGACCTGGAAGCAGAACTTTGAGGCGGTCCATGCCTTCTATGATGCCCGACGGGAGGCGGCGGCGGATGCCAAGCCGAACGAGGCCCATCGGATCATTGCCTCGTGGCAAAAGCGTTGGCCGGGGCGGGTGCAGGTTGTGACGCAAAATATTGATCGATTGTTGGAAGAGGCCGGATGCCGCCCCGTCGTACACCTACATGGCGAAGCGCAACTCATGCATTGCGTCGAGTGCGACCTGGAATGGGAACTTGAGGGAACGACTTACGATCAATCGGGCTGTCCGATTTGTCATCGCAAGAAAACAGTGAAGCCCGGTGTTGTTTTCTTTGGCCAGCCTGCACCACACTACGATGTGCTTTACGATCTCGTGAGCGAATTGCGACCGATGGACACCGTTGTCATCCTGGGGACCTCCGGAAAAGTTTTGCCGGCAGACCGGATGTTCGGTCATTCGCCAGCCTATTCGATCCTGGTGAATCTGGAGCCCGGACGGGATATGGATGAGATGGCTTTCAATGCGCGTCATTACGGAGCGGCGACGCAAATCTTGCCCGGTTTGACCGACGAGATCGCGAGCCGGATGGATGCTTCCCATCGAGGCGCATGATGATCTGATCGCTTGGAAGCGATCTTTCCTTGCCGTCTTCAACCAAACCGCGCATGATCTCCCGCCTATGGGAGCATATCCAGGACGCAAACAGGTTCGCACTCGTGCCAAGCGCGCGGTTAAGAACGATCGTATCATCGAAAAACGGGCCAGCGAAAAGAAAGCCGCCGCCAAGAAATAACGGCATCGCGAAGGCCGACGCATCGCCCTCAGACTTTTTCCCATGAAAAAGGGCCTGGCGATTCTATTTCTGTCGCTGGCTGTTCTTTCGTGTCCGGCCCAGCAGGTGGATCCACTGCCCGCTTGGGACAGCCGGGCTCAAGCCGCATGGTGGGATAAAAATCCGACGCCAGATGTGTGGCCGCAAGCCGTCACAGATTTAACCGCACAGCTTGCGGCCAGCTACCAGCAGAACCACGCCTCGGCTTTTTCCAGTTCAGATTTCCAGGGCTGGCTTGAGCACCTCGAATGGATTCGCCTTGGGCTCGACTGCCCGGACCTCCTGTCCGATCCCGATAACCTGAAGACCTTCATCGCGCTGGGCAAGGACGGCACCGTGGCGCATCTTTTCGTGGAAAAGCTCGATCCCCGCGACAACAGGAAGCAGGCGCTCAAGATCATCCTTGATCTGGCTAAGTCTAATCCTGATGACCTCCGCGAATACGCGGCTTTGGGCGTTGCCTACAGCCTTGTCTTTGACCAGCCTTTCCCTCGGAACTGGCCTCATGCCCAGGTTGAACAGAAAGCTGTGCCGATCGGTGATCTTGATGTCGTCACCCGTTTCAAATTCTATGTGCAGGCCAATCGCGACAAGAAGCTCGACCAGGATCTGACGCAGCTCACGTTCGAAAACCTCAAATTCCTGGTTGATAGCGAGATCAAGTTGTCCGAGTTCACCTACGCCCAGCAGAGCAAGATTTCCTACTCGCAGTTCGACGACGCCTTCTTTTCCATCAACTACGACACCACCCGGACGAGCACGGCCAACATCGCCGTGACCTGGGGATACGACACCTACAACCTCCAGGACATCGAGAAGAAGGGAGGCATCTGTGTTGACCAGGCCTATTACGCGACGGAACTTGGCAAGGGTCGTGGCATTCCCACGCTCTATTTTCACGGTCAGGGCGCTGATGGGGGACACGCGTGGGTCGGCTACATGATGAAGTCGGGGAGATGGAACCTCGATTGCGGGCGCTATGAGAGCCAGAATTATCCCAAGGGTTACGCACTCGATCCCCAAACCTGGCAGGTGATTGATGACACCCGCCTGACCAATTTTTTCAAGAACGGAGATACCAATCCCAACTACCAGCCGGCCAAAAACGCGATTGCCTGGACTGGTATCAACCGTAACGATCCGGTGCTCTGCCGTAAAATTCTCGATGATGCGCGCTCCATCATGCCGGAACTGGCGGAGACTTGGGAACTGGAGTCGGCGCTGCTGGAAAACACGAATGCCAGTGACGACGACAAGAAGAGCTTTTATCAGAGCTGGATCCAGCAATTCCAGACTTTCCCCGACATGAAGGTGGAGGGGCAGCGTCATCTCCTGGCCGTGCTGAAAAAGAGTGACGATCCGGGTGCACACGACCTGGAGCAGGACATCGTCTTGCAAAACCGCAGTTCCGGTTTCGACCAGGGCATCCAGAGCGCCTCCGCGGCTATCTTTGAAAAGATTGATGCCGGGGATTGGGACGGGGCGCGCCTGGAATACGAAAAGACCATCCGCGATTTTGGCGACCAGGGCGGTGGCACCTTATTTTATAACGTCATTTCTCCTTATGTGGCTGCCTGCCTGAAAAACAACCAGCTCAAGCTCGCGGACCGCGCCCTCCATTTCGCTGAGGAGCGAATGCAAATCGATAGCGGCAGCATCCTCGGCGAGGACTTCGGCAAGCTCAAGGGCAAGGTCAGCGATCTCATGCAGCAGTCGCCGCAATAGTTAGTGGTAGCCGTCGCGTAAGCGACTTTTTATAAAATCCGTCATCCTGAGCGAAGCGCAGCGGAGTCGAAGGACCTCTAACTATTTTGTCTTCTCGCTCCTTTGGCTTGGGAACGGGAACTCAGTTCCCCAGCTTAAACGCGTCATGCACGACCTGCGTCGCGCGCGGCCCTTCCGACTCATTGATGATGACCGAAATCTTGATCTCACTGGTGGAGATCATCTGGATGTTGATGCCGGCCTGCGCCAGCGCGGAGAAAAGCGTCGCGGCCACCCCGGTATGCGAACGCATCCCAATACCCACCACCGAAAGCTTGCTGATGCTGTCTTTCGCGCTGTGGCTCTTCGCGCCGATCTTCGCCACTTGCGCCTCGATTACTTTGCGCGCCTGGGGCAGGTCGTCCTTGTTGATCGTGAACGTCAGGTCGGTCGTGCCGTCCTGGGCGACGTTCTGCACGATCATGTCGACGTTGGTGCCCGATTCCGCCAGGGCGGAAAAGAGTCCCGCCGCCACGCCGGGTTTGTCCGGCACGCCGACAATGGTGACCTTCGCCTGGTTCTTCTCCAGGCTGACTCCGCGTAAAACTACATCTTCCATGGCTGCATGTTCCTCTGTTATGACCGTTCCGGGATTATGGTTGAAGCTGGAGCGAACCTCAAACTTCACTTTGAATTTTTTGGCAAATTCGACTGACCGCGCCTGCATCACCTTCGCGCCGAGGCTGGCGAGTTCCAGCATCTCGTCGTAGGAAATTTCATTGATCTTCTTCGCGTTCGGCACGATGCGCGGATCGGCCGTGTAGACGCCGTCGACATCGGTGTAGATTTCGCAGGCGTCAGCCTTCAGCGCCGCGGCCATCGCAATCGCCGTCAGGTCGGAACCGCCGCGACCGAGCGTGGTAATGTGACCGTCTTCATTCTGGCCCTGAAATCCCGCGACAATGACCACATGGCCGGAATCGAGATGCTCCTTCACCTTCTTGGGCGTGATATTGAGAATCTTCGCCTTGGTGTGGATGCGATCGGTCACGATGCCGGCCTGGGCGCCGGTCAGCGAGACGGCGGGAACGCCCACGCCATGCAGCGCCAGCGCTAGGAGCGCGATGGTCTGCTGTTCGCCGGTGGAGAGCAGGACATCGACTTCACGCGCGGCGGCGTCGGGATTCACTTCGCGGGCGAGCTTGATCAGGCTATCGGTCACGCCCGACATGGCCGAGACAACGATGACGAGGCGATGCCCGGCCTTATGGCATTCGGCCACGCGGTTGGCGACATTGCGGATGCGCTCGGGGTTGCCCACCGAGGTGCCGCCATATTTCTGGACAAGAAAGGACATGGAGAGGGGAAAGGGGACGTTTCTAGCGTGAAATGGAGCCTATGACAATAGTGTGATTGTAGCAGCCGCTGTCCCAGGAGGCCGATGCCTTTAGAGTTGAGTGGAGTAATAAAAAAGAACCGCCGCATACATGATGATGCGGCGGTTGAAGGATATTACCCCGGGAGAGCCGTGGTGGGCAGGACTTTCGACCCTCACTAGTAGGGCGGAGACGACCGGGCAGATCCCGCCTTCCAGCGAAGGCGTGGCGTTTAAAGCCGCGGCTTGTGCCTCCTGTTTCGTGTTTATAGGACGAAAGACATAGGCCCACAGCACGCACAC
>CAIPBM010000099.1 GCA_903863295.1 uncultured Verrucomicrobiota bacterium | reverse complement strand
GGCCCGCACCGGTGGTGGAGAGAGGTTCGGGAACTTGTCCAAGTGCAGCGTTGATGTCCTGCCAGTTGTTACTGACCCAGACATTTCCCGCGGGATCAATATCAAGATCGATCTGCATCTGTAAACCGCCACCTACGTAGCCACCAGCCGGAGAAATCGGGTCGCCCATTTTTTTGCCTACAGGCCAAGCCTTGGGATTTGCGCCGCACAATTCTACAATACCGGCTTTTGCGCCCGAAAAATTGGAAAACCAAACATTGTCATCACCATCGACGACGGCAGCCCAAGGGCAGTAAAGTCCCTTGCCGTAGATCGGTGAACACGGGGCCTGACTTCCGTCGGGACGAAGCACGGTCACGCTACCTCCATACCAGCCAGATTCGTTTTCGGCGCAGGCGCGTGTCAGGACGGGGTCGGGATTTCCCTTCTCCTTTGCGATCACGAGCATATGCAGCAAAACTTCTGCCCCTCTCGCAGAATTGCCGAGGCGATTGCAGACCCAGACATTGCCCTGGCTGTCTACAGCCAGGCCACTGCCACTGTAACCGGTCTTGAAAGTTTGCACTTTTCTTGGATCTGACGCAGGGAAACGGCTAACCCAATCGGCGGCGGCGTTTGTGACCCAGATTTGGTCTTTTTGGTCGATAGCCATGAAGAAGGGCGAGAGCAGGTGGCCAGGATTCTTCAGTGGATCGCCAGTCTTATTTACGAATAGAATTTCGGCTTTCGAGGGATCTCCTTGAGGCAAATGAACGAGTTGGAAGTTCTGTACATCAAGGGCCCAGATGTCTCCATTGGGGGTGGCGATAATTCCCTGCATCAGGCCGAGCTTGCCACCGAAGTTCCAGCCACCCGGCGGAGAGAGGGGTATTCCGTTCTTATCAAACTCGACGATGGCCTGGCTGCCGTACGTAGTGGCCCAGCAATTATCATGACGATCCACAGCAAGCCCGAAGCCTATGCCCTCAACTCCGCCGCCGGTAAAGCCCGTGGTCATCGGAGAGAGAGGTTTGCCATTGGGCGCAAACTTGGAAAGGTTGCCCGCCCATAGGGCATCCTGATTCTGGGCGCCGACGATGAAGTTGTCACCTGCCCAGAGGTTTCCTTCGCTGTCTACCATCATTTTGCCGGGAGCACTTAAGCCTCCGCCCGTGAATTTTAGGGGCAGTACCCAGGCGCTTGGAGCCCACGTCAGGTACGGCATGAATGGTACAGGCCGCAAATGTTTGCCTGCGGGAACCGGATAAAACTCGTCCAGAAGGGCGAAGAGTTGTTTCGGTTGATACCAGGGATGGCGGGCGATGGCCACGGCGGCGGTCAGAGTATTCGTTGGCATGTCGCCTCCTGGCGGCCTCACGGTGGAGAGGAAGTCAGCGACGGAATCCCTCGTTACCCGGGTAATGCAACCTGCGAGCAGATCGGCCAAGGTGGCGAAATTAGCCATGGTGGGCGTTTGACCACTATTGAGCGCATCCTGGATCGTTTCGCCATAGCCGCCCGTTTCGAGGTCGACAAAATTGGAAACATTCCCCGCCGCGATACGAAGACCCAATTTAGGGCCGCTCAGGACTTCACCATTCAAAAATTGTGCACAAGTCCATACGGAGGCAATCGTGGTGAACTCGTTTACCGTAATTTTTGGGGGCAAGTGTGGCCCCAACACGGCCATCAGACCGATGGCGGCATTGGAAGGTTGGTGGGTGACGGCTTTCGAGGTGCCACCATGGGCGACTATGTAATAAACGGTGTCGGCTGGAGCATCGGCTCCGGTCAGATTGAAAGCCCCCTGATCGTCAGTGATGCCTTGAGCCAACTGGGTCGGCGCACCGGTACTTGCTGCATAGAGGGTCACAGTAGAGCCAGTGATGGGAGCGTTGGCACCTTGAACCGTGCCCGAAAGAATGGAAGCCGTGGCGGAGGTTACGCTCAAAAGCAGGGCTGTGGTACCAATCAAAAATAATCGACGTGAAGTCATGCGTGCCTTTCGATACTACGGATCGAATTAAACCGATTAGAAATAGCCTCCCCCGAAAGTGATCCCGAGGCTTTTCCCGTTGACGTGGTAAGTGCTAATGAAAATCGCGATTGGAGTCAATCCTCCGCTGGCTCAGTCCAACGGCTAAAGGGGCGCTTCTCGAAAAAGAGGACAGCAAAAAAGGACAGAGACAATTAAATCGTAAGAATGTGACGCTAAGCAAACCTGTCAATTTTTCCGATTTGCAAATCAGATTTTGGAACGATGTAAAATAGACCGGTTTAAATTACGCTTTGGTAACTATCGCGGGATTGGACGCAATTGCCTTGATCACGGGGGTGTCCCTCTGTTTAACATCATGGCCCTCGCTCAATGATTCTTGGTCATCCCATCAAATTTTCGTCTTGTGAAGCCAAACCACCTCTCTCTGTTGTCGGCGCTTCCGTCTTCAGTCTTGAAGATGACGGGGATTCTGTTTTTGGTTGGGTTAGTGTCGATTTCCGTTAGCCGGGCTTCCGATTTGCCGGGGCCCTACACGCTGGATCTTCCCTTCGCGCCGAACACGGCGACGCCCGAGTGGCTGGGGCATCCGCAGGTTCCCGAAACAACATTTGCTTCCTTGATTCTCCCGGTCAATCCGCCGGATCCGGAGGCCTCGTTGCTGGTCACGGTCTACTTTCAGGAAAAAGAGGGCGGATTTCTACGCATCACTTGGAAAGCCAGCGGTGGAGCGCAGACGCTGGCCGATAATTTTTATGAGGGCATCGGCATGAGCAATCAGCGCAGCCTGCTCCTGACGCCGGGCATGATGACCAATCAGGGCGCTCTATGCTTCCAGACCGGAGACACGTCACTCGGCATCCAGCGGATCAAGCTGGAGTGGTTGCAGAGCAAGAACAGCCTGGTGTCGCCTGCGGTGCAGGATTTGCTCGTCACGCCAGCCAACGGTGTGACGCAACTTTCGCAAACCTTGGACGGCCAGCCCCGGCAGGCCGATCCGGCGGCTTGGCATGGTCAGCAATTGGTCACGGTGCCGATCACCCAAGTTGCCCAGCGGGTGGAAGACGGCGTCGAATTCAGCTTCGAACTGGAGGGGGTACCCAGCACGGGACGCGTTTCCTTCAAGGAATCGGGATTGCCGCTGGGCAGGCACCTGATCGTCTGGGTCAATGGGCAGCGGGCTGGAACCGTGAGTCCAGCCGTTCCCGATTTGACGGATGAGGGCTATCTGGCCAACGGGACTGCCGCGTCGAATTATGTTGGCTGGCGCGATGGGACTTTTTTCCTGCCGGTTTCTCTCCTGAAGTCGGGCGCGAACACGCTGCAATTTTCCGATGAAGCGGAAATCCCGGCGACGACCACAACCACTCCTCCGCCCGCTGATGCCCCGCTTGCGCTCAAAGACCTGGTGCTTCAACTCGCTTATTCCGCTGAGACACCAGTGGCGACGTCGACCGCTTCAGATGGAGATTCCGCATTGCCAAACGCCCCTGACACTTCCGCGTCCACAGGCGAAATCCTTCCCTTAACCTCCACTGCAGTCACTCTCCGATCTACCTTGCCATGAAGTCCACCGCTTTTGTTCGTTCCTCCCGTCGCGCCTTCCGCCGTGGCTTCACCCTGATGGAAATGATCATCGTGCTGACGATCATCGCGTTGCTGGTGGCCCTGGCCATGAACAGTTTGACGGGTGTTGGGGAGACGGCCAAGGGACAGAAAGCGGCGGCGGATATCTCCGCTTTCAAGACGGCGCTTCTGGCCTATCAGTTGCAATGTGGCTCCATGCCCACGAATGAGCAGGGCTTGAAGGCGCTTTGGGCCCGGCCCACGGCAGAACCGATTCCCTCTCATTGGAGTGCCCAGTTCAGCGATGAACAAGCCCTGGATCCATGGGGACATCCCTACCAATATGTGATTCCGGGCAAGCACCATCCCGAAAGTTTTGATGTTTTTTCCATGGGGCCGGATGGACTGCCGAACACGGCGGATGACATCGGTAATTGGAAGGATGCACCGTCATCCTCCAATCAATAAGGCTGGCTTGTGAACTCCCGCGCCCCCATTTCCGTTGGCGCACTCAGGGTTCGTTCCGGGCGGAAGGCGTGCCGCGGCTTCACGTTGTTGGAGATGTGCATTGTCCTCGTGATTATCGGTCTCTTGATCGGCGCTTTGATGCCGTCCATGCAAACGGCGTTGACCGAGCAGGCCGTCCGCACCGACTCCCACCAGCTTGCGGTGATGGTGCGTACGGCCATGTTCCAAAGCAACGAACAGCATCGCGCCTACGTCATCGATTTCACCAGCACATCGATGAAGCTTCATCCCGCCACGAATGGCGATTCGGCGACAGATTCGACTCTTTTTAGCGATAACACGACAGGATCAGCGGCGAATTCCAATTTGGAAGACGTCGAGATGGAGTGCCAGTTGAATCCACCGAATAAATTACAGGTTCCGGATGCGAACAAGGCCCATGTCTGGACGAGTATGCCCGCGAGCTCGTGGTTCTTTCAGCCTGGAAACCTCTGCCCGGCGCAGACGGTACGCTTTGCCCGGGGAAACTCCTGGGTGGAACTGAGCTTTAACGCGCTGACGGGAGACGTGGAAAACGAGGGGGCTTATTTTCCATGAGGGCGCTTCATGTTCAGCGGAGCCGCAAAGGCAGTCACGGCATGGTTTTGCTGGAGGCGATCATTGCCATGACCGTTTTTGCCATGGTTGTCGTGGGCCTTGTGCTTACCCTGGATGCGGCCTTGAACGCAGCGAAGGAACGGAACGAGATCGACATGGCCAACCGTGGTTTGCAGAACCAGATGGCGCTCGTCCATGCGGGCCGATTGAATCCGATGGACAAGGACCTCCCGGATGATGGCTCAGGCTACACCTATCATCTCCAGATCGAGCCGGAACAAATGCAGGACCAAAAGCATCAGCCGGTGGCGGGGATGTATCGGACGACGATCACCGTCAAATGGAAATCGGGCAAAGAAGAGGAAGACCGGAGCCTGAGTGAACTGATGTACCAGCCATGAACTGCGTTTCGTATTGGGGGCTGAATGGGGGAGCTGTCGCACGCCGCGCGACGGTTGGCACGAAATGGAATTTCGTGGGTTATAGGCGGGGTTCCCAAGTACAACTTGGGAACGAGGGATATAGGAGCAGATTCGCCGCCTTCACGCTTTTGGAAATGATCATCACCATGGCGATCTTTGTGCTGCTGGCGGCGGCGGTTTTTGGAATCGTGACCGGCATCTTGCACAGTGTTTCAACCTTGCAGGACAATCAGGATCACCGGGACCAGGTTGCCGCGTTAAATGCCTTCATCAAAAAGAAATTGATCGAGCTTCCGGCGGAGAGCGTGCTCATTTCCTATCGACGCGGCGATGGCGATGGATTGAACCAAAACGGCGTGATCTTTGGCGAGAATGGTAACGAAACGGCTATCGATGCGCAGGTTCAGCCGAACGGCTATTATACGTTGCGCCTGACCCACTTCATCGCGCCGGTCACGCAGGGAACGGATCCCACCCAGCAATTCCTGCAGGCGATCCAAAGTGGCGATGTTTCGCTCAACTGGGTTCCACTCATCAAGGACGTGCAGCATCTGGCCTGGAAATTCCAGGACTTGAATGCGACCCAATGGGTCGATTTATGGAACAATGCGACGACCAAGCCCAATCTGGTGGAACTTTCCCTGCAACCGGCCGGAATGCTGCAGCCGGTCGCCATGGATTTCTGGATACCCCAGTTGGTTACCGTCACGCTGGTGATCCCCGAAAGCAGTGGCGCGACGACCAACGGGGCATCGAGTGGCACAGGCTCATCCAACTCCAATTCTGCCAACCCAGCGTCCAGTAGCACGTCCGCCGCTGCGTCCAGTTCCGCCAACGGAACTGCCAACAAATCGAATTCCGCCAATGCGCCCTACTGATCAACAAGGCTCCGCCCTCATCCTTGTCCTGTGGTGCCTCCTGCTTATGGGCATGGCGGTCTTTGGCGTTGTGGATTTGGTCGAGCTTTCGGTCGAACACACCAATCACACCCAATTGGCAATGGATGCCGAGGCACTCGCCTCGAGTGGTCTGGCGCTCGGGCTCAATCCCCAGTTGCTCAAGGATGATCCGCTCCTTTCCCAGAAGCCTTCCGAGGGGCGTCAGTTTGATGTGCATATCGGGAGTGAAGGTGCCCGGCTCAATCTCAACTACATCCTCCTGAGCAATCACCGGGAAATACTGGTCAACCTTTTCACCCAATGGGGGCTGAAAATTGGTGATGCCGATCATGTCGCCGATTGCCTTTACGATTGGGTCACCCCCGGCGATCTCCGCAGCCTGAATGGCGCCAAGGCAGATGATTATGCCCACGCGGGCTTGCCGCAACGGCCTACCTATGAGCCGTTTACCTCTTTTGATGAAGTGGGTCTGGTCATGGGTATGGATCTTTTGACCAAGGTCAAGCCGGACTGGCGGGAGAGTTTTACGCTCTGGAGTGGAGGCCCGCTCAATATCAATGAGGCACCGCCGGATTTGATCGCTGCGGTCTTTGGTCTCGATACCAAGCGGGTCAGTTTTGTTACTGAGGCGCGGAATGGCCGGGACGGATTGGCGGCCACGGCCGACGATGTACCGATAGCCAACGTCCAGAGTTTTCAGTCGAGCCTGGGCATCCCTGACTTGACCATGAAGGCGTTGGCGAATCAAATTTCCTTGAGCGACCCGGTACGCCGCGTGGAAAGTGTTGGCCAAGCGCAGGGAATACGGGTCATGATTTCGGTCGTTACCCGGTTGAACACGTCACCCATACAATATTTCTTATGGTCAGAGCAGTAAAAACCAAGGCAGTGCGTTCCTTGAAGAAGGGAGAGCGTGCCCTTCTCATGCCCGGCGCTACCGGTGCGGAGCCTTGGGAGGTCTGGGTGCTGGGTGTACAAGTGCCCGCGGAATGTGTCCAGACCTGCTCCACGCCACTGGAGAACAAGCTGCTCAAGAATTCGGCACTGGCCCTTCCGGCGGCGCAGGTCTTTTGCCTGCCCCTTTGGCTGAACGAAACTGACCCGAAACTTTTGGGCGGCATGATTCCGCTGCAACTGGAACTTCGGGGCTTGCAACCGCGCGGGGGTGGGCCTGCGGTATTCGATTGGTCGGTCGTGGCCGAGGATGAAACGCGTACACTGGTGATGATCGGGGTGCTACCGGCGATGATGCCGGAGGAGTTGCATGTCGAAGCGTATCATACTTTTGATCTCTCGGTCCGTTACCTGGCCTTGCCGGAGAATGCGCTGACGCTCTGGAAGGAACAGGACCGGCTGGTCATCGCAATTACTCGCGGGACCAAGCTGATTTATTTCCAGGCCTTATCCGAGGGCACGATAACGACACGAGTCGCCCAGGATCTGACCTGCATTTGGACCACATTGTCGATGGAAGGCATGCTGGTCAGTTTGAATGAGGTGATGCTATGGACGGAGGTCAGCACGGAAGAATTCAATCTCTTGCGGACGTCCCTCCAGTTGCCGATCAAGCAACGCCAGCGACCTTTGCCTGAAGAACCGTCACCAGCCTGGAAATTAATCCCAGCGTCAGTTGGGGAAGCCAAGCGGACGCGCGAGATGCGGCGGTGGCGCAACCGGGGAATATGGATAGCCGTGGCCGTTTACTTGTTGATTGTGGCGGGACTCCTGCTGCGTTGCTACATGACATCGCGGAAGGTCGATGAGTTGCAGAAATGGCAGGCAGCCCATGTCGGTGCGGTCACGGCGATTCATACGACCGCCGCGACTTGGAAAGCCTTGCAACCAGTCGTGGATGAAAAAAATTATCCGCTCGAACTCTTGCTCCACGCCTGCCAGTCGATGCCGGCGGATCAGATGCATCTGACGTTGTTTGAAGCGAGTGAGGGACATCTGTTGATCAAGGGCGAGGCCAAGAATGTCGCGGCGGCGTTCCAGTTCCTGGATCATCTCAAGACCGATCCCGGATTCACGGGGTATACCTGGAATATGGGGCAGCCCCAAATTTTGCCCAATGATCTGGCGCAGATGCAAATCGAGGGAACCCGTGAAAACTAGAAACGAAAAGATCCTCCTGGCGATCCTGATCGCGATCGTTTTCTTTTCCGGGAACTACTATGGCTACCGCTGGCTGGCCAAGCGACAGGCGGATCTGCAGGCGAGTTATCAGGATTTGCTGGATGAAAAATTGCAGGCGCAGATTGATCTGCAAAAGGAAGACCTCTGGACGAAACGTAAGGCCTGGATCAACGAGCATGAACCGGCGCTGGGCGAAGAGGGCGATGCCAAGGCGCAGGTGCTGGAATTCGTCAAGAAGGGCGCGCAAGCCAACAAGCTGGAGATTCTGGAGCAGAGCTTGAACGACACGCAGAACGATGCCTCAGGCTCGCGTGTCTATGTGGCGCTGAAAGTGAAGGGCTCAATGGAGGGGCTTTGCCACTGGCTCGCCGACCTGCAAAAGCCGGTAAACTTCTATGCGGTGACCAAGTTTTCACTCAAGGCCGACCAGGATGCGAAATCGTTTGTCTGCACGCTGCAACTGGCCCGATTCTTTAAGGGAGGCTCTTGAAATGAAACGCATCTTTTTGCTGCTTCTCTTCGTGGGGATGATCGCCTTTGGCGATCCCGCCAGTCCGCCCGTTGATCCCGATTTACCGGGTGGCGGATTTGCGCCCTCGCATTACGAAACGCTCTGGACGAAGTCGCCTTTTGCGGTCGCCTCCGCGGAGACGGCAGCCACGCCATCGGCCGACTACTCGTTGGTCGGCATCGCGCAATTTGATGGCGTCTCCTATGCGAGCCTGATCGACAAGGGGTCGCAGGAGCACTTCCTGGTTTCGAGCGACAAACCGGCCCGCGGATTAACGTTGGTATCGGTAACTAATGGACGCACCTCTTCGGATATCACGGTGGTGCTGCAACGTAATGGCGAGTCGATCACACTTAAGCCGGAGCAGGGCGCTGTACTACCGACGATGGCGGCGAATGCTCCAGCCATTCCACCACCGCCTAGTCCCTATGCGGTTCAGCCCAGCCCTTATCCGGGTGCGCCTGGGGAAGTTCCCGGTGCACGCCCTCCGATCCGCCGCCGGTTTCACATTCCCATTCCTCCGCGCCCTCCCGTCCAGCAATCCGCCCCTGCTCCCAACCAACCTTCACCCGCTCCACAAACTCCCCCCTAACCCATCGGCTTTCTTATTCCATAATTGGTGTTTGAATAGTCAACTCGATTACCCCATGCCTCCGCTCTTCGTTTCATCGAAAGGACTCGTTTCCTTATTTGCCCTCCTGGCTCTTTATCTGATGCCAGGCGTGGCCTTTGCCCAGGATCAACCTACACTTCAACCGCTCGCCCCACCGCCGAATCCCGGTGAAGCCAGTGGCCCTGCGGCTGGCGGCGGGTTCTCCAACTTCCAAAACACTCCGGTCACCTCGATCCTCGATAACTACGAGCAGTTCTCCGGCAAGCACCTGATTCGCGATGCCAATCTGACCGGGGTGCCTCCGGTAAGCATCAATGCCAGTGGAGTCAGCAAGGCCGAGATGTTGAGGCTAATTGAAGCGACGCTGCTTCTCAACGGGGTTGCCATCGTCTCGGTGGATGCGAATGCGGACAAGGTCATCAACATTGCGGCGCATAATCCACGCAATGAAGGGGTAAAAATTTACGCCAATGCGGCCGACCTTCCCCACGATGAGGAGATTGTCAGCTATTACATGCCGCTTAGCTACATCAGCCCAACCGAGGCCAAGACCGTTTTCGACAACAGCGCTCCGGCTCATCAATATGGATTTTACGTTCCCGCGCCATCCGCGCAGGCGTTGATTGTCACGGATAACGTCAGCGTCATCCGTCAGCTCATCGCGATGAAGGAACTGATCGACGTGCCAGCGGCGCCGGTGGTCAGCCAGATTGTGCAATTGAACTCGGCTGATGCGGAGAAAGTGGCGGAGATCCTGAACAAGCTGCTGGACCAGGGGACGGGTGGAACTGCGCCGGCACCACCTTCGCCGGACGGAGGCAATAATGTCGTCCCAGCCCGGGTCGGTAATCTGGCCCCGTTGGAGAATGAGCACAACCTGCTTTCGGGTCCAGCGAAGATCATTCCCGATGTAAGGTCCAACAGCCTGCTGATTGTCACGCGCCCGGTGAACATGCCCTTCCTCCTGAAACTGATCGGACAACTCGACCAGACCGATAATTTCCTGATCCCGAAGCGGCGTCCTCTCCGTTACGTCCTGGCTCAGGACATTTTACCTGCGTTGGAGGCCACCCTGGCTCAGGGCAAAGAGGAGCAAGACCAAATCAAAAAGGATGCGACTCCTAATAACGGTAATAATAACCAGCCGCAAACCCAGCAGCAAAGCGCCGCATCAAGCGCCGGTTCCAGTGGCGGCAACGGTTCGGTCAACACGATAACGCCTCAGCTTCAGGCCCCGACGGAAAATAATGTACCCACGGTGGTCACGATTGGAAAAACCAAGCTGCTGGCCGATAATCGGTCGAATTGCATCATTGTCTTTGGTTCCCCCGATGTGACGGCGCGCGTTTTCCAGATGATTGATGAGCTGGACCGCAAGCCACTCCAGGTCTACCTGGCGACGGTCATCGGTGAATTAAGTCTGTCCAATGACGAGGAGTTTGGCATCGATCTTTTGCAGAAGTATCAGAGCATTGGCCAGGGCGGTATCGCGAGCAGCTCCTTTACCGGGGCGGCGACGACAGCCTCCGGGGCAACCGTTGCTGGAACCGTACCGAATCCGAAGACGCTGATTTCCAATACGCTGTTTCCGTTGGTCAGCGGGTTGACGATTTACGGAGCCATTGGGAGCACGCTGGATGCTTATGTGCGGGCGCTCGAAACGACGGATCGATTCAAGGTCATTTCCCGGCCCAGTGTTTATACGACGAACAACAAGCTTGCGGTGATCGCCAACGGTAGCCAGGTGCCGGTTCCTGGTAATATTACTTCCGGTTTCACGGGGACGACCTCAGACAACAGTACCGGTTTGACCACGACGGCGAGCGTGACTTACCAGAATGTTCTCCTTCAACTGGACATTATTCCGCTGATCAACGCCAACCACGAGGTCACCCTCAAGATTCGCCAGACGAACGACAGCCTGGGGAAAAACAACCTGATCGGCGGCAATGAGGTCCCAACGATCAACACGCAGGAAATCAATACGGAAGTCACCGTTCGTGACCGCGGAACGGTGGTGATCGGTGGATTGATTTCTGACAAGACGACGCGCGATACAACCGGCGTTCCGTGGCTGAGCGATATTCCGGTCTTAGGCTATCTCTTCAAGGACACCAGCAAGACCAAGCAGCGGGATGAGTTGATCATTTTGATCCAGCCGAATGTGGTGGAGACCGATGCGGATGAAGACCGCGTGAACACCGCGGAAAAGCAGCGGACCATCCTGGGACGTGAAGCGGCGGAAGCAGCGACCGGCTTTTCTGACGCGCCGAATCCGCATTCGCCCCTGGAGCAAACCCCGGTGCCCGCTTACCTGAAACAGGCTTCGACGACATCGACGACCACCACGACGGTGACGGCCAAGCCCAGTGGGACTTATAACTCGAAGACGAACAGCTCGGTTAAAAGTACCACGACGACGACAACGGTTACGACTCCGGGGGGGGCTGCGCCCTCGACTCATCCTGATGTTAGCAAGGGTCAGCTACCGCCGGATGCGCCGCCGATGGTCAAGCCGTGAGCGGCCAACTGGTTTTCAAGAAGAGTGGAACGTAAAATGCGGGCATCGTGGGTGATGCTTGCATTTTTTCGACGCGAAGGGTATGCACCAACCTGCAAAAACCCATGACGCCCGTTTCTACTGTCACCCGCACTCCCGCCGGACTGCATGAACTCAAAATCCGGGGCCGCTTTCATCATCCCCACTGGATTGCGCATTTGTTTGCCTCGCTGGCCAAGTTGAATATTTCGATCATTTCCGGCAACGCCCGTCAGGCCGCCCGGCGAGAATGGGAAGCCCAGCTATTGCTCGATTTTACCTCGAGCAAGGCCGTGGCGGATCAACTCGACTACGCGGCGATGGCCCAGCAATCGACCCAGACTCCGGCCCAACAACCGAAGCTGAGTAAATTCAAGATTGTGCGCCGGGCAGATGAGCAACTCGAAATCCTCATCGAGGGGCCGGACCAGATTGGTTTTTTAGGAGGACTTTTGGGCAAGCTTTCTCTTCTGGCCCTCTTCCCGGCGGAACTGGAAATCAATACGGTGAGCAACCGGATCAAGGATCGCGTGGCGCTGCGGGGGATTGGAGATGCGCCGCCAAGTCCCGCCACGGAGCAATCGCTTGAGACCATGCTGAAGGGTTTTGTTGTCGCAAGCTAAGTCTTTGGATTCTTGTTGTTTAATTGCGACGGCCCGGTTCTTCAGGCGGCTAACGTTTACCGCCGTAACATTTTTGGCATATTCTATGCTTCGCGTGAGGTTGTTTTATGCTTCCTCACCGTTTATCCCGTGCACTTGCTGAGGCCCCGCGCCCGAAGGCATTGGTTTCCCCTTGTCTTGGTCCGCCATGACTTTATGAACCCTTCCAGCGTCATCCTCGATCAACAATCCTCTCCCCTGGCACTGGAGAACATTGAAAAGGTGGCTGGCCAGGTGGACGAAACCGACTTGGACCTACTGCCTTTTTTTGAGGAAGAGGCACGGGCGGAATTGAAGAAAATTGAGTCGGTGCTTTACGACTGGCATGGGAATAATCCCTCCTGCCCACTTGAACCCCTGCGGCGGCAATTGCACACGTTAAAAGGGGCGGCGAACAGCATCGGCCAACTCCGCATAGGTGCCCTAGCGGGTGGGTTGAAGGACTCACTGGATACATTCCATTCCGCCCAGGCACTGGCTTCACGCGCTGAGATCACCAATGTTTGCGTGATGACGCTGGAGGTGATCAAGGTGCTTTTGAAGGAAGCCCGTGC
>CAIPBM010000098.1 GCA_903863295.1 uncultured Verrucomicrobiota bacterium | reverse complement strand
CCCCAGTTCTGGACTTTGTGCGTGGACATGGCCGGATAGATAAGCATGGGGGTAAAGGCCTAGGCCAGCCGCGACTTCAAATAATTCCTGCGTCGCGGGGAGGGCTTAGGATCAGGCCGGGGAGGGCGATGGGCGGAGGGTGGGGCCATCCTGCCAATGACCTTCGATCATGACGGTTTTACGAACGGATGGAGCTCCTCGTTCGTTCCGGAGGATCTGGGCCAAGAGAAGATCGAACGCCGCCGCGCCAATCGCCGAGTTGCGCTGGATGATTCCGGCAAATTCGGGCGAATCCCCGCTGATATCGAGATGCGCTAGACTGATGTCGTGAGGCACACGGAGATGAAGGTGGCTGAGGTGGCGCTGCATGACATCCATTTCCAGGGCAATGATCACTTCGGGACGTTCCTGTTTCAACCATCCGGCCAAGACCGGGAAATCGTTGATATCATCGAGTAACAGGGGCTGCAGAATCTCTTCCGGCAGCATCGCTTGCTGGGCCAGCAGATAACCCGCCAGCCAGCGTCCTTGGACGCGGAGGTGGCTGGCCCGGCTGAGGACAAGTCCAATGCGCCGGAATTTCCTCTCCCGGAGAATTTTGACCGTCTTTTCCATGGCAAGGGTGTGATCATGGACGGCGCGGTTGACCTCCGGGCGACTGAGGGCATAGGCAATCGTGGAGATGGCATAATTCTCGTGGAGGAGGTGGTTCTCCGTTCCCAGCGGATTTCTGGCGGGGTGATTGAAGCTTACCGGGGCGACCAGCATGCCTGGGATGAACCGGGTCCGCAGGATGGCATCGAGCCGTCTTGGGGTGATGCCCTCCTCATTGACGACAAAGTCCTCCAACTGGTAGCCGAATTCGGCCGCGCGGGCTTGGGCACCGGCCCGGTACTCGCGATAGGTACGGTAGAAGTAATGATCCTGCGCCCTCTTCCAGAGGATGACATAGGCCAGAACCTGAGTCTGACGCTGGACGGAGCGTCTTTTCACGCTCGACATGAGCCGGGAAAAGTGAGGATCGGGTTGGTAGCCCAGTTTGGTTGCTGCAGCGAGGATGGTCTGTCGAGTCGCCTCCGGGATGCGTGGATCGTGACGCAGCGCCATGGAAACAGTCGACTGGCCAAAGCCGCAAGACCGGGCAATCGCACGAGTGGTTATCGGTTGGATTGCCATATATTCCTTAATGATCGACTTGGGTATTTCTGCAAGAGGTGTTTCGTTGGAGGGGATTGCAACAAAAAGAATAATGGAAAATTGATCGTGATCAATAACAAAGGTTTCGCCTTATAGCCGGTATCCACCTTATCTTTTTTAAGAGGCAATCCTAACAATCGAAGTTGAAATGTCGTCAAAATGAGCGTGCATGAATGTGCAAATATGATATTGACGAAAGCTGCGTTGTATGTGATTGTGACGGAGCCTCGTTGAATTGAGTAGTCTTCTGAAATTTTAGTTCGAAAACGATAGTGCTTTTTTCGGTTAAACGGTCTCAGTCCTTTTAAACTCCTGATTCCCAGCCTCTTAAACTTATGAAATACTCCCTCCTTGCGCATCCCCGCTTGAATCGCCATTTTTGCCGCTTACTGGTGGCTACGGCTTTGGTTTCAGGAACTGGATCTTTGGCTTTTGCGGCAAACGGAGCTGATACATGGAATACCACGCCGGGTTCCGCGCTTTGGAGTGCATCAGGCAATTGGGCGACGGGCAGCACAAACAAACCCCCCATTTCCGGGGACTCGCTGGTATTTGGTGCCAGCACGGTGACGACGCTGACGGACGACCTCATGACGCCGGGAACGTTTAACATTGCCGGCATCACATTTAGTGCCGGTGCGCCAAGCTACACGATTAATTCGTCCACCCCTGGAACGAATGGTTTTACGCTTACAGGCGGCATCACCAATAGCGGTACAAATCTTGAAACGATCAACGACGCCATAGCCATTACCGCCTCCCGCACGATCACGATGACGACGGGCGGGGGGAACCTTACGCTTGGCGGAAATATCAGTGGAACGGGTGGCCAGTTGACCACGGCGGGGACGGGAACCTTGACCCTTTCCGGCAACAACACCTTCACGGGCGCTGCGTTGACCAATAACGGTAATACGGTCACGACCGGCTTGATTCTCAACGCCAACGGCACCGTTGTAATCGGATCCTCGAATGGCGCAGGTACAGGTGCGATTGCGCTGAATACGGGAACTCTCGCCGCGGGAAGTGGTGGGGTCACGATTGCAAATGAAGTTTGGACTGACAATGCGAATGGAACCATCGGGGGTACCAATGCCCTGACCATCAATGGACTTTTCCTCTTTGGCGGAGGCAACACGGTTACGGTCAACAATTCGGCCTTAACCACCCTGGCGGGAGGGATTGATATCCGGGATAACGGTACGACGGCCCGTACCGTCACTTTCAATGGTTCCGGAACTATCCTGGTTAATTCTGCTATTTCCAATGGTACGGGAGGAGCGGTCGGGAGTCTTGCCTACTCGGGTACCGGCACGTTGCAGCTATCGGGTACAAATACTTACACTGGAACTACCGCCGTTACGTCAGGTGCGATCAGCCTTCAGAGCAACGGTGCATCGACCGGGTCTGGCATATCAGTAGCCAGCGGTGGTGCGTTGCAGCTCCAGAACAACATCACCACAACGAATGCCACGGCTTTGAATTTGAAGGGAACAGGGTTGACGACCAATGGCGCCTTGGAAAATGTCAGTGGTAACAATACCTATACAGGTCTTATCACCCTCGGTGCAGCGGCGAGCATCGGGTCGGATGCAGGTACGCTGACGATCAGCAATGCAGGTACGATTACGGGAGCAACCTTTGGGCTGACTCTTACCGGCGCCGGTAACGGTTCGCTTGCCAGCATCATCGGAACCACGACCGGCACGCTGACCAAGTCGGGAACGGGGCAGTGGACGCTTTCGGGAGCCAATACCTATACCGGAACGACGTCCGTCAGCGCCGGTACGCTCGACTTCGCCACGGAGAAGTCGCTTTATAATGGTACGACCGCCAGTTGGACGACCTCGAAGGTTCTGGTTTCCTCCGGGGCGACCTATGCCTTCAAGGCCACCGATACGGCTGTCACCGGGGCTGGCGCTGATTTTTCCGCGACCGATATCAATACCCTGAAGGGCCTAGGCGTCACGGGTTCCTACATTGGTATCGATACGGGTGACGGCAATTTCACCTACTCCGGGGATTTCGGCAGCATCGTTGCGGGGCAAGGCTTGGCCAAGCTGGGTGCGAACACCCTCACGCTGACGGGCACGAACACTTACACGGGTGGCACGATTGTCAACGCGGGTACTTTGACGGTTGGCACGGGCGGCACCTTGGGCTCAGGTGCATTGGCAGTGAACAATGCGAATGTTGGGGCCGGAACCAACGTTGTCTTGAATCTTTCGACCACGTCTGGAACCACGGTCGGTTCCTTGAGCGGTACCTTGGCGACGCCGAGCAGCGGCAGCAACACGGCGACGATTAATAATGGCGGCCAGCTCCTGACGGTTAACCAAACCACGGCCGGGACCTATGCGGGTGTGCTTGCGGGGACGGGCGGCTTCACGCTCGGAAGCTCCAGCAGCAATACGTTGACTTTGACGGGCGCGAATACGTACACGGGCGCGACGACGATTAATGCCGGGACGTTGTTGCTCGGTACGGGCGGTTCCCTCGCGGGTACCGCACTGACGGCGAACACCGGAGGCACGCTCAAGATTGGCAGCACCGGATCGACCGCCTCGACGACCATTGGCACCAGTGGTTCCGGTTCCGTGGCGATTACGGGTGGTGGTCTCAACCTGGTCAACGGAGCGCTCAATACGCTCAACATCAATAATTCAACGAGCGGCGCGACTGCTTTCAGCATCAATGGGGGTACCCTAAGCTTTGATGTGGGTGGTGTTGCGACTAATGATTCGGATCAAATTGTTCTGGCCTCCGGGTTGCTCGCCAGCCTGTTGGGTTCCAATAGCATCAACCTGACCATTATCGGATCGGGGCTCAACGGCGTCCAACAGCAGCTGATTTCCTGGTCGGGTGAAAGCGGCCTCGGGACGTTCACTTTGGGATCGGTCACGGGTTCCACGGGTGGATATACCCTGTCCTTCACGGCGAACAGCACCGGACTTTACCTCAATGAGGCTTCCACCAGCTCGGCTTACTGGAAAGGTGGCACGAGCGCCAGTTGGTCGACGATTGGTAACTTCACCACCGATCTCGCTGGAACGACGCCGCGCAGTGCAGCCTTGGACGGAAGCACCAGTGTCACTTTTGTCGCCAGCGGTGCCAGCAACATCTCCACCACGCTTGATGCCAGCTACGTCATCAACAACCTGACCTTTAATACCGGTGGGGTGACCATCGCGAATGGTACATGCACGAATACGCTGACGATTGCCTCAGCGGCTGACGGTGTGACCGTTGCAACAGGTGCCGGTTCCAGCGCCGATACCATCAGCGCTAATGTCGTCCTTGGTGGAAGTCAGTCGTGGTCCGTGGTCGATTCAAACAGCGTCCTGAATGTCAGCGGTGTCATCAGCGATGGTGGATCAGGTTATGGCATCACCAAGACGGGGGCGGGTACCTTGAATCTTTCCGGTCTCAATTCCTATAGCGGCGCCACGACGGTCAGCGGCGGTACGTTAATCGTGGGGACCTCCGTTACGTCCGGTGCGAACGGCGCCTTGGGTAACGCCACCTCGGCCATTACACTGGGTGATTCGGCAACCACGACGACGAATTCGAGTGCGGCTTTGCGGACGGGCGGGGCAGTGACCATCGCCCGTGCCGTGACAATTGCCAACCAGGCGACGACGGGAACGTATTCGATTGGTGGCAACACGGATAACAACTCGACCTTCTCGGGCGCAATCACGGCCAACCAGAGCTTCAATGTCACGCAGGTGGCGAACACGGGTTCGAATGCCTTGAGCATCACAGGAGGCATTTCGGGTGCATCTACCGGAACCAAGACGGTCAACTTCGCCAACGTGGGTAACGTCAACGTCACGACCACCGGAATTTCGGATGGCACCGGCGGCAATATCGCGGTTACGCAGACGGGTGCGGGTACGACGACATTCTCTGCGGCCAATAGTTACACGGGCGGCACGACGGTTTCCGCTGGTAAACTGGCTCTTTCCGGTTCTGGTAACCTCGGTAATGCCAACAACGCCCTGACGGTTAACGGCGGTACCGTTGACCTGGGTGGCACGACTCAAGGCGTCGGCAATTTTACCGGTACGGGCGGTACGGTGCTCAATAATGCGACCGGTACCAATGTCACGTTCACCATCGGTAACAATAATGGGACAGGTGGTAACTTTGCGGGTTCGATTGCCGATCACTCCACGGGTACGGGCACGGTTGCCCTGACCAAGGTGGGTACGGGCACGTTGACCCTCTCGGGCGCCAACTCTTACAGCGGGGCGACAACGGTTTCCGCAGGTGCGTTGAATATCCAGAACAGCGCGGGCTTGGGTAACTCCTCTGGCGTGACGGTGGCCACCGGATCCGCCTTGCAATTGACGGGCGGGATTAGCACCACCTCGGCAGTAGGACTGAGTCTGATCGGCACGGGTGTGGGTGGTAATGGTGCGTTGGAAAACGTCAGCGGTAATAATACCTACTCCGGGTTGATCAGCCTGGCGGGAGCTACGACCCTGGGTTCGGATACGGTTGCCACGACGTTGACTTTGAGCAACACGGGAACAATTGCGGGAACGGGCGGGGCCTTAACCCTCACTGGCATCGGTAACGGTTCCATTGCGGGCATCCTTAGCACCAGCGTGACTTCCGTGACCAAGACGGGCACGGGAACCTGGGCGTTGAATGGAGCTAATCTCTACACAGGCGCGACGAATATCAACGCGGGGACGTTGAGCTATAATTCGACTGCCGCACTTTCTAACAGTACGGCGATTAATCTTGGCACGTCCACGACGAATGCTGCGGCGGGCCTCAATTATACGGGCTCGGGTGGTACGTTTACCACGGCGCTGAACTTTGGTGGTACCGGCGCTTTAACCTTGGGTAACAGTGGTACAGGAGCGATCAATTATTCCGGGACTCCCAATTATACCGGTACGGCGCAGCACACGGTTGTCCTGGGCAATACCACTGACGCTTTCGGTGGTTCGATTGGTGGAATTGCCGATACAGCCTTCAACGTGACGAACGTGACCAAGGCGGGGCTTTCCAATAGCACCTGGGTGTTGACGGGCAATGACGCTTACTCGGGGACTACGACAGTGACCGGTGGTGTTCTGTCGATCACCGATCCATCGGATTTGGCGCCTCTGCCGACCGTGGATCCATTAAGCTCTAGCTATATCGTTCTTAACAATAATGGTGGAGCGACCAACTATGCGGTCTTGCAAACCAATGGGACAATATCCCGCGCACTTAGCGCAACCAACAGTTCATCTAATCTGAATTGGGGTTCCAATGCAGGTTTCGCCGCCAAGGGGGGTAGTCTGACTCTGAATTTCAACAGCGGATCCTCGCTGCAATGGGGCGTGGGAAGTTTCATGGGAAGCGGTACAGCGGCCATGGTTTTTGGTTCCACGACCTCTGACAATCAGGTCATCCTGCAGAATGGATTCGACTTTGGAGCCTCGACGGCAAGTTTGTCGGCAGCGTTCAATCGCACGATTGATGTGGAAGGTGCCGCAGCAACCATTGCGGGCGGGACTTCCAACTATGGAGTTAGCGGAAACAGCGCGCTTATTTCCGGCGTCATCACGGCCAATTACGCCGTTGTCACCGGACCTCCGGTAACAGGGGACCTCGGTAACAACGGCTTCGTGAAGACCGGTTCGGGTACACTGATTCTGTCGGGGGCGAATACTTACTCGGGAGGAACCACTATCAACGGCGGCACGATCATCGCCGGGGGTAATGCGCTGCTGAGCTCGGGCGGAACCTTTACCGCGGGCGTCTTTGGTGATGGTCATACCCAAACGGGTGGGGCGGCGGGCGCACAGAGTATTACTTTGGGTGGTGCCAACGTGAATTCCGGTGACGGCAATGACGGAACGGCAGCGACAGGGGCGAGCCCCACGGTCCTGATCGGTGGCGCTTACACGGTGGGCATCCCCATCACAGTGGCGAACATTGCCACCACGGGAACTTACGGCATCGGTGGCAGCACGAACAACAATGCGACCTTCTCGGGTACGATCACCCTCAATCAAGGGTTGACCGTGACGCAGGCGGCAACGACGGGAACGAATGCATTGAACCTGACGGGTGGTTCGATCGTGGGCAGCACGGTTGCCAGCAATTCAACGAATTTAACGTTTAACAACGTTGGTGCGGTCAACGTCGGCGATGTGATCACGGATGGAGCCGGTGCAATGACGACTCTTTCCAAGATGTCCGTGGTACAAAGCGGCGCCGGGACAACGACGTTCACGGGTGTCAATACCTACACGGGTACGACCTCGGTCAACGCGGGCAAGCTCTACGTCAACAATGCCAGTGGTTCCGGCACGGGAAGCAATTCGGTCAACGTGAGCAGCGGTGCCACCTTGGCGGGTAATGGCTTCATCAAGCCCACGACGGGAACCGGAGTTACCTTGAACGGCAAGCTTTCTTCCGGTGGTGCCCAGAATTCTGCGGTTAATACAATCACGGGTACTGGACTGACGTTGGACAACTCAGCGAATCTGGCGAAAATCCTGACGGTCAATAGTGGTTCCAACCTGACATTCAATCTTGGCTACATTGCCGGTAATCCTGCCAACGCGAATAACTTCAGTGCGCCGATCAGCTCACAGTCGACGTTCCTCAATGTGCTCGGAAACACGAACGCTGAGATTACGTTCACGGCAGGGGGTGTCGATACGATCACCCTGGTGGATTTGACCGTGGGATCTGGCCAGGACCTCGCCCTGCGGTACTACAACAACCCTTATCTCCTCATTCAGGCTGGTTCAGACGCCGATTACTCCGGCCTTTACACGACTGGCACGGGACATACGGGAGATGGTTATGTCCTAGGTGTGGCGAATGGGCTGGGGGGCTATAATGCCTTCACAATCCAGGTCACCGATATCAACGGCAATTTGACCAATACCTATACAGGGCTTCAACTCTACCTCTTCAACGGCGATCTCGAAGTGGTGCCTGAGCCGAGTACATGGGTGATGATGCTCGGAGGCTTGGCCTTGCTGGTGGCCATTCAACGCCGCAAGAACAAGCTGGGCTGATTTCAGTCCTAAAAAAGCCTCTCTATCGATGGATAGAGAGGCTTATTTTTTGCAGGGTTACAACCACCTTATTCAGGCCCTCAAATACTTTACCTGCGGTGCTGGCTCGTCGGTTGAGTGAAATATCTGAGTAAGAGGGGGCAAACTCTAAATCAATTTGAGTGGCGCGTGCATAAATGTGCAAATTTTGACTTGACCAAAAAGGCGTTAGAAGTAACAATGCTTTTATGGTTTCCGCCTTGGATAGTGAAAAGTAGCATGGATCCCATTCAACCCGAGTGAGTCATAGAAAATGCCTTCGCTTTACATCCCGACGCCCGTCCAAGAAATTTTTTGTCTCGATGTAGCCAAAAGCGACCGCTTGTCAGGTGATCATTTTAAAAAAAAGGCGCAAATAAAACTGGCTCATGGATTTAGCTTGGTTGAGTTGCTTGTAGTTCTTGCTATCATTGCTATATTAAGTGGACTGGCGATTCTTTCGCTTCCGCAGATGAAAACAGCCGCCAATATTACGAAAGCAGGTTACGACGTTACGGGCGTCCTGGAACAAGCGCGGACTTTGGCCATGGCCCGGAACACCTACACCTGGGTGGGCTTTTTTGAAGAGAACCCGAATAGCCCAGGCACGGCGGGCACGGGCCAGGTGGTTATTTCTGTCGTGTCATCCGCCGATGGATCGCAATTGCCGGGGGCGAGTCTCATTCAGGCTAATAAATTGATGAAGGTTCCGAATTCGCATCTCGACGTTTTGAGTGCGACAGCGGTGACCCGTCCCACTGTTCCGGCCAATACCTATCAGGTGGGCAGCAGCTCGTTTGCCAATGGCACAACGTTCACCTATCCGCTCACGGGCACGCCTCAATACACCTTTTCCAATATCATCCAATTCAATCCCCAGGGCGATGCCACGCGGATCAATGATACACCGACGCAATGGATGGAAATTGGTCTGCGGCCTTCACACGGAAACGTCGCGGACAATGCGAGCAAGAATGTCGCTGCCATCGATATCGAGGGGATCGGCGGAAAGGTGACGCTGTACCGGCCATGAAACCGAGAAATTATTCCATAGAAGGTTTTTCTCTCGTGGAAGTCACCCTGGCCTTGGGGGTGGTTGTCTTTTGTCTGGTGTCCGTTTTTGGATTGCTCGCAGTGGGGGTGAGCTCGACCACGGCATCGATCGACCAGACGGCTGCTACTAATGTCCTGACCGCGATTGCCTCCGACTTGGAATCGACTTCCAATCCATCGCCCAGGAATTCCACCTCGCAGACCTCTCCACTCTATCAAATTGTCATTCCACCGGCGGGAACCGCGACGAGCACAACTCCGGCGACATCCTACATTGGTGAAGATGGTCAATTGGCGGCTTCTGCGAGTGGGGCCCGTTATCAATTGAATGTCTGGACGACGGGCTCGACCACTACCCAGCAGGAGACGCTGGTGAGACTCGTCATTTCGTGGCCGCCCCAGGCCGCTTATGCCAATGCGCAGGGCTATGTAGAAACCGTCATCGCACTGAACAGAACCTAGATGAATACTTACCGAGATAAATTCAAGGCATTGCCGCAGGGATTCACACTCGTGGAGCTCATGGTTTCCATGACGGTGCTGGTTCTGATGTTGCTCAGCCTGACGCAGGTGATGAACGGCGCCCTGAAGGCCACCACGGGTAGTTTCAAACACATGGATGCGGATACGCAGGCCCGCTCGGTGCTGGATCGCGTGGCGTTTGATATCTCGAAAATGGTCAAGCGTTCTGATGTTGATTATTACTTCAAGAAGAACCTCACCACGGGAACGACGCCAGGGAACGACCAGATGGCGTTCTATAGTGAAGCGAGCGGCTATTATCCTTCGACCAGTACCTCGACGCAGAAGAGCAATGTTTCGCTGGTTGGCTATAGAATCAACGCCAACAATCAACTGGAGCGCCTGAGCAAGGGGCTTATCTGGAATGGCGTCAGCGTCAGCGGTTATAATCCGATGGTGTTTTTGCCGCAGACCATTACAGGAACGTGGCCGGCCATTCTCAATACCGGTGCGACTGGGGATGCCGATTATCAGGTGGTGGGCGACCAGGTTTTCCGTTTTGAATTTTGTTACCTGATTCACAACAGCAGCACGGCGGCCACGTTGACCGATACACCAAACCTGGAAGGCATCTCGGCCGTGGGCACGACGGGATATTTTAATCCGCAGGAAGTCGTTGCCATTGTGGTGACGCTGGCCGTGCTGGATGCGAGGAGCACGGCGACGGTCAGTAGCACGCAACTCACCTCAGCGGCAACCCAACTCTCGGACATCAGTGGAACGCCCGTGGCGAGCATCCCGACCACGAGCATCCCATCGGTCATTACCGGTCCGGCTGCGGCCGCCTGGAAGACGGCGCTGAACTCTCCCTATGCTCTGGGCACGGCGCTGGGACTTCCGCAGGCCGCATCCTCCCAGGTGCGGATTTATCAACGATACTGTTACCTCGCTCCCGTCCAGTAGCGATAGCTTATGAGACGTACCAAGTTTGGCGGGACCCGAGCCCGCACGCAGGAGAAATCTTCCGCACTGATTCTAGTGCTTTTTTTCGTTGTCCTGCTCACGGCGGTTACCATTGCTTTTCTGTCCCGGTCCATGACGGCCCGGCAGGTTTCCAACAGCAGCGTGAGCGAGGCCAAGGCCGGAATTCTGGCGAATAGCGCAGGTGACATCATCGTGGGTGATCTCAAGCAGGAGATTGTGGATGGTTCCATGGCATCCAATTACGGGACGGGCACGAATGTCTATTATCCCAAGCTGGCGGTGGTCAACGCCGGAAAATCAACGGTGACACCGGCCATTGCCGGGTTTGCGCCGACTTACAATTCGACCAACGGCTTGGAATCCGACGGACTGAATAATCTCGTCAAGCGGAGTGCCTATGGCTCTCCCTTTTACTCCATGGCGAGCAATTCAAGCTACGCGCAGAGTGGGCCCAGCCGGGCTTCCAATGCGAATTCCGCCACTGCATCCTTGAACGGACGGATGATCAGCACCACGCGCTGGAACAGTCATTACCTGCTCGCGCTGGCTGATCCCACGAATCCTTCGAATGCGGCTCCCACGGCGGCTTTCAAGGCACCGGACTGGGTCATCGTCACGCGTGGTGGAGCGAATGCGGTTACCTGGAATTCCAGTCTCGCTGATCCGTCCATCTCCAATACCAACTACGCAGTGGGGCGCTTTGCCTATGCAGTCTACGATGAGGGTGGGCTGCTGGATATGAACGTTGCCGGGCATCCCTCCGGGCTGACTTCGGCGCAGGCCAGTTGGAAGGGATCGCTGGCCTTGGCGGATCTGACGGCGTTGCCCATTTCGTTGACGAATACCAATTCGGTTATCACGCAGACGCAGATCGATAATCTGGTGGGATGGCGCAATTATGCCAGTGCGGGTCTCAATTCCGGGGCGAATGGTTCCTACAATAACTTCACCTTTAATTCGACCGCAGCCAGCGCTTGGCTGACCAATTTTGTCACCAGCAATACCAATGGCTTTCTGAAGATCGTTACGCCCTCCGGAGTAACAACGCCGCCCACCGATCAGGCTCTACTGAGCCGACAGCAACTCATCAGTCTGGTTCAATCGCTCGGCATTAATCAAAACGCCCTGCAGTACATGGGGACGTTCAGCCGGAGTGTGGAGCAGCCAACCTACACGCCGGATCCGAACCGGCCCATTATCATTAATTCAACCGCCAGTCCGAGTGCGCCGCCGAGTACGATCAATGCAGATACCTACCTTGGCAATAACGATGCCGTGGGAGGAGATTCCATCATCAATCCGGCTTTACAGTCCATTCGTGTTCCGGCCTCTGCAGCGGGGGCCAACCGGTTTGATGGCACACCCTTTGTTGTGGGTGAGCCTCTGGTGAAGAAAAAGTTCCCCCTGAGTCGTCTGAGTTTGATTACTTATAGTTCGACCAATACCAAATCCGCCACGGATCCCATTTATGCGCGCTTTGGATTATATCGTAGCAGTGCTTCAGCGCCCTGGGTTTACGACCACGGAATTCAATCGACTGCATCAGGTGGAGGCGTGATCATTGGCACGCTGAGCGCTGTGGCCGCGGCGGGCAGGGAACCTGATTTTGCCGAGCTGCTGAAAGCGGCTATCACGACGGGTTCCCTCGGCAAGGCCGGTCCCAATTTCCACCACGCAGGCGGCAATTATCAATATGCAGTCGATGTCTCCACCGACCTGCAAGTGCTTCAGATCATGGCCAATCTGATCGATCAGTACGACACGGATAGTTATCCGACATGGATTCAAATGATGGTCGGCCCGACGGCAAGTGCCATCCCCCGCAATATCTATGGAGTGGAGGACCTTCCCTACTTTTATCGTTACCATCTCCTTTCGGTGGTGACTCAATTGCCATCACCCATCTATGGAAGCAGCGATAAGGTAACTTTTCCGGCTAATTGGACGACGGCGGGTTCGGTTCCGAATGCTACAGCATGGCCCTCGGGAAACAACTATAAGGCGGCTTGGTCGCTATCGACGGGTACGAATTCATTTACTTTTGACCATGCGGGAAAGCTGGGGGCTAGTACGAATTATACGCCGGGCGATGCCGTCTACATGTTCGTTCCTACTCTCTGGAATCCGCATGATCCCAATACCATAACCTCCAGCTCGACACAACGTCCTACAGCGTTTCGGCTGATTGCTCAGAGCCAGGATCCTTCAGGCACCAACATCTGGCAAATCGCTGCAGAAAGCGAACCTAGTACATCCGCCTCATTCATGCCAGAGACCATTCTCTTTGGTTCTGGACAAGACAGAATTCGATACCTGCGCCCCATCACCCAGACAAAGCCATCGGCTACAACTTTGACGAGTACAAACACAGCGATGACCTTTAGCGACGCCAACGGCACCCTTTTCCGGGAGCCGACCTTGCTTTGGAATGCGAGTTACCCATCAGGTGTCAACCTGTCAAGTGTAGGAACGGCCAAGGATATTAATACGAGTCGAACCTATTGTGGAATTGTGGCTGGCCATGTGCCTGTGACGATGCAGGCCACTTTCACCACCAGTCCAACGCCCAATGCCGCAGATGGCACATATCTTTTTCAAGGCACTTCCATTCAATTTATTAATTACAACGTCTCAGCCGGAGCCTTTCAACAGATCACCTTCAGCATGCAGTATCAGGATCCTAATAGTAGCGGGAATTGGATCACCTATGACGTGAAGTATCCTGATTTTCACGGCATCAGTAACCCTACGCTTGTCGTCAATACGGCAGACTGGCCCAACGGGGCATGGCAGGCGGCCACGCCAAATGGATCGGGGCAGATGTCTGGAACTACCGGCGTGGGAATGGATCCGCGCACCGCGCGATGGGGAATGGCTACCTTCAGCACCCTAGGTTCGGGGGCTGATCAGGGAGGGGACTATTTTCTGGAAAATA
Organism: uncultured Verrucomicrobiota bacterium; assembly: GCA_903863295.1. Classification (GTDB taxonomy): domain Bacteria; phylum Verrucomicrobiota; class Verrucomicrobiia; order Methylacidiphilales; family UBA1321; genus JABDGH01. The sequence goes on along the minus strand of CAIPBM010000098.1, from coordinate 17,748 downwards.
CGGCGCATAATAATTCCAGCACCAATGGCTATGCGGCGATCGGGAGCAGCAATTTCACGGTTCTGGAAACGCAGCGACCACGCGCCGACCCGGGAAACCAGGCGGGTTATTCGAATCCATGCGCAGTCAGTGATCCGGGAAAGAACGCCCAGATGCGCTGGTTCTCCGGAACCGAGTACCGGGCGGGCAGCGCCCAAGCGGATGCCGCAAAGGAAGACGATGGGATGTTCAGTCAAAATAATCCGGTGATTGCGTCTACCCTGCTAGCTCAATCAAATGGAGTTACATCCAAACTCTATTACGAAGATCCCGATGGCGTGGCGCGCTTGGGCATGGCGGGCTATGCCAGCACCAGTCTCACGGATTCGAGTCAGAGTTCGCTGGCGGTGAGCAACGACACTAATCGTATCGGCCTGCCGCTGGCCACGGCGAGTGCCTACGCCGGTGATAATGGAGTCGGAACCGCGACGGCGCAGAGCCAGAGCCGCCCCATCATTCTTAATCGGCCTTTCGTCAGCGTAGGCGACATGGGGTATGCGTTCCGTGGGGAGCCTTGGAAAAACATCGATTTCTTTACCCCGGCGAGCGGAGACTCCGCGCTGCTGGATGTCTTCTGCGTCAATGAATTGCCCACCAGTGGCATGGTGGCAGGCAAAGTTGACCTGAATACGCGACAGGCCCCGGTTCTGGCCGCCGTTATCGCCAGCGCTTGCCGGGACGAGATTGGAAATGCTTCGACCGCTTCAGGCGTGGCCACTTCTCCATCGGGCTCTGCGCTGCCACCCTTGACGGCGGCCGAGGCGGCGAATGTGGCTGCCAAGCTGGTGGCGATCACGACCGATATCAGCGATCCCTGGCGCGGGCCCCTGGCAAATGTCAGTAACCTGGTGGGACATTATGTGGGAAGCTCGGCCGTGAACGCGGTATCGCCGAATGCGACTTCGACGGTGTCCGGGGCGACAATTGGAACCGATTGGTACACCTATTCGCCACCGGTCACGTCGGTGGCGACGTCGCCCACTTTGCCTGCCAGTTACACCTTTGCGGGGCTGAGCGGCGTGCTCGATTCGACGGTTTACACCAGCACGGCAGGAACGTCCACCACTGCGGCTTCCACGCCTTATATTCAGCGCTTCCGCGAAGCCGCATTACATCCGCTGATGGATAGTGGCCAGACGCGAGTCTGGAATCTTCTCATTGATGTTGTGGCGCAAACGGGCCGTTATCCCAAGTCCGCCACGGGACTGGATCAATTTTCCGTGGAAGGCGAGAAGCGGATCTGGTTACACGTGGCGATTGATCGCTACACCGGCCAAGTCATCGACAAACAGATTGAGGTCGTCGCGCAATGAAAGCATTTCATCTCAAACCCATTCCTATGAGTTTTCCTTCTCGACTGCTTTATTCACTAGTGGCATTCGGCCTAGGTTTCGGCAGTTTAACCGCCCAGACCGGAAGCGGCACGCCGCTGGTTGTACCCGATGCCCCCTTGTGGAAGCCTGTGCCTAATTACGCCCAATGGGTGATCACTTATTCGTATCCAGCGGACCGGGATAAAAATCTCAGTCCGGCCCAGCGTGCCGAGACCTTGGACGGGCTGACGAGAACCGAGACCACCACCAAATGCGGAAAGTTCATCCATCAGGAGTTTGTCGATACGAAGGGGGTGCCAGGAGATTTATGGTATGTAACGGGGACGGAATATTTTCGGTCCACTGGGCCTACGCCATGGACGCAAGTGGAAAGCTTTAGTAATGGCCGTCCCAATCCCAGTTACACTCCCTTTCCGGCGAAGGGATTCAAGGATTTGGATTGGGTATCAGGAGCTGATTACGCGGGCACCGTTAATTACCAGAATCGCCCATGCTTTGTCTTTATCCCGGGCGGCGCGACTGCATTGAGGGTGACCGATCTTTCCGCCCAAGCCGATAAACTGGCCTCGATGACGCACGTGGCGGTAATCGATGCAGAGACCCGATTGCCAGTTGAAGTACGAAGTGCCGGTGTGATCGCGGGATATCAATTCAAGGACGCACCTTCCAGCAATACCAACCCGATTCCTTCCGATTTAATCGCCTACATCAAGCAAGGGGAAGAAGGACGGGCCCGGTCGTTTCAAACCGCAGCCAGGCCCTATTGAAGAGAGGGCCGCACTGACTTATGAAAAGCAATTTTGCTCCTTGGATCGTAGTTGCGGCCTGGGGCGTGAGCGGGATTTTCTGCAATCATCTTCGGGCGGACAATGGCTTGTCCACGGCGGCGATACGAGTAGTGAATTGCGATCAAAAGGTACAGAGCCATAAGCGGGGAATTTGCGAGAACAAGATGTCGGAGGAAGATTTTCGTGCGTTTGCGCCGGGGGTGTCGTGGTACTACAACTGGCATTTCAAGACCGATGATCAGCCGCCTTCGGATGTCGCGATGGAGTTTCTCCCCATGGCCTGGGGAGACCGGCCGGAATCGCTAACGGGACTCGATACTTATTTACAGTCAGCATCGAAAAAACCGCGCGTGGTGCTGGCGATCAATGAGCCGAATCTTAAGGGGCAGTCGTTCATCACGCCTGAGCAAACCGCAACGCTTTATAAGAAGGTGAAAGAGATCGCGGATCGCTATCAGCTGGCGGTCGTGGGTCCGAATATGTCGTTGGGATCGCCGGGAGACGGCAGCATCAAGGCGATGGATCCGATCGAGAATAAAGAAGTTACCTACACATTCATGGTGCCGTTTTTGAAGGCATTCTTTTTCTACATGGGGGATACTGAGGTTTCCGCCACCTCATTCCACAGTTATGGAAATATCGGTGAATTGAAGTGGGCCGTGGAGATGATGCACAAGGAGTTCAATCGCCCCGTCTGGGTGACGGAATATGCCGACTGGCATGCGGGCTCGCCCCAGGATGCCCGGGAGTATGTGATTCAGGCGACCGATTTTCTGGAGCGGACACCCTATGTGCAGGGCTATGCCTGGTTTAAGGAACGGGCGACGAACAACAATATCAGTTTATTGGAGAAAGAGCCGGGAAAGTTGACGGCACTGGGCCAGGCCTACGTCGACATGCCCGTACATGATGCTGATCTCTATTATCATATCCCCGGAACCCTGCCTGCTGGAAATTATGTGGCCATGGATCACATGGACATCATGTCGACCACCAAGAATGCCCTGTTACTTTCCTCGAAGGGAGCGAACTCGATTGTGGATTATAACATCCAGGTTGATGTGCCAGGCACCTACAATCTCGGGCTGAAGACCTTGGGGACGGGTAAAATTGAGGTACTCGAAAATGACCAAGTCCTGGCTTCGACAGACGCAAATGCCAGCGAGGTCCAGACCATCCCGCTTTCAATCACTTTGCCTGCCGGGGCGCAAACGTTACGCGTCCGTTTTAGTGGCAATGGACAGATCTTGAGTTCCCTCGAATTGACGCCCCATGCATAAACCTATGAAACTATCATTCTTCGAAAAATTTGGTTACGGCCTGGGGGATACCGCCAGCAATTTCGTCTGGGGAACGATGACGTCGTTCCTGCTTTTCTACTATACCGATATCTTTGGCATCACGGCTGCCGCCGTGGGAACGCTGTTCTTCTTCGCGCGCGTATCGGATGGCGCGGTTGATTTCTTCATGGGTGCGATTGCGGATCGGACGGATACAAAGTGGGGAAAGTTTCGCCCCTATCTCGTCTGGATGTGCGTTCCATTGGGTGTGGTATTTACCCTGACCTTTACGACGCCGGAATTCAGCATGACCGGTAAAATCATCTATGCATGGATTACCTATAATCTGTTGATGATCCTCTATACGGCGATCAATATTCCCTACTCGGCACTTTCCGGAGTCATGACGGACGATCCCCTGGAGCGGACTAACTTAAATTCATTCCGGATGGCCCTGGCCCAAGTCGGGGGACTGGCCGTCAATGCGCTCACCCTTCCGTTGATCGCCTTCTTTGGCGGACCCGGGCACCAGACGAAAGGGTACCAGTTGACGATCCTCGTCTTTTCCATCATTGCCACCGTGCTCTTTCTGATCACCTTTTTTACCACCCACGAGCGGATCAAACCACCGGCAGCGCAGAGGACAAAGTTAAGCGAGGACCTGAAAACCTTGTTTAAAAACCGGCACTGGATTGTCATGTTCATCGCGGGTTTGACGGGGTTGACGTTCGGCATCATTCGCGCGGCGGCGATGATTTATTATTGTAAGTATTACCTGGGTGTTGAGGCGGTCAAAATCAGCATCCTGAATCTCTTTAGCATGGACGAGATCAGCTTCTTTCTTGTCCTCGGTAATATCGGCTTCATCGCCGGGGCGATCATGACCAGCCAGTTTGTGAAACTGATTGGAAAGAAATATTCCTATATAACGACACTATTGGGACTGGCCATTAGCTGTGCAGCATTCTATTTGATCAGTCCGCAACATGCTTGGCTGGCTTTCGTCTTGCAGTTGCTCAGTTCCTTTATCTCCGGTGCCAATGCCACTCTTTACTGGGCCATGATCGCCGACACGGCTGATTTTTCCGAGTGGAAGTTCAACGTTCGCACGACGGGGATTATCTTTTCCGCCACAACCTGCTCGCAGAAAGTTGGGCTTGGAATTGGCGGTGCCATCTCGGGGTACCTGTTGACGACGTATGGTTATGTCGCCGGTGCCGTCCAAACGGCCCAGGCGGACGAAGGTATTCTGCTCATGATCAGTCTCATTCCGGCCGCAGGGTACTTCTTTATAGCTTGTGTCTTTAATTTCTACGGTCTCGATGAAAAATTCTGTCATGAGATTCGTGAAGATCTCGCCCTCCGTCGTGTTGGGGGTGAGGCTACCCCCGCAGCCGCTTAGGTTGATCTATGGCTCAACTCTCCAGTGCGCCGAAACAGGATTGGCAATACCGTCTGACGCGGTCGGTCTATTTTCTGGCTGCTGTCCTGCTCCATCTCATCGTCTTTTTGATGATTTCGACCTGGATTGTCTTCAAGGCCCCGCCAGCACCAGAGACAGCCAGTTTTCTCGCGGTTTCGACGCAGCCCAAACCGCCCCCTCCACCCGCTCCACCACCGCCATCAGGTGGTACCGCCGCCAACCCGCTGGAGGCGGCGGCTCAAGCGACTCCGCCCTCTTCGCCAACATCTGTGATTGTTTCGTCGATTCCGAGTAATTTCGGGCTCAAATCGGTTAAGGTTGCGATGCCGAATTTACCGGCTTCATTCACCCAGCCCCAAGGCACCGATTTATCCGGTCAGGCGATGCCGGGGTTAAGCCAGGGGGCGGGAAGTCCATTTGGCAGTCCAAATCAAAATGGTACCCAGCAATTTGTAGGTTATCTCTATGACCTGAAGCAGTCACCCAGTGGGAATCCGACGGGATTGGATGCGGGGGGGCTTCACGAAAAGATGAAGGCTTTAATCGCATCGAATTGGAGTCCGAACATTCTCTCTCCTTATTATAAAAGTCCCACACCTCTCAATACTTCTTCCATATTCGTTCCAACCATCAATGCAGAAGATGGACCCAAGGCGTTCGGGGTTGAGAAAGAGGTGAAGCCCAATGTTTATATTGTCTGGTACAAAGTAACAGCTTCACCCACCCAGGATGGGACTTATCATTTTGTGGGCGCCGGCGACGATATTTTACTTGTGAGGGTCAACCACAAAATGGAACTGGACGGTTCCGGGCGCCCCATCTGGGCGAATCAGGCCAAGGCACAGAAATATTGCATGACCAATTTTAATCCGACTTGGGAAGGCAATGCCAATTTCTGGATCGGAGAGCCCTTTCACGTCTCGGCCGGAGAGCCGGTGGATATCGATGTGATTATTGGTGAAGAGCCGGGTGGGCGTTCCAATTATTTTCTTTTCCTTCAGCGGGACGAGAGCACGTATCAAAAGCAATCGAACGGGACTCCGTTGTTACCGATTTTTCAGTTGGATTCCACGCCCATCAAGCCGGTTGGTGCACCGGGAACCTTCCCTCCCTTCTCGTCAACTCCGGAGCCCTGGCAAGCGGTGAGCAAATAGGTTGCTACGCGAAATGGTCGGGCCACTCGTCTGAAACCTGTTTGATTAAATCTACTGGTAGCTTTTCCAGGTCGGGAACCCGGTCGCGAATTGGGCGTCAGGGGTGGTCGGCGTATTATACGGAGCGATCTGGAAAATAGGGAGAATGAGGTGGCCGCGACGGTCGGTCTCGTAATGACCTCCCTCTTTTTCAACCATGAGGAAGGCGTTGAAAATGCCGCCGGGGCGTTCGCCGATGATGATATCCAAATCAAGGATATCGGTTGTTTTCAAGGTCAGCCAGTCGCCCGCACGGAGGTTGCCATCTCCGGCGTGGGCACCGTCCCGTTCGGAGGGTTGCCAGTTCACCTTCGGTAATCTTAAGTCCCGGCGATTTCCCACCAGGACTGTTTTACCATTCACCGCCATGGCGATGATATCGTCGCCGATTCCCCAGAAGCGATAATTACCCGATTCGGGCGGGGAGACCTGTCCCTTATAGTGGATTACCCAGCGCGAGGGCTTGACGGTTTTTTCCGCGCCAAAGGCCTTCGGAGCCTGGTCGGCATTCATGTTGGGAATGAAAATTTGCGTCGTATAGAGCGGTCGACTCACCCGGTAGTAGCGATTCAGGACCGCTTCATCCCAGCCGCGGGACATGAATTCATCCAGGACGGCAGAATATTGATCAGGATCGACATTGGTCGGCTTGTGATCCTGCGTTTGCTTGAGATCATAGAGCACGCCGATGAGGGCGGCTTCGCTCTGCTTGGTTTGGCCGAAGAAATTTGCGTCGCTATCCGCCCGGCAGAACGTCGTCGCACCAATGAATAGCACCGTGCCGATCCGGAAAATGGACGGGCATAGGCGATACATAAATGAGCCGGGAACCTATTTGGAGCGGCGATCCCGCAAGCCGAAAACGAGCATGATCGCGCCAAAGACAAAGAGAACCAGTCCCCACCAGAGGTTGATATTGATATCCAGGGAGCTCTTATAGAGATCGGTATCCGATCCCGTGACAAGACCATAGATGGCCAAGAGAGCGCCCAACAGTGAAAACATCATTCCAATCGGAAGCCGTATATCGAGACCCATAAGATTAATTCCTTTCTACCAAAAGATGACATTAAGTGCCGCGCAGAGAAGAAGCAGAAGCGAGGCAAGGAAGCCCGGTTTAAGATACCACGGCTGATCCGGTTCGCTAATCCGGGGCGTGAGTGAATAGACCAGGCCTTTGAGTTGCTCGTCAGACTTGGTCCGGCTCGTGGCCAGTGAAATGCCGATGGTGAGAAAGAAGCAGGCCAGGAACGCGAAACTGGCGAGCCAGAAATTCTGGGCCATCTCGCTTGGGAAGGTCTGGACGACGGTGATCCAGCCGCCTTTGATGCCGGTAGCATTGCCTGCGGGGAGAGTGAGTCCGTGGAAGAGCAGGGAGGTCAGCGTGCCGCCACAAAGGCCGAAGAACGCGCCGTGGCTGGTTGCACGCTTCCAGAACATGCCGAGCAAGAACGTGGCAAAGAGCGGGGCGTTGACGAAGCCGAAAACGAGCTGGATGATGTCCATCGCGTTCTGGTAGTTCCGGGCCACATAGGCGCAGGCAATGCTGATGAGGATGCCAACGACGGTGGCGACGCTGCCCATCATCATGTAGTGCTTGTCGCTTTTGTTGGGGGCGAGGTAGGCCTGATAGAGATCGTAGGTCCACACGGTATTAAAGGCGGTGACGTTACCCGCCATGCCCGACATGAACGAGGCCATGAGCGCCGTCAGCGCCAGTCCCAGCAATCCCGGCGGGCAATATTTTTGGACGAGCGAAAGAATCACGCCATCGTAGTTGATTTCGGTAACGGCGTCTTGAAGCCGGGCGCGGATCTGGGCATCGGTCAGCGAAGTGGGGGAGGAGACGTTTTCCTGAAACAGCGCTGTGATCTTGTCGAGATTGAAGTGGAGACCGGTTTGGGCCGTAAGTTCATCGGACAGAAGTTGGGGGTTGAGATTGCCATTGGGGACAGCCCCGTCTCGCACGTCGGAAACCGCTGTTTTAAAGGCACTATCGGCAATGATAACCGGAGGCAGGCGATAGTGGTCTTTGCCGAGCGATGCCAGAGCAACCGCGATCATGCCCGGCAAAATGACGAGCGCCGGGAAGAGCATCTTGGGCACGGCGGCGATGAGTGGGGTGCGGCGCGCATCACTCATATTTTTCGCGGCCATGGCACGCTGAATGACGAGGAAGTTGGTGCACCAGTAGCCGAAGGAAAGAACAAAACCGAGGCCGAAAATCATGGCGAAGAGATCGACACCCATGGGATTGGCAGAGGGGCCGGCGATAATGGGCGTCCACGCGCTGGTCCAGGCATCCGGCGCAAAGCTGTTTGAGTTGAGATTCAGCTTTTGCGGGTCGGTAGCCACTCCCTGCAAAGTCGCCTTCAAGGCGGACCACCCACCCACATCTTTTAATCCCAGGTAAACCACCGGAGCGAAACCGAGGACGATCATGAAAAATTGCAGGACTTCAGTATAGATGGCGGAGGTGAGTCCACCTTTCAGGACATAGAGGAGCACCACGATGGAGCAAATCCAAAGGCTCAGATGGTAATTCCAGCCGAGGAGGCTCTGCAAGAGCTTCGCCAGCGCATTCATCGAGATGCCCGAGGCGAACACGGTCATCACGGCAAAGGTCATCGAATTGAAACAGCGGGTGCGCTCGTCAAAGCGCATCTTGAGATATTCCGGCACGGAGCGCGCCTTGGAACCGTAGTAGAACGGCATCATGAAGACAGCGAGGAAGAGCATCGCGGGGATGGCGCCGAGCCAGTAGAAATGACAGGTGGCAATGCCGTACTTCGCGCCGCTGGCCGCCATGCCGACGAGTTCCAGCGCCCCGAGATTGGCCGAGAGGAAGGCAAGTCCCGCCACCCAGGCGGGGATGGAGCGACCTGAAAGAAAGAAGTCCGCACTGGTCTTCATGTAGCGCTTCAGCGCAAAGCCGATGCCGATGACGAAGCCGACGTAAATCAGCATGACGGAATAATCAATCAGGTGGAGTTGCATATAAATGAGAGGGTTCGACTTGGTTATTTACAGGAACGAAGGTTGGGAGCGTTTCCCGGAGAAATGGGGAAGCTTTTGCTAGCACGCGCATTTCCTCGGGTCAAATAATTGTGAAAGGTTCTTTCTTGGGGAACAAGTTTGACTTTCGATGTATAGTAGCGAAATCGCGGTGCCTTGAGTTTGCGGACTATAGATAAACTCTTTGCCATACCGATGAACGAATATCGGTTCAGATTTAGCTTCCTATGAAAAAACACACTCGTGCGAAATGGGCCTTCGGGGCGATTGCTTTCGGAATGCTTGGTGCATGCGGGCTCACGGTGAAAGGGGATAGTCCCGCCACTCCAAGTTTTATTCCAGCTGATTATAAAGGAAAACCTTATGGCGGAACGGCCCAGGTTATTCCTGGTGTTATTCAGGCGGAAAGTTACGACACTTCGCCGAATGGAGAAAAGAATGTCACTTTTGCCTATCAAGGAACAGTGGCCAAGACGGCTTACCGGATCACTCCAGATTCCATAGGCCTCGCAGCGTTCGGGAAGGGACATGTTTCTGTCAACGGTCAGCCGGAGGCCCCCGACCAAGTTTATGTTGGTTGGACGGAGACGGGGGAATGGCTGAAGTACACGGTGCGTGTCGCGGAGCCGGGGACTTATATCGTTGGAGGTAAGTTTGCGGCGGCGGACAAGGGGGGGAAGGTTTCCATGACCTTTTCTCCCCAGACTTCCACGGGACAGATCGATATCCCTACCACGGCGGGCTACCAACCCGGAGTCGAGGTCTATCATGTTTGGGAAAAGCTGGATCATTTGGCGGAGATCAATTTGTCAGCGGGGACGTATGTGATGACCTTTAAAATTGAGACGAATGCCGGATTGAATCTCGATTGGTTTTCATTCACGAAGAAGTCTTAGGAGAAAGAGTTGAAGGAGAGCGAGGGAAAAAACGGCCTATTGCATTCTTTGCACATTTATGCACAATGCGTCAACTGCATATCTGCCGATCATCGTAATTGACTCCCAGTGATGCGGTAAAGCGTCTCATCAATCCTCAATCCAACACGTATGAAATTCCTACTTCGATCCCTCGTTACCTGTCTATTCACTACCGGTTTGATCTCCGGTGTTGCATGGGCGGACGACTCCCAATTCACTGTTAATCCCGGTACGAGTGGGGCAGTTGATCCCGCTCATCAAAAGGTCAACCCGGACTGGAAGTTGGTCTGGTCGGACGAATTCGATGGATCGAGCCTCGATACGTCCAAATGGACGATCGATGTGGATGACAAAGGCGGCGGTAACGGCGAGCTTCAGTACTATACGGATCGCCCCGAAAATGTCCGGGTGGAAAACGGCAATCTCGTCATCACGGCAACCAAGGAAGATTACACCGGCCCGGATGGAAAGAAGCGCAAATATACCTCAGGCAAGTTGACCACGAAAGGGCATGCCGATTGGAAATATGGCCGTATGGAGGCCCGAATCAAAATGCCGAAGGGGCAGGGGATGTGGCCCGCCTTCTGGATGATGCCGACCGACAGCAAATATGGTGGCTGGGCAAAGAGCGGAGAGCTCGACATCGTCGAGGTCATTGGACAGCGTCCGAATATAGCCTACGGCACGATCCACTATCACGATGGCTGGCCCCGCAACCGGCACACGGGTGATAAAATCACGCTACCGTCGGGAGATTTAAGTGATGATTATCACGTCTATGCCGTCGAATGGGAGGAAGGTGTCATTCGCTGGTATCTCGATGGAAATCTCTACGAGACCCAGACCAAATGGGACACCGTTTCCGCCCCTTTCCCTGCCCCATTCGACCAGAACTTTTTCATCATTCTCAACTTCGCCGTCGGCGGGGCCTGGCCGGGCAAGCCCGATAACACGACCCAGTTCCCCCAGCAAATGCTGGTCGACTACGTGCGCGTCTATCAACCGGACCCCAGCGCCACTCCTGCTGCCGCCTCGACTGCTCCAGCCAGTACACCGGCCACCACCGCCACGAATACCCCTGCGGGCACACCGTAGTCCGTGGTCAGTAGGTTGAAAGAAATCCGGATGACGGTTTCACCCGTCATCTGGATGCATCTTTACATCGGTGTGAGCCGGTCGATGATTTTCACCGCACGATGAATCAGGGCACTCTTCAGTTCACAACACGGTTCCGCTGGTGGATTTGCCTGATCATCTTTGCGGCCACGACGATCAACTACATGGATCGTCAGATCCTGTCGCTGCTCAAGCCGCTGCTGGAAGAGAAGTTCCACTGGACGAATGAGGACTACGCGCTGCTCAACGTCTATTTCCAGGGAGCCTATTCGATCGGACTTTTGGGCTTTGGTTGGTTTCTGGATCGCTTTGGAATCAAGCTGGGTTATCTCCTTTCGGTTTTCTTCTGGAGTGTGGCCGCCGGATGCCATGCCTTGGTGAGTACGCTCACCGGTTTCTTCGGTGCACGGATGTTTCTGGGTGTTAGTGAGGGTGGAAATTACCCGGCGGCGATCAAGGCCATTGCCCAGTGGTTCCCCAAGAACGAACGCGCCTTGGCGACTTCTTTATTGAATTCCGGAGCCAATGCCGGAGCCCTGCTGGCGCCCGCACTGGTTCCGTGGTTGGCTTATACATGGTCGTGGCAAGCGCCGTTTCTGGTGGCCGGCGCGACTGGATTGATCTGGGTGATTGTCTGGCAATGGATCTATGCGCCGCCGGATAAACACCCCCGTGTCTCGCCCGCTGAACTGGCGTTGATCACCCAGGATGGCGATCAGACCCTGACCTCCCATCAGCCCAAAATTCCTTGGATCAATCTTCTCGGCTATCGCCAGACCTGGTCCTATATCGTGGCCAAGCTCCTGACCGATCCGGTCTGGTATTTTTTCCTGAGTTGGTTGCCCGATTACTTCAAGAAAGCGCGTGGACTCGACTTGAAAAGCAGTTGGCCCCACCTGATCACCATTTACGCCATCATCACCGTGTTCAGTCTGGTCGGCGGCTGGCTCACCGGACATCTCCTCAAGTTAAACTGGAGTGTGACTGCCTCGCGCAAAACCGGACTCTTTTTCTTTGCCTTGCTGGTCACGCCCATTGCGCTGGTGGCGAACGCCCCGGTTTGGACGGCGGTTGGACTCATTGGTCTGGCCGGAGCGGCCCACCAAGCCTGGTCATCGAATCTCTACACCACCGTTTCCGACATGTTTCCGAACCGGGCTGTGGCCTCGGTCATCGGCATTGGCAGCATGGCGGGCGCTCTCGGTGGCATTGCGTTCCAACTGGTTTGTGGGCGACTGCTGGATGACTATGGAGCTGCGGGGGCCCACCAAAGTTATGCCTGGCTCTTTGGTTATTGCAGCATGGCCTACCTGCTCGCGTTCGCCATTTATCACCTGCTCGTGCCCAGGATTGAGCCGGTTACCTAGAGCCTTTTCATTCATTCTGTGGCCAGCCTGAAAGGCTGGCAATCTTAGAGCCCAGGGTTGGCGTAGCAACGCCTACCCTGGGAAACCGGCGCGAGCTCCCTACGCTGTAAGCGTTGAATCGGTTGCGCATTTAGAGGCGATGCTACCCCTACACGGTAGTCTGCGGGGAAGGCTGACCCCGGGTAGGCGCTGCCGGGCCAACCCTGGGCTCTAGAATGTTCTCCTTTCAGGATATAGATTCACCCGGCTAGAGGAGTTTAGTGCGTCGTAGATAATGAACTTTTCGTTGGTAGTACCACTGAGAAAAAGACGTCCGCCGATAGGGACATCGGCGGCTACCCCGGAGACCCTGTCGCGATATTTGTGAGGCACTAAACTAAATTTACTTGCTGACTGGTTCCACCGTGTAGGTGAAAATGGGGGGCTCCTCGTCGCCCGTCGCTCCAGTGGTCAGAAGCTGGTAGCCGTTATTTCCACTCGGAATCGGATCGGCATCGTAGCTGATTCTCAGGATGACATACTGACCTGCCTTGGCTCCCTTGGCGTAGGCATCGTTTAGGAACTTGGCCAAGGCGACATCGGCATCGCTGCTGGTCTCGACGAAGGGGCCGGTATTTTGGTCGGTGCGAACCTTGGAAGTCGGCGTCAGGAAATTTGCCTGGATCAGCGTCGCCTTCGGGTCGGGATGTGGGCCTTGGTAGTAATCGGCAGGGATGGCCTTGGAATTATCGCGCACGCCCAAGCCGTAGAGATCGGCATTGGCCAGCGGACTCACATTCGCATCATTGGCGATACCGATGAGCTGGGCCCGCAAATGGACGGTCTTGAATTGCTGCCCATCCGGCAACGCAGGCAGGCGAATAGGGATGATGTAGGCTTCACCCCCGGGCGCGTAAAGTTCACCGATGCGAACCTGATAACTATCCGCGTCCTTGATTGTGCCGTCTGAACCAAGGCCGACATCATTGGACGGGGCGAGGACTTTTCCCGCAGGGCTTGGAGATGATGTCGCCGGTGCATTCGTATCATCGGCCCGGGCCACGGTGGCAAGCAGGATCAGGAAAGTCAGAAATTTCAGGCGCTTTCCCATGACGAATTTTAAGGAGAATTGCTGAGGAAAGGAAAGGAGATTCATGGACATAAAGAGCAGGCTTTAAAGAAGTGTTGCACTTTTATGCACATAGTCTACAAAAAGGTCTCCATCTTCAATTCAAATTCCAAACGAGCCAACGGCCTTGATTGGCAGAAAAGTACGGTTCGCTCTTCGTTTCAAGCAACACTCCCTTTATGAAAAAAACCATTGTCTGTCTAGGTCTAGCTTGGTCATTGGCCGGCGCGGGAATCGTCATGGCCGCGACGGAAGTCCCCGCCTCAGTCACGATTGATGCGTCAAATCCCAGTGCTCAAATTCCGGACGATTACGCGGGCCTGAGTTACGAAACCAAGCGCGAGCTTGCCGATGCGGAAGGGAAACACTATTTCAGCCCCGACAACGCTCCCTTGATTCAGATGCTCCAAACTTTGGGCATCAAAAATCTGCGTATCGGTGGGAACACGGTCGATAGCGCCAAGGTGGCCATTCCCGTCCAGGCGGATATCGATAGTCTTTTCGGTTGCGCCAAGGCGGCCAACACCAAGGTCATCTATAGCTTCCGCCTCAACAAGGGAGACCCGCAAGGATCGGCGGATCAAGCGAAATACATCTATGATCATTACGCCGCCAATCTGATCTGCTATTCCATCGGGAATGAGCCCGATATCTATGTTCATAGCTACAATGGCTACCTGAAGGAATGGAAACCGATCTATGACGCGATCAACCAGGTCGTTCCTGCGGCAAAATATTGCGCCCCAAGTTTAACCTCCAATGCCCAGCCATGGGCGCACCAGTTCGCCGCCGACTATGCGTCTTCAGGCAAGATTATCTATATCACCCAGCATGAATACGCGGGGGGCGCAGGCGGCAAGATCAAGGATCCGGTGTATGGCCGCAGCCTGCTTCTCTCGCCGGAATGGCAGCAGATTTATCAGACCTACTACGATAAATTCGTGCCGCCGCTCAAGGACTCCGGGCTGCCTTATCGCCTGGAAGAGGCCAATAATTTCTATAACGGTGGAGCCAAGGATGTCAGCGATACCTTTGCCTCCGCGCTCTGGGGCGTCGATTATCTTTACTGGTGGGCGGCGCACGGCTCGAAGGGAATTAACTTCCATAACGGTGACGAAGTCGCCGCCGGACAGCAAATCACGATCTGCCGTTACGCCTCCTTCACGTCCGTTCCGGATGGCTATTTCGCTCATCCACTCGCCTACGGCATCAAATTGTTCAATCTCGGTGCGCATGGCCAGATGATCGCGTCCAGCGTTGTGCCGGATGACTCGGCCAAGGACCTGAATCTCGTCAGCTATGCCGTTCTCGGCACGGACAAAAATCTTTACGTGACACTGATCAACAAAGAGCACGGGGCGGCCGCCCGTGATGCCACGGTGACGATCAAGGCACCCGTGGGGTACGCAGGTGGTCAAAGCATAGCGCTGGTTGCTCCGAATAATGATGAATCAGCCAAGGATGGCATGACTTTGGGTGGTAATCCGATCAAGCACGACGGCACCTGGCAGGAGCAGTGGACCGATCTACCTCCCGCTGCCACGCCTGGACAGGTTCAGGTGAAGGTTCCAGCAACCTCGATTCTTCTCGTCCGATTGACCGGTGCAAAATAGAAATCATGAACGCGCGCGCGCAGGTCGGTTTGAGTCTATTGTTGGCGGTCAGCATTCCTGCAGTCGCGCAGAATGCCACGGATACCAACGCGGCACCGGATGCGGCACCACCTGCCGTTGCCGCCGGTAAAGGGGCGTACGCCGCCTTTCCTCCAGCGGGAGTGGCCGTCGATAAAAAGACCCAGACCAGCAAGGCGGTCACCTTTGACCACCGTGACGTTTTTATTCTCAATAAGGATGACCGCCCGGTTCCCAGCAACCATTGGGATTCCTCGCTGATCTACCAGAATTTCGGGGTGGGCCTTTGGGCTTATCCGCTGAAAGTGGAAACCAGTCCCTTAGGTTTCGCGGTCTATTATCCCACGGAGTTTAGGCCCGACGGCGGCGACATGAAGTCGGATAATCCCCTGCTCATCGGCGGAAAGGATTTCAGCCCCACGGGGACAAAGGCCAAGGATTGGTCTGACTGGGCCGTCTCTTTTCGGCTCGCTCAATCGGATGATAAGTATATCGACGCCACGCTTGGGGAGGGGATGCCTTACCTCTGGCTGGAATATCATGGCGTGACCCCAACGATCAATTTCGGCGTGGGTGAAGACAAAAATCTGGCACCCGGAGGCACCGCCACGTTCTTCGATTTGCAAGGGCAACCGGTTAACTTGCCGGTCACGGGCGATTCCCTTGGAATCCAATACGGAGGTCGCAATTACGGAATCTTCGCGCCCGGTGGCACCAAGTTCGAGGTGGATGGCGCTGGCGTCAATGTCACCTTTGCTGACAAGAGCCAATTCCTGGTCATCTGTCCGCTAACGTCCACCAAAGACATCCAGACCTTCCATCCATACGCCTTTGCCGTGCCGCGGGAAACGAAGCTCTCCTGGCATTACGATGCCGACAAAGGAACCATCAGCACGGACTGGAAAATCACCACCGAATTGCTGAAGGGAACAGAGCCGCAAATTATCCAGGGTTGGTTGCCTCATCATTATCGGACGAATCTCGGCAAGCTCGATTTCAATGGAATGGAGTATCTGACGGGGCGGGGCAAAATGAAATGTGCGGTTGGCAACGACTTCACGCTGACCTATCCCTACAACGGCATCCTTCCCAATCTGCCCGCGCCGACCGACACGGCGGGTGATCACGCCTTTGATCCGGCGCGCTTGAAATCGCAACTGGCTGACATGGCCGCGAAGCCCAAATTTGGCGGCGATACTTACTGGGGTGGCAAGGATCTGGTCCGCTTGGCCCAGGCTGCACTCATCGCCAGGCAAACCAACGATCCGTCGCATGATGCCTTGGCCGGGGCCGTCGGCGGCGAGTTGGCCAACTGGTTTTCCTACACCCCGGGCAAAACCGACCATCTGTTTGCCTATTACCCGACCAAGAAAGCACTCGTTGGATTTAACTCAAGCTTCGGTTCCGAGGAATTCACCGACAATCATTTTCACTACGGCTACTTCACGTATGCCTCGGCCCTGGCGGCCATGCAGGATCCGCAATTCGCGACCGACTTCGGCCCGATGGCCACACTCGTGGCGAAACAATATGCCAACTGGGATCACGACGACAAACGCTTCCCTTTCCTGCGAACCTTCGATGTCTGGCAGGGCCATTCCTGGGCCAGTGGCATCGGTTCGCCGAACGGCACCTGCAATCAGGAATCCTCATCGGAAGCGACACAAAGCTGGGCGGGCCTGATTTTACTCGGCCAGGCATTGGGGAACAAAGAGATGATGGACGCGGGTATCATGGGCTACACCTTCGAGTCGCAGGCCGCGATGGAATATTGGTTCAATGCCAAGGGCGATGTTTTCCCGGAACAATGGAAACATCCGATTGCCGGAATGATCTGGAGTTCCGGCAAAGTCTACGGGACCTGGTTTAACGGCAGCCCGAGCTGGATTTACGGCATCCAATGGATTCCGACCTCGCCCTCTCTTTCCTATTTTGTGCGCGATCCCGCCTGGGCCAAACAAAACTGGGACAATTACGCGAAGGATTTTGCGGCCAAGGAAGAGGAGCAAGCTGCCAAGAAACCTGGCTATGTGAAGAAGACCCCGGACGCGAAAACCTTCGGCGGCGATCTTGCCAGCTACATGCTCGGTTATCAGTTGATGTACGATCCGCAAGGGGTGATCACGCAGCTTGATGACTTGTGGAGCGATCCGACGGACAAGGTGGCTCACAATGAATGGATGGCCAATATCTACTACCAAGCCCACTCCATGAAGACGCTGGGGCACGTCGATTGGAACTGTCACGGGAACAGCGCAACCTCGATGGTCTATGTGAATGACGACACCAAGACGCGAAGCTATGTTGTCTGGAATCCGCTCGCGCAACCGCAGGCCGTGCAATTTTATGAGGGAGATAAGTTGCTCGGTGAAATGAAGGCTGACCCGCAGGCGATCACGAGTGTCACGGCGCTGACGCCAGCGGTGGCCAAGTCGAACTAGGTGCACTCCATGGAAGGCCCGGCTCCCGCCGGGCCGCGAATGAAGACGAGATGGTGGCTTTTGCTCGAGAACGTGCAGTCTGTAGCGGCGGGCTAT
>CAIPBM010000097.1 GCA_903863295.1 uncultured Verrucomicrobiota bacterium | reverse complement strand
TCGCCAAGGAAAGGAACCACGCCGAGAATGTTTTGATGGAAGGCTTCCAGACCTTTTTTCTTGAGCACTTCGAGCGAGCCCTTAGTGATGAGGAAACCACATTGCCAATAGTCGCCGCGATTGATCATGACGATGCCGCGCCCGGCTTGGAAATTGCCGAGACTGGAATGAGGATCGTCGGCGTGGCGCGTCACACGCATCCAGAGGACATCGAAGGGCGCGCCCAGATCGGTGATCGGCAGTCCGCTCTTTTCGCGGACGCATGAGCCGCGGCCATCAGCGGCGATGACGAGATCGGCGCGGATTTCCACGGGACCGCCCGGCGTTTCTGCCTGCACGCCGACAATGCGATTCCGATCCCGGATGAGATCGGTTACGTTATGCTGCAGCTTAAGCTGAAACGTGGGGTAGCGCTTGGCGTGATCGGCCAGGAAGTTGAGGAAATCCCACTGAGGTGTCAGCGCGATGAATTTGCATTGCGTGGGCAGATGGGTGAAGTCGGCGGCGGTGAATTTAAAGTCGCCGATCTGGCCGCCGATGGTGCGCGCCTCATCATGGGGAAGTTTCAGGAATTCGGACAAGAGGCCGAGCTCATGCATGAGCTCCAGCGTGGAGGGATGAATCGTATCGCCGCGGAAATCGCGGAAGAAATCGGCATGCTTTTCCAGGACCATGACCTCGACCCCGGCGCGGGCGAGGAGAAAACCGAGCATCATACCGGCGGGGCCACCCCCGGCGATGCAGCAAGTGGTGCCGAGTTTGATGGGGTCAGCCATGGCGATAATGTGAGAGAGGCGGTGGCATCGCGCAATCCTGAATTCATCCGTCTTGGCAAAGGAACGCGTTCGCGTAGCTTTCGAGACGTGGAATTTTCCTGGCGCGACCTGATCCTGGCTCCGGGCGGGGCAAGGGGTGAGGTGTCGCCGCCCACCGTGGCGAAGGCACTCAACACGCTGCTGGCGCTGCTGCTGCTCATCGCCATCGTCTGGTTCAGCCTGGTCAGCTTGCACTTTGACTGGAGCGTGATCTGGGATTACCGGGTGATGCTCTTCAAGGGCTGGGTGACGACGCTGGGTGTGACGGCTGCGGCGCTGGTCTTGAGTACCTTGGGAGGATTTGTTCTCGCCCTGGGGCAGCGCTCTTTTTTGCTGCCGCTGCGCTACTTCGCGAAGGTGCTGGTGGAGGTGGTGCGCTGCACGCCGCTGTTGGTGCTGATTTATCTCGTCTGGTACGGATTGGGTGGCGTGTTTGGAATCGGAAATGAATATCGTTATGTCGCGGGAGTGCTGATCCTGACGCTGTTCGAGAGCGCTTACATCAGCGAGATTTTTCGCGCGGGAATCGAAAGCGTGGGCAAGACGCAGATCGAATCGGCGCGCGCGATTGGCTTCACCCGCACGCAGACCTATCGCTACGTCATTATTCCGCAGGCCTTCCGGCAGGTGCTGCCGCCGCTGGTCGGACAGCTCGTGTCGCTGATCAAGGATTCGTCGCTGCTCTCGGTCATTGCGATTGCGGAATTCACGCAAAGCGCGCAGCAGGCGAGCAGCATCAACTACGATAACCTGGAAACCTACTTCGGTCTGGCGCTTGGCTACCTGGTGCTGACGGTGCCGATTTCGCTTTGGTCTCGATGGCTGGAGCGCCGTTTCAAATATGAAACTTAGCCTGCAAAACGTGGTGAAGCGGTTCGGCACCCACACGGTGATCGACCGGGCGAGCCTGGAACTCGACGGTGTCCATTGCCTCGCACTGATCGGGCCTTCCGGCGGCGGCAAGTCGACGCTCTTGCGGATCATTGCTGGACTCGAATATCCGAATGAAGGCCGCGTGGAACTGAATGGCCGAGCGATTGAATATGATGATGAAGCCTTGCTGCGGCATCGCCGTTCCATCGGCACGGTGTTCCAGGCCTTCAATCTTTTTCCGCATCTCACCGCGTTCCAGAACATCGTCCTGCCGCTGGAAAAAGTACATGGCCGCACCAAGGCCGAGGCGCGCGAGCTGGCCGAGGGAACGCTGCGCCGCTTTCAGTTGCTCGACCATGCGTACAAGAAGCCGGCGGAGCTTTCCGGCGGGCAACGTCAGCGGGTGGCCATCGCGAGGGCCATCGCAATCAAGCCGCAGGTGGTGTTGCTTGATGAACCGACCTCCGCGCTCGATCCGGAGATGACTGCCGAGGTGCTGGAGCTGATCGAGGAACTCAAGGGAGAGGGGCGCGACCTGATCCTCGTCACCCACGAGATGGGTTTCGCGCGTCGGCTGGCGGACCAGGTCGCACTGCTGGCGAACGGAACCATCGCAGAGATCGGGCCCCCGGAGCAGATTTTCGGCGCGCCGAAATCGGAAGTCACGAAGGGTTTTTTGAGCCGGGTGTTGAAGTATTGAGTTGCATGAATCCTCTGCGACGTCTCTACCGAGCTTTTTGGACTTTGGTAAGTGGCCCTATTCACGCCTACTACCTCAAGTTAATGAAAGAATCTTGTTTATGTCGCATTGATGGTGTCGCCGTTTGTGACATGAGTATAGAACAGCATCTTCAAGCCGATTTTCTGAAGCTTACTAGCGAAGCGATGGCGTTAATTAAATCAACCGATGCAAGACGGTATCGAAGAGTGTGTCTAAATTTAAGTTATATCGTTAATTCGCCATTAATTACACCTGGAAACTACGATCACAAAGATAGAATTTGTAATGTTGATTATGCTAAGCACTTTAGATCGGAGGATCAGCAGTGGAATCTCAGGATGTTTGCTTGTTTACTGATTCACGAAGCTACGCATGGAGTTATTACAACCCGAGGCATTCTATATCAAAATGATGACCGGGAACGTATCGAGAGATTGTGCCATCGCGAGGAATATCGGTTCGCCCTACGCATTGACCACGGTTATGCGAATGCCTCGATTGGTAGCTTTGATCCTAATCGATGGAAACCGTATTGGGAAGGATCTCGACAGGATAGAGCCGCTGCCTCTTGGAAGAGACTGCGAGAGGGATTAATGGCCTTTTTCAAGCAAACGAAATGAAGAAAGTTTACTGTCGGAGTCTACGATATAGGTCGAAATTTATATACAGATAGCTCATTCGTCCTCATCTCTCAGTCGATTGACGATCTCCATGGTCACCAGCTTGCCATTCCCTTTACGGGGAAATGTAAAGAACGGAACGCTGGTGCGTGTTCTTGTTTCCGTCTGATTCTCAGAGGACAACATCGCTTTGCGTGCCAGTTCCGAGATGACTTTTCCGGCGCTGGTATGATGTGCAGTAGCAAGAGATTTAACCGCCGCCAAAACGTCATCATCGATATTGAGAGTTGTTCTCATAAGATTTGTGCTATCGCATCACGCATTAGATTACAAGCTACTAAACTGGTAGAACGGAATGGCTCAGTTCTTTTCTCGCTTTCGGAAAAAATAACTCTTAACACGTTCTGATGCAGAACGAACTTCAGGACAAAATTCAGGCGCTGCTCAATCGGTTGGTGGCCGAGGGCAAGGAGCGAGGCGCACAGGTGACCATTTATGTGGATGGGAAGCTCGCGGCGGACGCCTGGGCCGGTGTGGCCGATGTCCGCTCCGGAGCCCCGGTGGATGGTGACACGCTCTTCCCGGTCTATTCCACCACGAAGGGCATCGTTGCGACCGTGATCCATCTGCTCGCCGAGCGGGGGCAACTCGATTACGACAAGCCGATCGCCTATTACTGGCCGGAATTCGCCGCGAATGGCAAGGAGGGGATCACGGTGCGTCATGCGCTGAGCCATGGCTCGGGAATTCCCTACATGCCGGAAGGCGTCGATCACGAGCAGCTCTGCGATTGGGACACGATGTGCCGCCTGGTCGCGCAACTGAAACCGGCCTGGGCAGCCAACGAAATACTCCGGTATCACCCGGTGACCTTCGGCTGGATTCTAGGCGAGGTCGCGCGTCGGATTGATGGCCGGGCCTTCCAACCTTTTGTCGAAGCTGAGATATGTCGGCGCCTGGGAATCACCACCATGTTCGCGGGAATTCCTGCCGAACTGGAATCGCGAGTCGCTTTTCTGGAGGAATATTATGAGCCCCAGCCGCCACCAGCGACACCGCCTCCGCCGCCGAATCCCGCGGAGCAGGACATTGCGCCCTGCATGAATCCACTCACCGGATGGATGAACCGGTCCGACTCGCGGCAGGCCTGCATTCCCGCTTCCAACGGCATCATGAACGCGCGGGCCATCGCGCGACACTACGCGGCGCTTCTGCCGGGTGGCGTCGATGGCGTGGAATTGCTCCCACCGGAACGAATCCGGCTGGCCCTTGAGCAGCAAATCCCGACCAGCGGTTATGAAGAGGGCGTTACGCCGCCGTTTGGTCTGGGTTACCGCTATTGGGAAGGCGGCAGCAAGACCGGTTTTGGCCACGGAGGCTATGGCGGCTCAGCGGGGTATGCTGATCCGCGCTATAAGGTGGCGGTGGGCATCACGCGCAATCGCTTTTCGGCGGAGAATCTGACCAAGCATGTGATCGATGAACTGCGCGGGTTTCTGCGGGAAGGCTGATCGTTTTTTGAACAGCGTTTTTGGGCGTTCCGGGTTATAGTGCAGTCATGAGCACGATTCTTGACGCCTCGCCGCAACGGCAGACCGCTGTTGATACGCTCAAGATCAACGAGATTTTCTACAGTATCCAGGGAGAGAGCACCTATGCCGGGCAGCCCTGTATTTTCGTGCGCCTGACCGGCTGTGATTTGCGCTGTACCTATTGCGACACGGAGTATGCCTTTTACGAGGGCAACAAGTGGAGTCTCGATGCGATCATGGAGGAAGTGGCGAAGCATCCGTGCCGATTGGTGGAGGTGACGGGCGGCGAACCGCTTTTGCAAAAGCGGGTGCATCTGCTCATGGCGCGTTTGGCGGATCATGGCTACACGGTGCTCATTGAAACCAGTGGCGCACACGACATCGGGCCGATCGACCCGCGCGTGCATCGGATCATGGATTTGAAATGCCCCGGCAGCGGTGAATGTGCGCGTAACCGGATGGAGAACCTGGAATTGCTCGGTCTGCGCGATGAGGTGAAATTTGTCATCGGTTCCGAAGAGGATTACCAATGGGCGAAGGCGCAAGTGCTCGCGGGTCTTCCGGGTTGGGCGGACCGGGTGAACGCGATTCTTTTCTCGCCGGTCTTCGGCAAGATGACGCCGCTGGATCTGGCCACCCGAGTGATGGCGGATGCCCTGCCGCGCGTGCGGATGCAGATCCAGATGCACAAGATCATCTGGGAGCCGAATCAGCGGGGGGTATAACTTTCTAAATTAGCCGCGAAAGAACGCAGAGATCACAAAGAACAAAAAGGATGGTCTCGTTTCTTCAGTCTTTTGTGTTCTCTGCGTTCTTTCGCGGCTGAAATTCGTCGGCCTTACGGATTCGTCGACTCATTGACGGCCCCGGCCGCGGCTTCGCCATCGGTCAGACCGAAGAAACCAGAGTCGAGGCGGGGCTTGAGGTGGGGAGTGTCCTGGGCGCGGCGGGTGAGGATGACATCGTAGAGATGATCGATTCGCTTCACGACCTGGGGCGCGGCCATTTCTTCTGCGGTGAAGGTGCGGAGTTGCGTTTCGGCGTGGGCGTTGCGTTCGGCGATGAAGATGCGCTGATTGGTGACGACGTACCAGGTCCGGCGCGCCTGCATGCCGAGGCGGATGGGGTAGAGCCAGAAGCTGAAACCGGCGAGGATGAAAGGAAAGCTCAGGTAGGGGACGATTTGCCACCAGCCTTCCCAGGGAGCCAGCCTGGCCCCGTGATACCAGTACGCGCCGAGCACCGACCAGGTGACGCCGTAAACGATGTTGGGTAATCCGCGCAGGATAAAGGCGGAGGGCCGGGGTTGGCCTGACCAGAGAAGGGTCTCGTCTGGATGGAGAAAGCAGGCGGGGGGATCGGTGGGCATGACGTCTATTACGAATGGCCGTTGATCAGCGATTGTCAACCGACCGGCGGCCATAGACCGCCGCTACCGGCTCAGAATCAATCAATCGCCATCCGCTTTTGGATGCCGAATTTATCGACCCGTTTGCGGAGCGTGGCGCGGGTAATGCCGAGAAGCTTGGCGGCCTGCACCTGGTTCCCGGCAGTCTCGGCGAGAGCGCGAACAATCAGTTCCCGCTCCGCTGCGTCGATGATCTTGAAATGCTTGTCATTGCGCGCGAAATCGAAGAGCGCCTCGATGGCCTGAGCAAGTCCGGTCTTATCGGAATCGGCTGATTTGGCTAACGCAGAAGAAGCATCCGTCGTCGGAGTTGGCTGTGGCGCGGATCCGGCGCTTTCGGATGAAATTTTCGGAAGCGATCCGGACGAGGTGACATTGTTGCGATGACCGCGCGAGACTTCCTCCGGCAAATTGGCGAGGGTGATCGTGTTCCCGGTCGCGAGGACCATGGCGCGCTGGATACAGTTCTCCAGCTCACGCACATTACCCGGCCAGGGATATTGCTGGATCGCGGCGAGCGCATCGGTCGCAATCTGGCTCGGTCCCGCCGGATGCTTGAGGCGGAATTTGTTGATGAAATAGGCAGCGAGCATGGGCACGTCGGTGGTGCGTTCGCGGAGCGGCGGCAGATTCAGGCGCACGACGTTCAGGCGGTAGAAAAGGTCCTCGCGGAATTCCTTCCGCTGCACGGCCTGCCAAAGATCCTTATTCGTGGCGGCGATGATCCGCACATCGGTCTTGATCGACTGATTGTTTCCGACGCGGGAGATTTCGCCCTCCTGCAGCACGCGGAGAATCTTGGTCTGCGTGGTCAGCGGCATATCGCCGATTTCATCAAGGAAAAGGGTGCCGCCGTCGCATTGCTCAAACTTGCCGATGCGTTGCGCGAGGGCTCCGGTGAAGGCGCCCTTCTCATGGCCGAAGAGTTCGCTTTCGAGAAGATTTTCCGGGATGGCGGCGCAATTGATGGCGATGAACGGTTTGCCCAGACGCGCCCCGTTTTGATAGATCGCGCGGGCGACGAGTTCCTTGCCGGTGCCGCTTTCGCCAGTGATGAGAATCGTCGTGCTGGTCGGCGCAACCTGGCCGATGAGCTTGTAGACCTGCTGCATCGCGGAGGAATTGCCGACGATGGTCTGGCGGATTTCCTCGGCGTTGAGTTTGGTTGGGAAAGCGACGATCTGCTTCATCGCCTGCGCGGCGGAGAGGGCCTCGGAGAGGAGACCCTTGAGCTGCGGGATATCGAACGGCTTGAGGACGTAATCGTACGCGCCGAGTTTCATCGCCTCGATTGCCGTCTGCGAGGTGCCGTAGGCGGTCATCATGATGACGACCTGCTTCGGGTTGATCTGCCGCAATTCTTTCAGCGTATCGAGCCCATTCGTCTGGCCCATGCGGATGTCCATGACGATGAGATCGGGATTCGCCTTGCGCGCCTGGCGGATGCCCTCGTCGCCGGAATCGGCGCTGAGAATATCGAGCGGTTCCTTCTCCAGCAGGCGCCGGAAGGAATAGTGGACGTCCTTCTCATCATCGATAATGAGGACGGTCTGGCGGGCTTCGCTGGAGGGGGGAACCATGGTGGAAGGCTGAGCCGGGCGCTTGGAGGGGGATCCTGGAGCGCCTGTGATCATATCGGTGGGAGACTAGAGGGGACGGCCGACGGCCTGGATAAACGGTTGTAGTTCCTTGACCAGCTTCTCGTAAAGCGAGAAATCGACCTGCTGCTGGCCGTCACTCCACGCTTCGGCGGGGTTCGGGTGCACTTCGATGAGGAGGCCGTCGGCATTGAGCGCGGCGGCGGCTTTACACATTTCCAGCACCATGTCGGCACGACCGCAGCCCTGGCTCGGGTCGATGATGACGGGAAGGTGGGTCTCTTTCTTCACGATCGCGACGGCACCCAGGTCGAGCGTGTTGCGCGTGTAAGTCTCGAAGGTGCGGATGCCCCGTTCACAGAAAAGGAGGTTCGGGTTGCCATTGGCGAGGACATATTCGCCGGCGAGCAGCCATTCCTCGATCTTCATGCTGAGGCCGCGCTTGAGCAGGATGGTCTTGCCGCTGCGGGCCGCTTCCACGATGAGGGAGAAGTTCTGGGCGTTGCGTGCGCCGATCTGGAGGATATC
Source organism: uncultured Verrucomicrobiota bacterium (assembly GCA_903863295.1). GTDB lineage: Bacteria > Verrucomicrobiota > Verrucomicrobiia > Methylacidiphilales > UBA1321 > JABDGH01. The sequence continues at coordinate 26,056 of CAIPBM010000097.1, read as the reverse complement.
GGCATACCCGGCGACCAGCTCCACGTCGCGCTCCGAGAGGACTTCCGTGACAATGCCGAGGCCATATTCCTTGCCCGCCTGGGCGAGGAGCTTGAGGCCGGGTTCGGCGAGACCCTGGAATTCATAAGGCGAGGTGCGGGGCTTGAAGGCGCCGCCGCGCAGGAAGGTTGCGCCCTGGGCCTTGACCGCCTTGGCGGTCGACATGAGCTGCTCTTCGCTTTCGACCGAACAGGGGCCGGCCATGAAGACGAATTTCTTGCCGGAACCGATTTCCTGGCCGTGAACCTTGACGATGGTGTCCTGGCCTTTTTTGACCTCGCGGCTGACCAGCTTGTAGCGCTTTTGGACGCGGTGGACGTGCTCGACCTGGGGCCAAGCGTCGAGGGTCTCGAGCGACTGGCGGGTGTTTTCATCGCCGATGGCGGCGATGACGGTCTGGACTTTGCCGTGGATGGGGCGGGGTTCGTAGCCGAGCTTCGCGACTTCCGCGATGACTTTCTCGACTTCTTCCTGGGGTAAATTGGGTTTCAGAATAACGATCATAACTGGGGGCCGGAACGGGAGATTCCGGAAGGTTAGGTGTAGGGGACGGGAGACGGTTAAGCAATGGCAAAATGACTCCGCTCACCTGCCAGTCGGCGCAACACGCGCCGGGAACCGCCGTTTTAAAGGATGCCGCTTTTAGCGGCGACTAAATCGGAGGCTATCTCGACTGTCAAGCCAAGCGTCCGCGGAGGGGCGGAGGGATTGGGATGGGGGAGTCGATGGGTTCATTTGAACAGCTGATAGATACGTCAATAGATGGAAATCGTCAAGATTCACTAAATTTGGGTAGTGTCCTAATTTGATTTTTTGTCGAAAAGAAAGAAGAGTCCAATAGCTCCTAGTATCAAAGCTGATGCAATTGACTGCCAACAAGCGGGTGTGTGCCAAGTTGATACCTGTTCAGCAACACCGCCCGCTGTAGCGACAATGCCCGCAGTACTTAAAAGAATTGCGCCAGCTAACCTATGATTCATGCTGCAAAAGTATCAGCTTCCCCGCTCAGAGACAGTTTTTAAATTCAAGGGGAAAAAGGAACAGCCAAAATTAAGCATCCACGAACTCAAACCGCCAGCGTTTGCCGAGGGCTAGCGCGGCTTTTTCGAGCGTGCCGAGAGTGATCGAGGGATTGGCGGGATCGAGGATGCGATTGATGGCGGTTCGGCTGGTGTGCATGCGCTTGGCCAAAGCAGAGATGGTCATTTTCCGTTCCTTCATGGCGGATTGAAGCTTCCACGCGAGAATTTCCTTTTCCGCTTGAGCGACGACGCTGCCATAAAGGTTCTCCTCTTTCAGGAAGTCACTCAAACTGCTGCCACTTCGTGGATTAATCCTTTTTTGTTTTGCTCATGATTTACCCTTCAAGATGCGGTTGTAATCCGCGTGAGTTCCCACAAAGAACCATATCACAGTGTCACCATCGCGAATGCCTACGGCACGGTAATCATCCGTGATCCGTGCCGACCAGTAGTTGCCCACTTTCTTGAATCGGAGCGACGGATGGTTTGGGTTGGATAGCCAAAGTGCATATTGCTTGAGGGCCAGAGCCTGAACCTCTTTGGGTAAACGGTTGTAGTTGTTCCAAAAACTGGCAACGACGTTACTTTTCATCCGGCGGGAAGGCTGTACTCCCCCCGGCCCGATGCTCGGCAAGAGCGGCCTCGGCCAAAGGATCGAGCCGGCCTGAAAGTGCGTCGGTCTCGATCTGTTTGTCCCACGCGTCGTCAAAGCGGGTGCGAATCCATTCGTGGAGACGAAGGAAGTCGTCGGGGGGAAGCTTCTCGATGGCCGCTTCGATTTGTTCGACCGTGCTCATGAGCTTGAGATTATCATGAGCAGAGGGTGGACTCAAGAATTCCCGGGATCAGGGCTTCCCGCCGAACGTGACGTAGTCGTCGAGGTCGAGGAGGTCGAACCAGGTTTTGATGTCTTCGCGGGTGCCGCCGCCGAGTTCGACGAGGCGCTCGGTGAAGAACGAGGCGGTTTCCTGGTCGCTGTCGGGGCCGCGCTTTTCGTGAAAAGCGGACCACTGCTCAATCTCCCACGGGTGATGCTTGTTTTTCTGGTTCTCGCCGATCCAGGCGAGGATTTCGCCATCGCCCTTGCCCGTTTTCAGTTCCTCAAGGAGAGCCGGGGCCGAGAGATCGAGGAATTTGAGGAGGTGCTTATCCAGAGGGCAATCGAAATGGAACTCGCCGTTCTTGCCATTGATGACGGCGCGGCCTTTGTCGAGCATGCGGGGCAGGATGACGTAACCGCCCAGCTTGGTGCGGGGGCTGCGGGGTGGACGTTGAGTGAGATCAAGAGCAAAGATAGACATGGGGGAAAGGTGGCCCAGCTTTGGCAATCGGCAAATGGATTTTAGCTCATAAATGAGTCCGCCGACATTCAGACAACTCCATCCACCAGCGCAAATTCAACCTGCGCTTGGGCGAGGTTTTCCAATAACTTTTCGTACGAGGTGATCATCCAGGGGGCGTTTGATGCCGAGTCGATCCAGCTCTGCATTGAGGCGGCGGACGCGGTCAATAATGGAGAGGCCGCGCGGCTGGCCGAGCGTCTTGCGGATCAATTCCCTCTGCATGATGCGACTCTAGCTCGTTGCGGGGGTGAAGTTAAGTCTATTCGCGAGGGCGACGGAGCGGTTCCTGCCTAATCGGCCTATTAGCTCAGCTTCAGGTGTGGGTATGCCTTCTTAATAATGGCGATTTTTGCCGTTTTCAGTGGCAAAGTGGCACGCGGCTTGTTAATTGATTTACCATGCCTGTCACCTCGCCTGGACTTAAGGGAATTGTCGCCGCCACCACCCGTTTAAGTGATGTCCTTGGGGACGAGGGCATCCTCATCTACGCCGGGTACGACATTAACGAGCTGGCGGGCAAGGTGAGCTACGAGGAAGTCGTTTTTCTCCTCTGGCACGACCGTCTCCCGAACAAAGCCGAGCTGGAAAAATTCAAGGCAGACCTGCACGCCGCGCGCGCCTTGCCGGAACCGGTGATTGAGTTCCTGAAGCACGCGCCGAAGGATGCCAACGTCATGGACGTGCTGCGTACGGGCATCTCGATGCTCGGTCTCTATGACCTCGCGCCCGTTGGGCCACAAACGGAGCCGCAACTCCTCCCCCGGGCCATCTCGCTGACTGCCAAGGTCGGCGTCATCATCGCCTATTTTCATCGCGCCCGCTTGGGCAAGCCGCTGCCGCCCATCCGCGCGGATCTGGATGAAGCCGCCCATTTCCTTTACCTGATCAACGGGGAGACGCCCGGACCGGAAGCGGTCGCAACGCTCGACATGGCCTATGTTCTCCATGCCGATCACGGTTTCAATGCCTCGACCTTTTCCGCACTGGTCACCATCGCCACGCTCTCGGATATCTACTCCGCCGTCACCACGGCCATCGGCACGCTCAAGGGCCCGCTCCACGGCGGTGCCAACGAGGCGGTCATCCACATGCTCGAGGAAATCGGCACTCCCGACAAGGTTGACGCCTGGGTGCACGACAAGCTGGCCAAGAAGGAAAAGATCATGGGTATGGGGCACGCCGTCTACAAGGTGCTTGACCCGCGCGCGCCGCATCTGAAGGCCATGGCGATCAAGCTGACCCAGGAACTGGGCGAAACCAAGTGGGTCGAGATGAGCGACCGGATCGCCGAGATCGTCAAGACGGAGAAGAAGCTCAACGCCAACGTCGATTTCTACTCGGCCACGGTCTATTACAGCCTCGGCATCCCGACCGACCTCTTCACCCCCATTTTCGCCATAGCCCGCATGTCCGGCTGGACCGGCCACATCATTGAGCAGCTTAAGGACAACAAGATTTTCCGCCCCAGCAGCGAGTATGTCGGCTACCCGGTCGGGAAAAAGGTTGTGCCGATCGACCAGAGGTAGGATTTTCCGGGCCTGCGGGGCGGGGCGAGTTCAGGCTTGTCCTGAAGCGGGGGGCGGCTAGGGTGAAAAAACCCGCATTGGTTCCAACCTCCCATCAATCTCTCCAGAAAATCATGAATTCGACCACGGCAAAATATTTGGAAGGTGCTGTCCACCACAACCATCCCCTCAGCTCCCGCGGCATTTCTGAGCGCCTCTTTACTTTTTGGTTCAATAGCTTCGTTTACAACCAGATTTGGGAAGATCCCCGGGTCGATCTCAAGGCCCTGGCGCTAACGCCCGAGAGCCGGATGCTCACCATCTCCTCTGGTGGCTGTAACGTTCTTAACTACTTGATCCACAAGCCCGAGCATATCCATGCAGTTGACCTGAACCGCAGTCATCTTTGCGTGTTAAAGCTCAAGCTCGCCGCAATCAAATACCTCCCCAGCTATGAGGATTTCTTCCTTTTCTTCGGCTGTGCGGATGATGAGCTTAACCGCCAGAATTACTTTACCTACCTGGCTGAGCACCTTGACGAAACCACCCGCGCTTTCTGGGAAAAAGGCAGCTTCATCCGTCGCGTCACCTTTGGGCCGCGTATCAAGTATTTTACCAAGAATTTCTACGATTACGCCAAAATGGGCTATTTCATCCGCTTCCTCCACACCATCGCCCGTGTGTGTAAGTGGGATCCGGCCCGGTTGCTCTCCGCCAAGAGCCGCAAGGAGCAGGAAGAGATTTTTAACCAGGACATCGCGCCTTTCTTTGATAACTGGTTTGTCCGCGCCACCGGCAACATGCCGGTGATGCTTTACTCGCTCGGCATTCCCCCGCAGCAATTCGGCGCGATGGAGACCGAGACCCCTGGTGGCCTCGTCGGCATGTACCGGGAACGGGTCAAGCGCCTGGCCTGCGATTTCCCCATTTCCGAGAACTACTTCGGTTGGCAGGCCTTCGGACGTGGCTATGACCGTGCCGCCCGCCTCGCCATGCCGGAGTACCTGAAGGAAGAGAATTTCCAGACCCTGCGGGACAACTTGGATCGCGTCTCCGTGACGAACACGACGCTGATTCAGTATATGCAGTCGCAGCCGGACAAATCGCTCGACCGGTTCGTCTTCCTCGATTCCCAGGACTGGATGCGTCCAGAACAGATCGCCGAGATGTGGACGGAAATCGCCCGCGTCGGTCGTCCCGGCTCGCGGATCGTGTTCCGCACGGCAGCCACGGGCTCGCCGGTTGAAACCGCGTTGCCTCCGACCTTGAAGGCCAAATTCGATTACAAGGAAGCTCTCTCGAAGGCCTTGTTGATGGAGGATCGCTCGGCCATTTACGGCGGATTCCATCTTTATGTGATGGAGTAGGCGCTTAGCTTCACGATGACTTGTAACCGTGAAGTTGGAAGGCTAGCTCATCAGGGGCGAGCCTTGCTGGCTTGAATTATGCGGTGGAATCGTTATGTTCTACCCGTGACTGCGATCCAGATCATCCATGAAATTGAGGCCCTGCCCGCTGAGGAGCAGCGCGTCGTCTTGAATTCATTACAGGAGCGGCTGGAAGCAAAGTCAGTTGCAGGTGAAGTCCGGTATGCGGATTTCGACCAAGCAGTACGAGTTGCGGACCGCATTTTCACGGAACGTGCTGAGCTCTTCCAAAAATTAGCCCAATAGTCCCGTGCAGACTCCAGAGTTTCTTAGCACGGAAGTCGTGTTTCGGCTTCACGCCATGTCATTACAACGGTTCGGTGGAACCGATGGCGTCCGGGATCATGGCTTGATCGAATCGGCACTTGGTTCGGCCATGAACACCTATCACTACGCAAGCGGCGATCTATTCGATATCGCGGCATCGTATGCCTTTCATTTGGCGCAAGCTCAAGCGTTCCTCGATGGCAACAAGCGGATTGCCGTTGCGACTGCCCTGGTTTTTCTTGAACTCAATGGCGTTTTGAAAACGCCAGACAATGGCCATCTTTACGACGCCATGATCGCCATTGCGGAGAAGCGGCTTGATAAGGCGGGGCTGGCGGAAATATTTCGCCGGGCGGCGGTTTAGCTTTCTTAAGGCGAGGCCTTGTTGTTTAGTTACGCCTTTGCATGGCCACCACTGAAGAAATGGACGCGATGTATCGCTGGACGCGGTACGTCTACGATATCACCCGCAAGTACTACCTGCTCGGTCGCGACCGGCTCCTGCGTGACATGGAACTGAAGTCCGGTGACCGCGTGCTGGAAATCGGCTGCGGCACCGCGCGCAACCTGATCCGGCTCGCGAAGCAGCGGCCCGATATCCATTGCTATGGTCTCGACGTCTCCACCGAGATGCTGGCCACCGCCGCCGCGAAGGTGAAGAGCGCGGGTCTCGAATCGCGCATCATGCTCCAGCATTGCTTCGCGGAGCAGCTCGACCATCGCGCGACGTTCGGACTGGAGGAGCCTTTCGATGCCGCTTTCTTTTCCTATTCACTGTCGATGATTCCCCCCTGGGCACAGGCTATTGATGCCGCGCTCGCCAACCTCAAGCCGCGCGCCGCTTTTTATGTCGTCGATTTCTGGGATCAAGCCGATTTGCCCGCCTGGTTTCAGGTCATCCTCAAGCGCTGGCTGGAGCTCTTTCACGTCCACTACCGGCCTGAGTTGCTGGATCATCTGCGCCAGATGGATGCACAGGGTATTGGAAAACTGACGCTGCATTCCGTCGGCGGACGCTACGCGTATTTGGCGACGTTTCGGAAGTCGAAGTGATTCGTTAGACCGCAAAGACTTTCTCTTTAAGTTCTGTCATCCTGAGCTTGTCGAAGGATCAGCTTCCCATGCATTTTCGACATAACTGGTGAAGCTCAAATCACCGAAGGCTGATCCTTCGACAAGCTCAGGATGACGGAAACTCAATGCTTGATCTCCCCTGGCTTGAGGAAATGCATCGCCATGAGAACAACGGCGGCGAGCAGGTATGCCAGGGCGAAATCGAGGCCAGAGGGGAAGGGGCCGGCCAGGCTGGGTGAATGGAAGAAAGCCGGGGCGAAGCTGCCGTCGTCGGTGAAGACGAAGCCGTGGATGATGCCACAGGCGGATGCCGCTGACGCTAACAGGCACCAGATGGCGGCCGCGCGCCAACGCCGGTCGATAATCTTGGCCATGATCGCGCTGAAGAAGATGGAGATGAACATGAAGCCCTGGGCGAGGCAGATCATGCCGTTGAGAAAAAGTTCCGGGCTGAAGATTTCCGCGGCATGCTTCAGGGTGAAGCCGGGCGAGACCTTTTGCATCGTGGTTTGAATCAGGAAGAGTCCCCAGTTGGCCAGCGAGGGAATGAAGCCAATCGCAACCGCCGGGGCGTGGATGCGCGGCACTTCCTGGAACGCCTGTGCGGTGATGATCAGCCCAATCCAGAGCAGGATGCCCAGCGTCGCCTCAATCGGCATGAAATAGAGCAGGAACGGCACGGCACCGGTCAGGCAGATGAGAGTCACCGCGACCGCGTTCATCACCGAGTAGCCGACCCGCGCGCCCATCGCCTTCCAGCCGGGGTGCCCGATGTAGATCGTCGGCGCGAATGGGTTACCAAAGAAAACGCCCACCAACGCGCTGATGCCGTTGGTGAGCAGGGAGGAACGGGTGTCGAACTTATCTCCCGCCGCCTCGGCGCTTTCGAGATTCTGAATCGAACCGATGACGTTCAGTACCGCCATGGGGATGAAGACGGCGGCGAAGCTCCAGACATGGGGATCAATCAGCAGCCCCAGGACTTCCCCGACGATGGGTAACGGCGCGTAGAGCTCCAGGTGCGAATCGGGCCAGACTGGCATGGGGGCGAGATGGAGGCTGCGGAGAAGCCACGCCGCTGCCGTCCCGATCAGCACCGCGATGAGTCCGGTCGGCAACGAGAAAGGCCAGCGGACACGTCCCGCAAATCCGATTAGCACGAGCAGCGCCGGGAAAACCGCGACGAGGGGCGAGTTGAATATCTGGAAGATGAACCCCATCGAGATGAAGGTGATCGCCACTCCGGCCAATGTCGAAAGCAGCGCGGCGCGGGGCGTATGTCGGCGGACCCAATCGCCGAAGAAGGAGGTGACGATCTCGATCACGCCGCCGAGGAAGCCCGCAGCAAGAGAGACCTTCCAGGCCAGTTCCGCATTGTGGGTCTCATGATAAACCGGGCCCATGATCAGGAAAATGAAAGCGAAGAGGCTGACCGTGTTCACGCCGAACGGCAGCGCCGTGACGGGTTTGGCGGTCTTCTTCGAAAGACGATGAGCCTGCCACGCGTAGAAGACATTTCCCGCCACCAGCGAGATGGCGATGCCGGGCAGGATGCGGCCCACGACCAATTCGACCGGCAATCCGGCGATCAGCGGGCAGAGGCTGACGATGACGATGAGCTGGCAAAGATTGTCAACGAAGAGACCGAAGAAGCCGTCGATATCGTTGGGGACAAACCAGCCGTTCAGGAGCGGCTTGGGAGTAGAGGCGGAGTCGTCAGGCATAAAAGGATTCCGCCTTGCTTAGCGACGCGGGAGCCTTTGGTCGAGGCGTGATTTCAATCTCTTGTCACATCTACCAGCTTTCCTTATTCTCCCAAGTCATGCCCCTTTCACCGCAAGATCAGGCTTATTGGAAAGAGAAACTTGGCTGGAAAAGCTTTCTCTATATCACGGCGGCCACGGTCGGCATGGGCTGTGTCGTTTGGCCGCTCGTGCAGTTCATCCTCAGCGCCACCTCGGGGCACGCCAGTGACTGGACCTGGTCGCTGATGGCGCAGGTGGTGGTGGCCAATTTCTTTCTCGCATTGCTCGTCAGCACGCTCATTTGGTGCATCGGGCAGATGTACTACTACATGGACTGGCTGCCACCCCGGCGCTGATGGTTATTCGACGGACAAGACCTGCACTTCGCCTTCTTCCCCGGTGACGGCAAGCAGCTTGCCATCCGGGGACCACGCTACGCGAGTGACGCCGCTCGAAATCTTGGCCCGGCTGATGAGTTGCTGCCGCTGCGTGGGTGACCAAACCGCAATGCTGCCGTCCCTTGCGCCGGAGGCGAGCCAGTCGCCCTCGGGTTGATAGTGAAGCGCGCTGACCTGATCCGTGTGCGATTCCAACACCGTGGGCGTCCGCCCTTCCGGACCGCGTCCGGAGCAATCCCAGACGGAAACCGCGTCGCCGCCACCTGCGGCCAGCCAGCGGCTGCCGCGATGCCACGCCAGTTGCCGCACCTTGGCCGCGTAGCCGCGCATGTGCATTTCGGAGCCGTTATCGGTATTCCAGACATGCACGGAACAATCCTGATTGCCGGTCATCAGCCATTTGCCGGATGGACTGAAAGCCATGTTGAGGATGGGATCATTGGACTTGAAATGCTGTTCGTCTTCACCGGTCAAAGGGTCGCGCACGCTGACGCCCACGCTGGTGGCCACGGCCAGGGTGGCACCACCCAGAATCCAGGCGATTTCCGCCACAGTTCGGGGGAAGGGCATCGGCTTATCGACAGGCGATCCGGCTTCGTTCCAAAGCGTCACCTTGTTGCCCGCGCCGAGGGCCAGCAGATGACCGTGCTCGCCGATCGGTTTGGCGCTCCACGCGAGGTGTTCTGCCCAGAGGGCACCCGCTTCGTGTTCAACGAGAGCTTTTCCTTCCGCAGCTTCCCAGAGCTTCCAGGTGCCATCGCGTCCCGCCGTCGCCAGGGCCTTGCCGTCGGGACGCCACGCCAGTGCATCGGTGCCATCGGCATGGGCCTGTTCGAAAAGATGGATCGCGCGGCCTTGCGCCGCATCATAAATAGCTACCTGGCCTGAGACCGAGGCCGCGGCGAGTTGCTTGCCGTCCGGAGACCAAGCTACTCCGGTGATGAAATCGTCGAGTTTGCCATGCCATGTGAACAGGATGGAGCGGAGTTTGGGAGAGAGATTCATGGTGAAAGATAAGTCCGGATCAAGGGTTGCCCAAGGGGCTTCGGAAGGGAGATGGTGCTAGCTTAGTCCTCCCCGCAGAATGACTAAAGTTAAAATCAGTCAACCCTCGCGAAGCCTTGTGCCCCGTTTTGCTTTGACTTTTGACCACGAACCGGGCCGATAGACCGCATCTATGCTCCTTTTCGTCATGTCCTATCATACGGAGAAGGAAAGGACGCGTTTCCAATCGATTCTGGATCACTGGGACGACCTGGTGGAGATGGAGAGACCGTTTCAGTTTTTATTTATTGATTCCCTGGGATCGCCCCTGAGGACATCCCTGCCGCATCATTCGATTCCTTATCTGGATCCCGCAGGTCTTTCGCGAGGCGAACTCATCTCCGCCGAATGGGCCTACGTGGCCCGTTATATTTCCGAACAGGTCGATTGCGACTGCTGGTTCTGGTGGGAAGGCGATGTCCTGCCGGTAAGGAAAGATTGCTTCGAATTTTTCATGAAGTTGTGGAATCCAGAGCGCCTGATCATGGGGTATCACATCAAGGACAACCGCTGGCAAATGCGGAACATGATCAATGGCGTGGCCTTCTATGCGAAGGATTTTTGGTCCTTTCTAAAGCCCCATTTTAATCCGGCCATAACCTTTGACCGGCAACGAGCCTTCACCAAAAAGAAGGACGGGGAGCGTTTTGTGGAGCTAAACCGGTGGTATGCCTTGTGCCAGCACGAGGGTACACTCTTGCTGACCCCGAGCCTGAGGCTGGTCCACGGGATCAAAGATGATTCGCTCCTGCGACAGATCGTCGAGGGCGTGGAAACTTATCCGCTCCAGTATGATGCTACCCGTGCGGTCTGGTGCTCCCTAAAAGTGGCCGCAGCTTTACTGCTTCGGCGGAATCATCAGCCGGAGACGTAAAGCGGAGGGTCAGTGGGCCAGGCACGCCTTGAAGCCATCGGTCAGCTCCTGGCGATCCAGGTTGCGGCCGATGAAGATGATCGTGTTGTGGCGGGGATCGGTGCCCCAGGAGCGGTCGGGACGACCGTCCATCAGCATGTGAACGCCCTGAAAAACGAAGCGCATGTCGCGGCCCTTGACGGCGAGCACGCCTTTCATGCGGAAGATGTCCTGGCCTTTTTCCCGCAGGAGTTTCCCGAGCCAGTCGGAGATTTTCTTTTCATCAAGATCGCCCGGGGCGCTGATGCCGACGGACGTGATGTCTTCATCATGATGATGGTCATGGTGCTCATGTTCGTGTTCATGATGCTCATGACCTTCGGGCTCATGGTCATGATCGTGATCATGTTCTTCTTCGGCTTTCAGGAAGTCGGGCTCGAGTTCCAGCGCGCGCTTCAGGTCGAAGCCGCCGACATTGAGAACTTTGTCCAGGTCGATGGCTGAATTCTCCGTGCGATAGACCTTGGCCATGGGATTCATCTTGCGGATGCGCGCCTCGGTCGTGGCCAACTCAGCGGCGGGGACGAGATCGGTCTTGTTCAAGAGAATGACATCGGCGAAGCCGATTTGCTCGCGGACTTCGCGGGTGTCATCGAAGTGAAGGCCGACATGCTTGGCATCGACGACCGTGACGATGCCGTCCAGCCTGAAGCTCTCCTTCACTTCCTCATCCGTGAAAAAGGTCTGCGCCACGGGACCGGGATCGGCCATGCCCGTGGTCTCGATCAGCACCACGTCAAACTTATCGCGGCGCTGGCGGAGCTTGGCCAGGATGCGGATGAGATCGCCGCGCACCCGGCAGCAGATGCAGCCGTTGTTGAGCTCAAAGATTTCCTCGTCCGACTGGATGACGAGCTGGTGATCGATGCCGATCTCGCCGAATTCGTTTTCAATGACGGCGATGCGCTTGCCGTGCTTTTCCGTGAGGATGCGATTTAAAAGCGTGGTCTTGCCTGCGCCAAGAAAGCCGGTGATGACTGTGACGGGGATGAGATTGGACATAAGTCGGGGTGGGGATGGGGTTCGAGGCGAACCGCTTCAGCGGATTCGACTGCCCAAGATAGCACAACTAACCCTTTTTGACGATGATGGGCGATTTGGTGCTTTCCTGCATCTGCAGGGAAAGTTGACGGTAGCGATGGACGAGCGAATCGTGTTCCCGGCGCAGTTCACGGAGATCCTCCTCCAATTGGCGGATGCGCTGGTCCTTGGCCATGTCGACGGCGAGCGAGGCGGTCGATTTCATGGCCTCCTTGGGCGGACGCTTCATGGCACGCTTTTTTTCAAATTCCAGCGCGGCAAAGAGCGCGGCGATCGGCAGTGACTGGTTCGACTTCACATGGGTCGCCAGGGTCTTTTCACTGATCAAGCCTTCATGGATGAATTCGCGCAAGGTGCCTACCGTGGTCGGCCCGTAAGTTTCCGAGTCGGGCAACTTGACCAGCCAGAACATTTCGAGAAACTCGACATCGGAGGCCACGCGCCAGTTTTCGTCGCTCTCATCAATCATGTCGAGGGGCGCGACTTGGGCGGAATTGGCCCACTCCTTCAAGGTCTCCGCATCCACCGGCCCGTAGATGGAATCATCCGGAGCTTTTTTTACCCGCCATAACATTGGCGACTCACTATTCACCCCTTTAAGTTCGCTCATAAGTTAATTTCCCGGTTTGGGGATGAAGAGCTTTTGCCCCACTTTGAGAATGCTCTTATCCGTCAAACTATTGGCTCTCATTATTTCAGCCACGGTGACATGGACGCCCTCCTGGCGGTAGGCGTTACAGATAAGAGTAAGCGTTTCGCCGCTGGCGACAATATGATAATAGCCTTTTTGTGTTTTTACCGGGGCGGCGGTGGGCTCAGGGGTGGAACTGGCGGAGTTCGTCGAATTGCTGCTGTCGATGGAAGCGGCGGGAGGGGTGTCCGTTTTCGCACTGGATGCCGTCGATGTCGTGCTGGGGGGAGTATCGGTCGTTTTCGCTGGAGTTGCGGGAGGCGTGTTTTCGGAGGAGGTCGGATCTTTCTCCTTTTTCTTGGAGCTAGGCTTGGAGGTTCCTGATCCCTTGTTTCCCGCCGCCACCATCTTGGCCACTTCATCGAGCAAGACTTGCCGCTCCTTCGCGCGGGCGGCCTCGGATTTATCAAAGGCGGCCTGAAGGCTGGCGAGTTGCTCTTTCAGCGAGGCATTGTCGGCCTGCACGGCGCTGAGGTCGGCCTGGAGCTTGGTGATGGTGGTCTTCATGCCATCGACCGCCGTTTTCGTCGTCTCGGAATTGGCTTGGATATTCTCCAGTTGATCCTCTGCCTTCAGCAGCTTTTCCCGGGCAGCTTCCTCATCCTGCATTTCGCCGGGGCTACCTTGGGCCCTGAGCCCGGATGTTGTGGACAGGAAGAGGAGGAGGATGAAAAAAAGAACGAAAATTCTCACAGGAAAAAAGTTAACGCGATAACGTTATTATAAAGATTGGCTTAATCTTTCGCAAGCTCCGCAAATTCCGCTTCGGTCAGGACGGTCACGCCGAGCCGCTGCGCATCCTCCAATTTCGACCCCGCATTTTCCCCGGCAACGACGTAATTTGTTTTCTTGCTCACGCTGCCGGAGACCTTGCCGCCTGCAGCGAGAATGCGTTCCTTCACGTTCTCGCGCGGTTCGCTCAGGGTTCCGGTCAGGACGAAGGTCTTTCCCGCGAGGTTGGTTCCATCCGCGCGGACGGCCACCTGCTGTGCTTTCGTATTCACACCGGCTGTGCGCAAGCGATGCAGGAGCTCGCGGTTCTCCTCGCGCGCAAACCAGGTCACGATGCTTTGGGCCACGACATCGCCCACGTCGCGAATCTTGAGCAAATCTTCCTCCGTGGCTTTTTCGATTTCCTCCAGCGATCCGAAATGATTGGCCAGTGCGCGGGCGGAGCCAGCCCCGACATGGAGGATGCCCAGACCAAAGATGAGCCGCCAGAGATCGGCCTGCTTGCTCGCCTCAATGCCCGCAAGGACATTACGGGCTGATTTCTCAGCCATCCGTTCCAATGTCAGGAGTTTTTCCTCGGTGAGCTGATAGAGGTCGGCGGGATCCTTGGCCAGCCCGGCCTCGACGAGTTGCTCCACCAGCGCCTCGCCCATGCCGTCGATATCCATCGCGCCGCGTTGGGCGAAATGCTGAATCTTGCGCTGGGTTTGCGCCGGGCAGGAGGGATTGGGGCAACGGAGGAAGATGCCGTCCCAGCCGAGTTCGGTCTCGCAGGCCGGGCACGCCTTGGGAGGCTCAATGACCTTCTCTGCGCCGGTTCGGGCTTCAGTGACCGCGCCGAGCACGGCAGGGATGATTTCGCCCGCCTTTTCGATCGTGACGTGATCGCCCAGCCGGATGTCCTTGCGTTTGATCTCTTCAAAGTTATGAAGCGTTGCGCGGGCCACCGTGGTACCCGCGAGCAGCACCGGCTTGAGTTCCGCCACCGGCGTGATGACCCCGGTGCGACCGACCTGAAAACTGACGTTGTCCAGTGTCGTCACGGCTTTCTCGGCGGAATACTTATAGGCGATGGCCCAGCGCGGGGCTTTCGATGTGGCGCCTAAAGCGTTGCGGAGCCGCCACTCGTTGAGCTTCACCACGGCGCCATCCGTGGCGTAGGAGAATCCCTTGCGCGCCTGATCCAGGTCTTCGATGGCGTTCAGAAGCTCGGCCTTCGTCTCGCAGAACCAGGTTCGCTCCGGGACAGGTAGCCCGATTTTTGCCACCAGTTCCAGCCATTCCTGCTGGGTTGCGCATTCGACGCCACGTAACTCGCCGGGTCCATAAAGCACAATGGAGAGCGGGCGCTTGGCGACGAGGCGTGAGTCGAGCTGCTTGAGCGTCCCGGCGGCGGCATTGCGGGGATTGGCGAAAGTGGCCTCGCCTGCGGCTTCGCGCTGGCGGTTGAGCTTGTCGAAGGCGGCCTGCGGATAGTAGACCTCGCCGCGCACTTCAAGAACAGGGGCTTTGCTTTTGATTTCCAGAGGCAGGTTTTTGATGGTGCGAAGATTCGCGGTGATATCGTCGCCTTTTTGGCCGTCGCCGCGGGTAAGGCCTTGGATGAATTTGCCGTGTTCATATCGGACGCTGACGGCGACCCCATCGATCTTCGGCTCGATGACGAAGCCGAGCTTTTCGCCCTCCAATGATTTCTGGATGCGATCCACAAATGACTCGAGCTCGGAGGCGGAATAGGTGTTGTCGAGGCTCTGCATGGGCAACGCGTGCGGCACCGACGTAAAATGGGACAATGGTTCGCCGCCTACTCGTTGGCTGGGGGAATCGGGCGTCCGCAGATCGGGGTGGGCGGCCTCCAAATCGAGCAGTTCGCGATAGAGCTGGTCATACTCCTGGTCAGAGATGAGCGGCTGGGCTTCCTGGTAGTAGGCCTGATCCAGCTTTCGGATTTCTTTGACCAATTCGCGATGTCGGTTGCTGGCTTGGGACATGGGTCTATTGAATCCATCTCGCCGCGCTTGTCGAGGATCAGTTCAAGTCATCGAACGTCCCTGCATCATGCACGAAGGTTAAGGCAACTCAGGGCGTAATGTCGGGAAGCTGACATGAAGCCTAGTGCGCAAGTCCTTGATAGAGAGCAGACTAGTCGATTGCTCGGCACTGGCACAGCCTTTGCACCTTCCCAACGTATGAACTCCCTTGCCCATCAAAATACCAAAAGCCTTGCCCGCTATCTCTATGAAGTGGACGGACGTCCGAAGGGGCGAACCTTGAATTATTGGCTCACTGCGGAAAAACAATTGAAAGAAAACATCTTCCGCGAGCAGTCCCATGAGCACAAGGAGACGCCTGTGGAGTTGCCGACTAAATAACCAGAATCTGGATCTCGTTCCAGGGCTACAGCTCGGGGACGCTCTTTGTATCGCAGGTGCCAGTACGCAAATGAACCGGAGAAAGAATTCTCCGGTTCATTTTTTTAATTTTGGTCTGATTTATTTGCGATGTTCCGCAGCTTTTCCTGCCGCAGCACCAGCGCCTCCGCCAAGAACCGCGCCAGCGGCTCCGCCGGCAGCAGCACCCACGGGACCTCCCACGGCAGCGCCGACCACTCCACCCGCAGCAGCTCCGACAGCGGCACCGATGGTCATACCGGCGACGTCGTCCCGGAGATTGCGTGAGCCATTCGGATTGTACTCGGCTTTGAAACGGTCAAAGACATCGATGACCGGTGCGGGTTCGAGCACTCCATACACGACGACCAGAACCTTACCTTCGCGGATGGCGGTGTCGTAGTACCGTGCTTGCGAATTCGAGAAGCCACGATCCGTCAGGATGTCGGTGTAGACCTGTTTGGTTTGTTCATCGTTGAGTTGAACAATGACTTCGATGTTACTGGCGGGGATACCCAGTTCGCTGAATGCCTCGACGGCCTTGTCTGCATTTTCGCGATCCGAGAATGTTCCCCCGATGATCTGACCATCGATGGTTTTATTGATAGTTTGGGGCATAAGACTCTTTCTTGTTTGATGGTTTTTGGCTCACGCGTACGACGGATAAAATTCGATCAGTCGTGATCAAATGAACCTGACGGCAACATGAGCCATTGCTTATCCTTCCCTTTGCATCGGGCATGCCATGCCAGACCTGGGCGCAGAACCCTTTACGGGTTAGATGCTTGGCGAAACAACCCTCGTCAAAGGAACGAGCGGAAAGGGAGGATTGTGCACTTACCGAGGCCGGGATGAATGCAGTTTGCAGTGCCCATTTGCGGTTTGGATTTCGTTGGTCCTGAGAGACGAAGCAGGGGTTTCAACTTGACGACAAGGTTAAGTGAAGAGAAGGTTGTGGCCTGTAAGGCGATATTCGCCTTTGATTGGCACAGGCTTCGCTTCCCCCATCCACCATGAGCAAATCGTCTGAACCCGGACTGGCTTCATCCAGCCAAGAATCTGCGCCTCAACTCGATCTCAGTCCCATCACGCAGACGGAGCCTCCCAAGACCGCTGCCAAAGACTTATTCGATCTGTATGAGAAAGTGGTCGAAACCCGCCCGGGAACCCGGGATGCGGCCATCTTCGAAAAAGTCCGCGAATGGACGTTCAGTGATTTTACCGTTCCGGCCCATGTTTTTGCCGGTATCTCCAAGGGGGAGATGGATGCGTGGCAGAAACGCAACCGGATTAACTTAAGTGCAGGCCAGATTCGTCCCGATCCCATCGATCTCCAGCGGGGCTATGCCTGGGGACAAATGAGGATGACCGCTCATGTCAACCGCCTGCACAGTGATCGTCCGCCGCCATCCGCAAGCGAATTGCAGCTCAGCATGTCTGAGCCATCCCGCTAGGGCAGGCTTCGATTATTGCGTGCTGGCTGCTGGAGGAGGAGCTTCCCAGCCGTGATACGAATTATCACCGGAAGTGGTGTATTCTTTCGATTGGGGCTTATATCCCAAATCGGCTTCTGAAGTGGCACAGCCCGCTTGGACTAAAACTAGTCCAACCAGCAGGACGACCTTAAGAGTTTTCCACAAGGCATTCATCATTTTCAAAATGCGTGCGAACGGGGGTGAATGGGCTGACGAATCGGTTTGCCGACCCGCGTCGATTCCACCCTCAAGACTTGGATGGGGTGCATCATCACCCAAAGAGAAGGAGCAGCGGCGGTGATGAACCGCCGCTGCAACGAACACAACGTGCTTAAGCCTTCAAATGACCCGAGACATACTTGTTCATCTCGAACATGGTCACGGATTTTTTGCCGTCGAAGATCGCCTTGAGCGTATCGTCCGCATTGATCTGAGTCTTCACCTTCTTGTCCTGAAGACCGTTCTTTTTGATGTAGACCCAGAGCTTGGAAACAATCTCGGTGCGGGGAAGTGGCTTGGCGCCGACGACTGCCGCGAGTTTGTCATCCGGAGTGACCGGCTTGAGGAAGGCTGCGTTGGGTTTACGTTTCGTGGTTTTCTTGGGGGTTGCTTTAGTTGCCATGGGTTGTTGCTAGCCGCTCGCGCCTGCGAGGTAAATCATTTTTTCTCCTCTCAAAAATGTTTTTTTCTGGAAATTTTTCCCTCGTGAGGACGGCATTGAAATGTTTTCTCAACAGGCGTATAGTCAGTAAGCGATGAAAATGGCCTGTTGTGCAGCCGGGATTTTGTTCGTGGGCCTGATTTTCACGCCCCACGCCCGGGCCACGTCTCCTTACGGCCCGGACATCAATGCTCCCTCAGATGATAGCTCCGATTCGACCGGCATCGCATCTCACGACAACAGCTCCGATGACAACAGTCATGAAAACGTGCAGGGAAAGTCCGATGCTGACAAAAATTGGCTGATTCAGAATTACGAGCAGGTTCGCGCGGGCTCCGCTTCATCCACAGGCGGAAAGAGCGCGGATCCCTTGGATCACATCCGGGCGAACAAGGAGTTGGCACGACTTGCCGGACTGGCCCCAGCGGATGATGGAACTTCCCTGACTCTCCGTCTCGGCGTAACCGGATCGAGTGCCGGATCACCTGCACTACGCGCGGATCCTTCCCTCAAATCGTCCAGCGCTTATCGCCCGTTCATCTCCACCACTTTCAAGCCCTTACTGCCTCCTTTAGGCAAGAGTTCCGGAACTTCAGCGACCGGCGTTTCATCTCCCATCCTCGGCGGAGATCAAAGGGCCGCTGTGTCCACGCGCGACACGGCGAATGATTCCGCAGATATTGAAACGCCCGGAATGACTGCCGTGGAAAAAAATCCGCAGATCGACAAGGTTTCCGCCGACTTGATGTTTGATATGTCGTCGAGTGCAGCCAATGCCCGCGACCGCGCCAGTGAAAGCGATGAAGTGAAGGATGCGCTTCCGATGTCGACCAACCTGGAGCGCATTCAAAAACAGGATGCCGCCTCGCTGCAGGCTCCCGGTTCGGCGGTCAAGGTGGTGCAACCGGTGCCGATCAATCCCCTGCAGATCAAGCTTCCTCCCGACCTGGAACCGATGAAGATGATCACGCCCAGCCCTGTTCATCCGCAGATACCTGATCCGCGGGATCCTTTTTACCACTAGGGTGGGGTTTTAAAGACCCGGTGGGAGAGGCGGTGGAACTGAGGCAGGCGGCGGTGGTGGTGAAGAGGTGAGACCGCCTTGAACTGCCTGCCCGGCGGTCAGGAACTGCGTGAGACCGTCTCCGCGCAAGTCGGGGGGAATCAAGGTCACATTTACTTTACCTTCAAGCATTCTCTGGTTTTCCAGAATCTCAAACATCACCTCCGCCACTTCAGGGTCCTGGGCGATAGTATTCAACGCGGTGCCGACAATGAACGGGCGCATGGCTGCCGCCTTGGCAAACTCGACGGCGGCCTGACGGTCGGCCGTGCTGGTGATCAGGTTGACTTGATTGGTGCCGTCCTGGCGGATGGCGGAGGTGACCTGGCGGAGCCGGTTGACGACTTTCTCCTCGATCTGCTGGATCATGTTCGTATCGCGGAAGTGAACCTTTCGCACGTAGACCGTGCCGAGCGAGTAACCCCACTCCTTTGATTTTTCGCTGACCTCGTTACGAACCAGGGTGCTCATCTGGTGACGTTCTTCCAGCATCATGGAGAGCTTCATGTTGCTGAGGTTGCGTACCGTGGCATTGCCGACATTGGCCCGCAGCGAGCCGCGCGGGTCGGCATTCTTGAAGAGATAGGCCACCGGATCGCTGATCCACATTTCATACCAGACGCCGATTCCCATCGGCGCCCCTTCCTCCGAATTCACCGGCTGGCTCCGCAGGTATTCCTGATCCAGGCGCAGATCGACAACGCGGACATCGCCGAAAAAGTTGACGAACAGGGCGCGCCAGCTCAGGTCGGTCGCAAAAGGAAAATGGAGGCCGGGTTCATTCAGGATCAGCCGGATTTTACCGAAGAGCACGTAGACGAGACATTGGCGTTCTTCGACGATCACGTAGAAGCCGAGAAAGCGGGCGATGCCCAGGATCGTCGGCAAGGCCACGAAGCAGCCGATGAAAACGATAAACGTGGTGGCGACCACCGTGCCCAGGCTCGAGAAGATCGCTTCCATGTTATTTTTTCATCTCCAGGATGATGTGGGACGCCTTGGCGTAGAGGGCCAGGCGAATGTTACGGAGGTAAAGCGGAAGCGCGTCGGGGCCGTTCTTACGCAAATCAGAAAGCTGCGCGGCGAGCCAGTTGAGCGGCTCGACTTCGGCCTGCGCCTTCAGCGTCTCGATCTGGACGGCGCGTTTTGATTGGACGATCCGCTGATCGGCGGAAGCCTGGGCCACGCTAATGTCGGAAGAGACCTGGTTGTGCGCGGTGTTGATGGCCGCCAGCGCCGATTCGACTTCCGGCGGAGGATCAATGCTCGTAATCAGCGCCGCATCCAGGCGGATGCCGTAGCGGGCCGCCGAGGAGGCGCATTCGCGATCCATCTGCTCATTCAATTCGCGCAGATTTTTACGGAGATCGTTGATCGAGATGCCTTGAACCACGGCGGGCTCGACATTGGAGCCATCCGGCACGGCGGATTCAGTGACGACGGCCATCGGGGGGGCGTCGAAGTTGGCGATGCGTTCGCGCAGGACGGAAACGAAGTAGCCGATGACGTGGGCGATCGGATTTTTTACCGCGAAGAGCGTGGCGTAGAGATTGCGTTCTGAAATGGTGTAGCGGAGTTGCCCGGTAAGGCCGGTGTTCAACTGGTCTTTCGTCACTGCCTCAAGAAGCTGGTTGTTGTTATTGGCGCGTGGGTCTTCCGGGTCAAAGGCAATGTTGAGCGTCTGCGTGGCCACGGTGATTTTGTAGACCTTTTGCCAGGGCATCTTGAAATAAGGCCCGCCGGGTCCGATGACGCGGAGCTGCGGATAGGCGTAGCGTTCTTTCTCCTCATCCGTCAGCGATTCTGAAATGGGATCTTCGAGCGTTGTGCCTTGGAGTCGTTCGGCGCGACCGAAGGTGGTCAGTACCGCGCGCTCGTTCTGGTCGACGGTGTAGATGCCGGTCAGGATGATCCGCACTACCAAATAGGCGAGCAGTCCCAGTAGTGTTCCGAAAAACATCTCAGCCATGACGCTTGCTTAACTCCCCGTTTCTCGCCCGACAAGTTTAATTCCAGCTTGGGAATAAGTCCTCTGCCTCAAGTCTCCTATCAAGGAAGCGGTTACGGCACACCGCCCTTTGTATGAATTATTCCATCAAATCTCCAATTCTCGCGAGTCTCGGCCTTTTTCTCATGTCGACTATCCTATTTTCCCAAGACCTTGTGATTAAAAATGGGGCTCCTACCTCCTCCCTTATTGAGCTCTATTCCTCGGAAGGTTGCAGTTCCTGTCCACCCGCTGAAGAGTGGTTGAATCGATACAAAACGTCATCAGACCTTTGGACAACGATTTTCCCGATCGCATTTCATGTCGATTATTGGGACGGCCTGGGATGGCCGGATCGCTTTGCCCGGGCGGAGTACACGCAGCGTCAACGGGATTATGCGGCGCGGCTGGGACAGGATTCGGTTTACACCCCGGAGTTCGTGGTCAATGGCCAGGAATGGCGACGCACCTGGCTCGTCTCGGGACTACCGAGTGGAGGCGGAGAGAAAACGGGAAGTCTTTCGATGACGGTTCATGCGAAGGAGAAGAGTATTAGCACCTCATATTCTTCCGGCTCAAATGGTCAGGGGCAGTCGCTGATGTTGAATGTCGCTTTCCTGGGCTTCAATGTTGTGACGGATGTGAAGCGGGGAGAAAACGGCGGCCGGAAACTTGAACATGATTTCGTGGTGCTCGATTTTAAGCAGGTGCCTTTGACTTCAATAGGCAATGGCAACTTCACCGCCGAACCGGTGGCCATCCAATCAAATACCGATGACCAGCCTGGAGCCGTGGTTGCGTGGGTGAGCCGAGCGGATGGCTCGATTGCACAGATTGCCGGAGGTTGGCTTTCGAGTGCGGATCATCCCACCCGGTAAACGGGTGATCAGAGTTCGCCCCAGACCGCGACGGAGTCCGCTTCGAAAATCTTTTCCAGGGCTTCGCGGGCAGTCGCCTCGGTTAGCTTGAAGATTTCATCGGATGGTTGTTTCGCTGCGGGGAGCTTGTCGGGTGGAAATCCTTCCACGATCAAATGCAGGGTGCGACGAGCGGGAGTTGGTTCACTCATAAGCGGATCAGGTAATCATGGATGCGGATCAACTCCGCTGTCCTGGCGCTGGAAATCACTTCATATTTCCAAGGCGAACCTTCCAGGGTGGGGAGATCGGTGAAGGAGTCCTCCAGATAAATCGGGCGGGGCGACTCGGCCACGAGGGGCAGATAGCGGGTGAAGTTATCCTCATCCACCAATTCATCCGCATATTCCTGCAAGCTGTAGCCTGCGACGGGGCCGCGCAGGAGCAGCGTGACCTCGGTCTTTTTCCAGACGCCGATGCCCGCAGCAATGCGGATCGCTTCCGCGGGCCGCGCACTGGTGCGAGGGTCGGTTTCAATAATAACCAGGGTGGTAGGGATAGACATGGCGGGAGCGTTAAAAGGAAACGAAGCGGTCGGTGCTCCCCACGACATCCGCCAGCACGGTGAGGCCCGACCAGGCCGCCGAGTCATCCACCTGGATATGGCGACGATGCGCCCCATATGCGCAGCCGAAAAGACTCGCCCCACGGTTCTTGAGCGCCTGGATTTCCGGAAGCGCCACGGCCCGGACGCCTTCATCCACACAGTAGAGATAGACGCGTACCCCGGCATCAAGCGCCGCGGTCATCAGCGCGAGGGCCGGGCGAAAATTGGGATGCGAAGGAGCCGTCGTCAGGAGCACGCCCAGCTTTTTACCAGCGAGTTCTATCATGCTGGCACGCTAGCATGCTTTCCGGAAGAGCTCTGCAAAAATATCGTTTTGTCAATTCCGTCATCCTGAGCCCGTCGAAGGATCAGCTTGCATCGATGTTCGACATTCCCCGATCATTCCAAGTCACCGGGGGCTGATCCTTCGACAGGCTCAGGATGACCGAGCTAAAATGACTTTACTGTCAAGTAAGCCTCGGCTTTGCAAGGGAAGCGAGGCATTAATACTGATTGCCATGTTCTCTGCTCTCGAATTGAAGTTGGAGGCTGCACTGTTACCAATAAGAGTCTAGCCACCAGAGCAGACGTTCCCATTTAATTAACTCATCAATCCCCTCATTCACCATGCATCTCCCTATTGGCCAGTATTCACCTGATATCACGCTGGGCCTCGTCTCAGCTTCGCGGAATTGTTTTCCCCGCGCCTTGTCCGATGAACGGACGCAGCGTTTGCGCAATGCGGCGAAGGCGGCGGGCATCAACCTGGTCACGCCGGAGGGTGAATCGCAGATCATCGAGACCAAGGCACATGCTTTGGAAGCGGCCCGGCAGTTGAAGGCGGCGGGGGTTGACGCGGTCGTGTTTTACCTCGGCAATTTCTCGCCGGAAATTGAAGACGCCGTTTTCCTCAAGGAATTTGACGGCTTTGCCATGATTCTGGCTGCCGCGGAAGAAAACGCCGCGAGCCTGCTGCAAAAGCGGGGCGATGCCTTGTGCGGGTTACTCTCGGCCGTGCTTGCGGTCGAGAAGCGGGGCATTCTCAACCGCATCCACATTCCGGAATCGCCGGTGGTCAGCGCGGAGGAAGGTGTGGTGGAGATCAGCCATTTCATCAAGATCATGAAAGTCGTCAAGGGCACGAAGAACGCGACCCTTGGCCTATTTGGTCCTCGCCCGCGCGATTTCGAGACGTGTAACTATAATGTTGCGTCGCTTGCCTCCATTGGCGTGGAAGTCGAGGAACTGGGACTCTTCGATCTCCAGAACGAGATCAAGAAAGTGAAGGCGGAAGGCAGCGCGAAGGCGATTGCCGAGGACATGAAGAAAGCCGTGGCGGGGGTTCCAAAGGACGAGGAATTTGTCTCACGCCTCTCCGATTACGAGAAGGCGATCTACAATTTCCGCGAGACTCTCAAGCTCTCCGGTGCCGCGACCCAATGTTGGTCTGAACAGGAATTTTCCCTGAAGCATGTGCCCTGTTTCATCAACGGGCGCATGGCCTCCACCGGGTTCCCGATTGCATGCGAAAATGATGCCTACTCCCTGGTCGCGGAGTTGCTCGCGCAATATGCCTCTGACCAGACGGTGACGATTCTCGACATCAACCACAGCATTCCGAAAGACCTGCACGCGAAACTGAAGGAATATCCGATCGAAGACATGGTTGGCATGTTCCATTGCGGCAACACGGCGACTCGCCTGCTGAAGAACCCCGAGATGAAGCATCAGGTGATCATGAAGCGCCTGATGGAACCCGATACCGCACCCGACATCACCCGCGGCACAATCGAGGGTCAGATCATTGGCTCACCGATCACCGTGGTTCAGGTTCATGGAGTGGGCGACAAACTGCGCGCCTATATCACGGAAGGCCATTTCCTTGATCTTGACCCGCAGACTTTCGGTTGCACTGGCACAGCTTATCTTCCAGGGTTCCGTCGCTTCTACCGGCATGTGTTGCTGGGCCGTTTTCACCATCACGCGGCGGTGGCGTTCAACCATTGTGGCGCGGCGCTCTTTGATGCGCTCAAGCTCCTGGGGGTGGCGGAAATTTATACGCCGAATCCTGCCGTGGTTCCTTATCCCGGGGAGAATGTTTTCCGGAATGGCCTGGTGCCGCGGTAACCGCCGTTCAAGGTGATATTGCGGCCCAGGGTAGGTGCTTCGGCGCCTATTCTGGGCGGCAAGCGTTCCAAGCGAAACTTGGTAAAACGGTGAAATCTGCGAACCTTCCTCATGGGGAATAGCAGTGGCCAGCATAGGTTTCTCCTGAGGTCTTCCTCAGGAGCGGCTTTTCATTGCCGATTTTTAACTTAGGCTGGGGTGGTAAAAGTATTGCTCGCATGAGATAAGATTCGACGTACATTTTCCCCGATTTCCATGAAACTCATTTCCTTTTGCATCCTGACTGCGCTTTCGCTGCTTTATGCGGGACTGACCCTGGCGGAAACGGCGCTTTACCAGACCTGGGACCGGGCAATGGCGCAACAAAAGGAAATCCAGAACAAGGTCGCTTTCTATCAGCGCCTGGATGGAACGATCAACCAGTTGCTGCGACGAATGGCGGTTGATTCGCAGCGTGATCCAGCTTTGGTGGAAGTCCTTGCGCAAAACAAAATCAAGGTCGTGGTCACCAGTCCTGAAGCGATGAGCACGGATGGCGCGCCCGCGCCGCTCCCCGCGACCAACACCAACAAGGCGCCCCAAGCCCCGCAACCGCCCACGCCTGCACCCGCCGCTGCACCGCAATGAAGCCAAATAATCCGTCATCGCCTCAGGAGCCAACGCCTGTAGTACCGGCCCCGGTTTCGCCGGAACCGGCTGAGCCCGTCTTGCAGATGACCCCGGTCGCGTTTAGCCCGACGCCTAACCCGGATGCGATGGGGGCAATCGCCCCGCAGCCGCGGGCGGAGTTCCAATTTCCGATCTCGGTCCCGATTGCGATCATGCTCGTGACGCTGATTTTTTCCTGTATCCGGGACATCACCGCGCTCAATAAGCGGATGACGATCATGAATGCGGAGAATGCGCCCGCCCTGGAAATGTTGAAACAATCGGGAAGGCAGACCGAATTTATCGAGGCGCTCCGTGATGGGGTCCTGAAGCTGGCGCCGACCGATCCAATTGCGGCGGGGATTGCCCGGGACTTCTTCCAGAAACCAGCTCCGGCAAAAGGAACGGTTCCTTCGAATAATGCGTCGTCGTCAACGCCGACGGCTCCTCCGGGTGCTGCGCCCGCGAAATAAGATAGCCCTTCGGCTTAAGGCGCGACTTCCAGCCGGTTCTTTTTCAGCCACAGCTCTGCGCTACGATAATCGGGGCAGGCTGCTTCCACCAGTTCCCAATAACGAGCGGAGTGGTTCATTTGGCGACGGTGCATCAGCTCATGGATGATGAGGTAATCGACGACGCTGGCGGGCGCGTGGATCAAGCGCCAATTCAGCGAGATCGTACCGCGCGCCGAGCACGATCCCCAGCGGGTTTTCTGGGCGCGGATCGTGACGCGCTGGATATCGATGCCGTGGACATGAGCCAGTTCGCGCGTGCGAATCGGTAACTCGATTTCGGCCAGGCAACGGAGATGGGCCAAAACTGCCTTTCGGTAATCGTCTTGAGCAGTCGCGAGAGGCAGGACTTGATCGGCGAAGCGGAGTTTGACCTGTTCATCGATTTGATCCACTTGAAGTTCAACTTCCTCGCCGCGGAAAAGAAAGCGGGTGCCGTCCTGCCATGGAAGCTGCTGACGGCTGAGACGTCGCGTCTGTTGTTGCAG
>CAIPBM010000096.1 GCA_903863295.1 uncultured Verrucomicrobiota bacterium | reverse complement strand
CGTCGGCCCGCATCAACTGTAAATGTAGCGACGGTCATCGACCGCCGCGACAGGAAGAACTTCTCCCTCGTTCCCGAACCGCAGGGCAACCTTGAAAAGGTTGCGATCATACAGCCCAGGGTTGGCGCATGGCGCCTACCCTGGGTATCGTCAGGACAGAAGCCAACCCTGAAAGGGTTGAAGCAAATCGGCTGGCAGGCTGCGCACGATTCAACCCTTTCAGGGTTGGTCGCTCTACGGCTTACCCAGGGTAGGCACTGCTGTGCCAACCCTGGGCTGTATGATCGCCATCCTTTCAGGATGGCAAGGCAGGCAGGCGTTACAAATGAGGTCTATTTCCTCTTTTAATATTTATGCAGATGATGAACAAATACTTTGCGGGCATACTATTGTTTTTGGTGGCACACTGTTCATTAGCACGGGCTGAGATGGAGCCGTTGGAAAAAGTCCCGCTGGATACCAATGCGCTGGCGACGCTGGCGGTGCAGGACCATGGACGCAAAAAGCCGTTCACGACCTTTGCTCATGAGATGCTGCTGACGATGTCGGGTAAGCCGGTACTGAGGATTGAGGACGGCGGCAAGACGGTTGAGTATTCGCCGGAGGAAGTGGTGCTGGATCTTTGGTTCAAGCCGGAAGGCTGGGATGAAAAGCCGGTGATCATGCTCAATTTCCTGGAGCTGAAAAAGAAGCTCGGCCTGCCCGAAGACCAGAAGCTCTTTTCCTACAAGGAACTCATCGGCAAGCATGCACTCTTAGATTTACTGGATGAAGCGCAGAAGCAGCGGCAGGCGGGACATGAGGATCAGCTGACGCCGCTGCAAAAGGAGGCGGAGCATCTCGGCGAGCGGCTGAAGCTGTTTCAGGATTTGGTCAGTGGAGATAAGGTAGCAATAGTTCCCAACACTGCAGGCGAAAATGCGAAGTGGGATCCTCTTTTCGGTTGGGAGTCGGTCGGAGTCGGTCATCGAGGGATACGGGCACAAGACGCGAATGCGGACTACAGCAGAATTGACAATCAGATTGATGCATGGTCCCAAGCTTACGCATCCGGTGACATCGAGGCTTTCAATACTCAGACTGCGCAAGTCGTCGAATCTCTCCGGGCTCTCGCGCCACAATTTTATCCTTCGGCTGCCTCGCTCCAATTCGAGCACAACTACATGGTGCTGGAGCCATTCCTTTGGGCGTGGGTGATTTATCTCGCGGCGCTCATCGTGCTCCTGCTCACCGCGCTCTGGATGATGAAGCCCGGCTATTTTTTGGCCTGGGCTCTGGTGCTCTTCGGCCTTGGTTTCGAAGCCTACGGCTTCTTCTGCCGCGTCATGATCTCGGGCCGCCCGCCGGTGACTGATCTCTACGAGACCGTGATCTGGGTCTCGTTCATCGGGATGGTCTTTGCGGTCATCCTTGAGGCGGTCTACCGCAAGCGTTACTTCTTTTACGCGGGCCTGTCTGCTTCGGTGCTTATGCTGATCATCGCCGATTCGCAGCCGACCATCCTTGATGCCTCCATCAATCCGCTGACCGCTGTCCTGCGCGATAACATGTGGCTGACCATTCATGTCCTCACCATCGTTTCCAGCTACGCCGCCTTTGCCCTGACCGCGGCGCTGGGGCACATCGCGCTGGTCATGAGTTTGTGGGGTAAGCGATTCTCCGCTGCGCAGCATGATGTGCAATTCTTCATTTATCGCGCGATGCAGATCGGCATCCTGCTCCTCGCCACGGGCACGATTCTCGGCGGTGTCTGGGCCAACTATTCGTGGGGCCGCTTCTGGGGCTGGGATCCCAAGGAGACGTGGGCGCTGATCACGCTGCTCTGTTACCTGGCGCTGGTGCATGGGCGATTGGCGGGATGGTGGAAAGGCTACGGTTTGGCGATTGGTTCCGTGGTCTGTTTCCTCTCCGTGATGATGTCCTGGTACGGCGTGAATTTCATCCTCGGCCAGAATGGCAAGAGCCTGCACAGCTACGGTCTCAGCACCGGGGGCCTGACCTATGCAACCGGCTTTGCGCTGTTTGAAGTGGTATTCGTGGTGTTTATTCTGATGTGGAACCGGAGAAGGGTCTAGGCGGATGGAGTGGTGAGGGTATTGATTCGGGGAACATCCGCCGCTGGGGACAGCGGCGGCTACCTCGGAGCTACCTTGGCGCGTGACAAAAAAGTGACATAGGCCCCGCCAAATCCTTTTGCATCGCGGCGCGGCTTCTTTAAGCTCAGTTTCCTATGAGCTCTCCCGTCCGCGATTTCATCACCCACCACTATCGTCATTTCAATTCCGCTGCCCTGGTCGACGCGGCCAAGGGTTACGAGGCCCACCTCGCGAAGGGCGGCAAGATGTTCGTCACGCTGGCGGGCGCGATGAGCACGGCGGAACTCGGTCTCTCGCTGGCGGAAATGATCCGGCAGGACAAGGTCGCCGCGATCTGTTGTACCGGCGCGAACCTCGAAGAGGACGTCTTCAATCTCGTCGCGCACGATTACTACGAGCGCGTACCGAATTATCGCGACCTGACCCCCGCGGATGAAGAGGCTCTCTTGGAGCGTCACATGAATCGCGTGACCGATACCTGCATTCCGGAAATGGAAGCGATGCGCCGGATTGAGACCGCAGTGTTGGAGGAATGGGTGCGCGCCGATCAGGCCAACGAGCGCTTTTTCCCGCACCAGTTCATGTACAAGATTCTCAAGTCGGGCGTGCTGAAGAAGGAGTACCAGATTGATCCGAAGAACTCGTGGCTGCTCGCCGCGATGGAAAAGAATCTGCCGATGTTCGTACCGGGCTGGGAAGACGCCACGCTGGGCAACATGTACGCGGGGCACGTCATTTCCGGCGACGTGAAAAAGGTGCACACGGTGAAGACCGGCATCGAGTACATGATGGAGCTGGCCGAGTGGTACACGCAGACGAGCAAGACCAACTCGATCGGCTTCTTCCAGATCGGCGGCGGCATCGCGGGTGATTTCCCAATCTGCGTCGTGCCGATGCTCCACCAGGATTTGCAACGGCCCGAAGTGCCGCTCTGGGGTTACTTCTGCCAGATCAGCGATTCGACCACGAGTTACGGTTCCTATTCCGGCGCCGTGCCGAATGAAAAAATCACCTGGGGTAAGCTCGGCAAGGACACGCCGAAGTACATCATTGAGTCGGACGCTTCCATTGTTGCGCCGCTGATTTTTGCTTATTTGCTCAAGTGGTGAGGATTGCCTAGCCCTCGTCGCATGCTAAAACAGGTGCATGAGCTTGCCCACCTCCGAGCCGGTGCACTGGACGCCTGAGCAAATCGCTCAGGGAAAGCGCATGATTCAGGCTTGGCGGGAGGCTGGGCCAGTTTTGGAACAATTGCGACGCAAGGAATTGAGGCAGCTTGATGGGTGCAAGGCGATCGCGTTGCTTTGTGGCCCGGCGGACTACCGGGTTGAGCCGCGCTTGGCCAAATCAACTTCGGGGCTCGTCGAGCAGCAACGTTGGTTTATGAAAGCCGCGCAACGTGAATGAAGTTATCCGGGCTGCAGTTGAGTTGCAGGACTTTTGCGAAAGTCAGGGATGGCGATTCTGCTTCATCGGCGGCTTGGCCTTGCTGCGCTGGGGCGAGCCACGGGAAACGGTCGATGTTGATCTTACTCTGCTCAGCGGGTTCGGTGGTGAAGAACACTTTATCGAAAAGTTTTTAAGTCAGTTTGAGGCGCGAATAAAAAACGCCGGCGACTTCGCATTACAGCAAAGAGTTCTGCTTCTGAGAACGAAGGCTGGGGTTGGGTTGGACATCGCCCTCGGGGGATTGCCCTTCGAAGAGTCCGCTGTGGTTCGTTCCAGCCTATTCACTTATCCCGGGGAAGCGAAAATTCGAACCTGCTCAGCGGAAGATCTTATTGTGATGAAAGCTTTCGCCTCGCGACCCAAAGACTGGATTGATATCGAGGGTATTATTGTCCGACAGACAGGACATCTTGACTGGAATTATATTCAGAGTCACCTCGTTCCCTTGATAGAACTAAAAGGTGCTCCCGAAATCCTAGGCGAACTCTCCAAACGGCGTCGCGAATTCGAACTCTGAATTAACGGGTTAGGATGCGGCGGTCATAGGCCGCCGCTGCAGTTAAAATCCCGGCAACCCACCCATGCCCGCGGGCATCAACTTGCCGAGTTCCTTGGCGGCATCCGACTTGCCCTTGTCGATGGCCTCGCGCACGGCGGTGACGATGAGGTCTTCCAACAATTCAACATCGCCTTCCTTGACCAGCGCGGGATCGATCTTAAGGCTGAGGAGTTGACCTTCGCCCGTGGCCACGGTCTTGATCTGGCCACCGGCGGCTTCGGCGGTATATTGACGCGCGGCGAGCTCGGTCTGGAGTTTCGCGGCTTTGGCTTGCAGGTCCTGCGCCTGCTTCATCATTTTCATTATGTTCATGGGAATGTTCTCGGGATGGGGCGCAGTTAGTTGCGTGCTGGCGTCACGATTTTGGCTTCAAAGATTTTCAGGGCGTTCTGGATCACGGGATCGTTCAGGAAAGCCTCCTGCGACATGTTGGGCGGAGGCGGAACCGGCTTGCCGGGTGCCGCAGCCGACGCCGTGGTCGGAGCGGGCGTCGCTTCCGGCGCCTTGGTGCCCTCATCAATAAAATAGACGAGGCGAAGATTGCGGCCGAGTTGGCTCGCCAGGGTTTGTTCCAATAGCTCGGCATTGCGTGGGCTGCGGAGAAAGAAGAGTTTTTTTTCCAGGGCGCGGGGTAGGTTGACCTGAAGTTCATCCGCCTTGCATTCGCGGAAGGTCACGGCACGGATCGTCTCCGCTTCCATGGGCCGCTCCTGGGCGAATTTTTCCACGGCGGCCGTCCAGGCGGCCTGAGCCATGGCGGTGGAGGTCGCCGCAGGTGCGGTCGCCGGTTTGGCGACAGGAGCAGGCGTAGGTGAAGCCGCCGCTGGCTTCGCCACGGCAACAGGGGCGGGACTGGCCGTCGGAGTCACCACGGGTGCGGGTGTTGGACTCGGTGCAGGTGTAGCCGGGCGGCTCGGAGCTGGAGCGGGAGAGGAAACCGCAGGTGTTGGCAGCGAAGCCGTCGCGCCGCCCAGCGATTCGAGGATGCTCTCCAGCGAAATCTTTTCCTTGAGTTGGCTCATCTGAATAAGAGCCACTTCAAAGACGACGTCCTTGGCCAAGGCATAGCGGAGACGGCTTTCGAGATGACTCAATTCTTCCAGGATGCCGAGCGCCGCCCCGCGCGTGATTTGGCCGGAGACTTCGGCGAGAACATCCTTTTCCGGGGTCGAAATCTCCCCTTCCAGGGCATTCGGCGATACCTGGTAGATCACCAGATTCCGGAAAAATCCGAGCAGATCCTGGCTCAGCTTGCCGAGATCCTTGCCCGCAGCGGCGAGTTCCCGCGCCGATTTCAACACCGTGCCGACATCGCCTTGTGCCAGCGCTCGGCCCAGCGCGGCCACGGGGGTAAATCCGGTCAGTCCGAAAAGCGAGAGGACATCGACTTCGGAGACACGGTCGCCGTAAAAGCTGATCGCGTGATCAAGAGCCGACTCCGCATCACGCAGGCCGCCTTCCGCATAGCGGGCAATCGCATCGAGAGCGCCCGGCTCCGCGACGACTTTTTCCAGTTCACAAATGTGGGCGAGATGCGCGCGGATCATCGGCTCGGGAATCCGGTGAAGATCGAAGCGCTGGCAACGGGAGATGATCGTCGTCGGAAGCTTGTGGGCCTCCGTCGTGGCGAAGATAAACTTCACGTGGGCAGGTGGCTCTTCCAGCGTCTTGAGCAGCGCGTTGAACGCGGCGGTCGAGAGCATGTGCACCTCGTCGATGATGTAGATCTTGTAGCGGCCCTTGGCGGGCGTGTATCGGACGTTGTCGCGCAACTCGCGGACTTGCTCGACGCCGTTGTTGGAGGCTCCGTCGATCTCAAGCACGTCGAGACAGCGCCCCTCGGCGATTTCGACGCAGATGTCTTCCTTGGGATCGAAATCGGCAGTGGGGCCGTTGGAGGCTTCAAGCGCCTTGGCCAGAATGCGCGCCGTGGAAGTTTTCCCCGTGCCGCGGGGGCCGACAAAAAGATAGGCCTGCGCAATGCGGCCCAGGCGAAGCGCATTGGTGAGGGTGCGTATCACCGGTTCCTGACCGACGATCTCGGTAAAACTTTGCGGCCGGTATTTGCGCGCGAAAACCTGATAAGCCATGGGAAGGAAATCCTATCGCGTTGGCGTGGCGCGGCAAGTCTGGATGCCGGGGATTTTACGGCAAAGAAATGCCGTCATCCTGAGCTTGTCGAAGGATCAGCTTCCGGCGATGTTCTGAATCGACAAAAACGCGCAATGAAAAACGTCTACAAGGTGGATTTCCGTAAAGTGAGGGTTTGGCGAGAAACTCGATAGTCTTCCGGAGGCTGATCCTTCGACAAGCTCAGGATGACCGATGAGCGGCTTCGCAGGGGGGCGGGTGCATTTCCTATTCATCATCCGTATCGATATCCGTCCGCTTTTTTCCGCGGAGGAACGCTTCGATGAACGGATTCAAGTCACCATCCATGACGGCCTGGACATCGCCGGTCTGCTCGCCGGTGCGGAGGTCCTTCACCATCTGGTAGGGCTGGAAAACGTAGGAGCGAATCTGGTGGCCGAAGCCGATGTCGCCTTTCTCGCCGTAATGCTTGTCGATCTCCGCCCGTTTTTTATCCATCTCGATTTCGTAGAGACGGGACTTGAGCACGCTGAGCGCACTCGCCTTGTTCTTGATCTGGGAGCGCTCGTTTTGGCAGGTGACGACAAGTCCACTGGGCAAGTGGGTGATGCGCACGGCGGAGTCGGTGGTGTTGACGCCCTGACCGCCATGGCCGCCCGCGCGATAGACGTCAACGCGGATATCCTTTTCCTCAATCTTGATATCGATGGTGTCGTCGACTTCCGGCAGTACGTCCAGTGAGGCGAAGGAGGTCTGGCGCTTGCCCGCGGCATTGAATGGCGAGATGCGGACGAGCCGGTGGACACCCAATTCCGCCTTGAGGCGGCCATAGGCGAACTCGCCCCTGACGAAGACCGTGGCGCTGGAAATCCCGGCCTGGTCACCCGGTTCAATGGCGACCATCTCGGTCTTGTAGCCCGATTTCTCCGCAAAACGCAGGTACATCCGGAGCAGCATGTTGGCCCAATCGCAGGCTTCCGTGCCGCCCGCGCCGGAGTGGAGGGTGATGATCGCATTATTGCGGTCCATCGGCCCGGCGAGAAGGACGCGGAGTTCGAGTTCGCCCAGCGCTTTCTCCACCGACTTGAATTCGCCCTGGAATTCTTTGACCGCTTCGTCGGAGGTGTCCTCGAGAACCAGTTCCTTGAGCGTCTTGAGATCAGTGGTGCGCTGTTCGATTTCCTTGAGCGGATCGAGCTTGGCGCGGATGGCGTTGGCCTCGCCGATGATTTTCTGGGCGGCCTGCGCGTTGTCCCAGAAGGAGCCGTCGGCCATCTTGGCCTCGTACTCGGAAAGTTGGAGGTTTAGTGCAGGGAGGTCAAAGAAACCTCCGCAGCTGCGCGAGTCGCGTTTCGAGGGTGCTGATATCGGAAAGAGGATCCATGGCCATGCCAGGAGACTACACTAAAAGGGGAAAAGGGGGACAGGGGATTTTTGACGGAATTAACAGAATGAGGGAAAGAATTAACGGGAAGGCAAGAAAGCTTTTAATGTGATTACAGAGTCTAATTTAAAATCCGTCATCCTGAGCTTGTCGAAGGATCAGCCCCAGATGATTTGAAAACTACCCGCGAGAAGCGTCTATCAATGGAAGCTAATCCTTCGACAAGCTCAGGATGACGGATGGGTAGAGAAGGTATCAAAGCAGAATGACGCTCGCTTTAAATTTTTGCCCCTTCTCCTTGGTGAGAAATCCGACGCTGAGCGGCGCCCCATGCTTGGCCAGTCCTGCTGATCCGGGATTAAAGAGATGGATACCCTGGTGCATTTCGTCGGCGGGGCGATGGGTATGACCATAGACAAGCCAATCCGCTGCGGGCGGCATCCGCTGGGGAAGGATGTGGATCAGGTAAAAGCGTTCCCCGTCCCGTTCCAGGTTAAGCGATAGAGGAGAAGAGAGCGTACTATCGTTATTGCCCAGCACCACCGTTAGCTTGCCGTTAATGGCGCGGAGGGTGTCGAGAATCGGTTGCTCGCAGACATCGCCCAAATGCCAGATTTCATCGACATCCTTGAACAGCTCGGCGACCCGGGGCATCCAGCGATCGTGGGTATCGGCGATGACGCCGATGCGATAAGAAGTAGGTTTGGCCATGTGCGAAAAATTTGAAGCGATTCAGGAGGTCAGTTGCAAGCGATTATCGAACCAAGCTTGACTAAGCTCCCGTTTCTCGCAACAACTTCTTATGGGTCAACAGTCGAATAAAACACAAAAACGTCGTCGCCGCATTAATTACAAGAAGCGGCTCAAACTCAAAGCCAAGACCACCACGGTGGTAAAAGCCGCCGCCAAGCCAGCCGCAGCCAAGACTGCAGCGGCCAAGGCCTGACGTATCCGCCTGGCGGGACGCGCCTGATATTTCCATGAGTGCGCGTTATCTGCTCGTCGACGGGCACAGCGTGATTTTTGCCTGGCCTGATCTACGCGCCCTGCACGACCGCAACCGCGCTGCCGCCCGCAAGGCGCTCGTCGATCAACTCCAGCACCTGCACGATACCACCTCATGGCTTGTCACCCTGATTCTCGATGGAAAGCTCGGAACCGTCTCCACGACGGCCCGGCCCAACCGTTCGGACATGGTGATCAGTTATGCCACGGCCGACCAGACGGCCGACAGCATCATCGAGCGTCTGGTGGCTTCGTCGGGGCTGGCCGGCCAGATCACGGTAATCACGGCGGACGAGGCGGAGAAGCTGACCGTCGAGGCGCTCGGGGCCATGACGGCTTCCCCGGACTGGTTGCGGGCCGAGATGGAACGCGAGGGAACCGCTTTCACGAGCGACTTGGATCGAGTGCACCGTTCGGCACGCTGGAAGTAAGAATTTGAAATCGCCTCAATTAACGGAAGTAGTTGCTATTTGCTGAAAAAACTGTCATTTCCATCATCGAACTGTAAGAATGGTTTGACAGATGATTCCCGTTTATGCGACTTCTATGAACCGTTTTAAGTCAACGACCTAGCCAACTTATCACATGTCCAAACTTGGAAAAATATTTCTCTATATCGCCGTAGCTGGTGCGATTGTTTCTGTTATCGCTGGGGTTGGCGTTTTGCAAAAGCGCGCAGAGGACAAGGCGAACCTGGATCAGGCAACTGCCGCCAAGGCTGCCGCTGATCAGGCTACCGCTAAACAAAAAGCGATTGCCGAGGCTGCAACCCAGGCCAAGACCGACGCCGATAAGCAATTGGCCGATACCAAGGCTCAGGTAGATACGCTTAATACGCAGCTCACCGATGCCAAAAAGCAGGCCGACGACGCCAAGGGTGCGGTGGACGCCGCAAAAGCTGCTGCTGACAAGGCCGCCGCCGATTTGGCCGCGATCACTTCCAAGCTCAATGGTCAGTCCCCGGATGATTTAATTGCCGCCAAAACCAAGGCCGAGAAAGATCTTCAGGCTTCCCAGGACGAGCAGAAGATTCTACAGGATAACCTGCAGGCCGACCAAAAGAAGGTCGCCGACCTGATGGATGCCATCAATCGCAAGGCGACGGGCAGCCTGCCTCCGGGTATCAGCGGCAAGGTGACGTGGGTCAATCGCACTTGGAATTTCGTGGTGCTCGATGTTGGCCTTTCCAACGGGGTCGTGCCGAATGGTGAACTCATCGTCTATCGCAAGAACAACTTTTTGGGCAAGGTCAAGGTGACCTCGGTTGATGCCAACACCTGTGTCGCCGATATCCTTCCCGATGTAAAAGGCGATATTCAAGTTGGCGATTATGTGCTTAACTAGCCATATGCAGCGCCTTCGCTTCGTCTTGTTCCTAGTCCCGGCGGTCATTTCCCTGGCCGGTTGCGCCAGTTCCGGTTCCAGCGCGGCAACGGTGCCTGATGCCGGAAACGTCGATGCCAGTGGTCAAACGGTTTCCAGCGTCCCGTGGAACAAGCCGGAAAGCTGGGAAACCCAGGGTCAGCTCAGTGGCATGGGCGGCGGGCATTAGGCCCCACTCTTGTTAGTTTGTCATCCTGAGCGGAGGCGAGCCGGTAAACAGCTTTCCTCCCAAACGCTACACGGGCCGCAGTCGAAGGATATCGCCTGATCAGCTCAAGGTCTTTGAGTGGCGAAAAATAGTAAGGATTCTAATACCGACGACAGTATCCTTACAAATGCTCTAATGGGCGGGAGCTTTGCCAACGGTGGGAGCTGGACCGGGTCCAGTAGGCGCCGGGGCCGGGGCAGCCGCTGGTGGAACAGGCTTGGCCTGGGCGATGGGCGCGGGTGTGGGTGTAGCGGGTGGAGTGGGTGGCTTGGCTCCGGGCGGAGCAGGAACGACGGTACCGCTGGAAGAAAATTCGCGGAAAAGTTCTTCCCGCATCTGCTGGTCACGGGCTTTCAAGGCGGGTTGAAATTGCTTGGCCAGGTCGCGGTCCATCTGGAGGCGCTTGTCCCAATATTCTTTTTCAAAGCGTGTCTGTTGATCCGGAGTCAGGGTCAGGCCGAGTTCATGGGCCTTCTTCGCCGCCACCTGGGAGCGGAGATCCTTGAACTGCTGGATGCGTGTGAGTAACTGGCCTTCATCGCCCAGTTTCATTTTACTATAGGGCGGCCATTCGTTGAGTTTGGTGCGAATCTGGTCATCGGAAAGCGTGGCCAACTGCTCCAGTTTTTCCCGCATGGTGATTTCATCCTGATTCGGAATCCGGAGCTCACCCACCCCGGGAAAGGAGAGGTTCAGCTTGAGGGGATGGGCGGCATCGTCGCTGGGTACCCAGATTCTCCCATAGCGATCAAAGTCTGCGGGAGGTGGGACGGGTGGGGGAGGAGCGACCGGTTTAGCCGGGGAAGCTGGTGCGGCATTCGTCGCGGGCGGGGCCGGTTTGGGTGGATCAGCCAGTAAGGGCGTCAGGGACGAAATGGTCACGCCCAGCACAATACCGGCACTCCAGGAAAAAACACGCGTGCCCTGGCTTACAATGATTGATCTTGCCATGAAGAGGAGGAAGAAGAGGAAGTGGAGTCAGAATCGGAGGTGTCGAGCGAAGCCATGATGGCGAACGCGTCCTGCACGTTTTCCTGCTTGGCGGAAACTGCTGAAGTGTTGGAAAGGTTCATCGTCAGCAGAACGGCAGCAAGCCCAATTCCCAAGCCGGTGCCGAGCACGCGGCGCCAACTGGTCATCGCGATCAGCCACCACGAGTCCCCCGGCCCTGCATGACGGCAACGCGCGAGCGTGCGTGCGGCGAACCATGCGTCCGGTTCCGGACGCGGAGACTCCCCGAGCAACTGCCATAAGGCATCGTTCTCTTCCAAGGGTTGGTCAGTCCTGCGTTTCTGGGACGAACTCTCGTTCATAGTAGGTTTAACCCGTGATCGGGCTCCAAGTTGCGGGCTTTTTTCATGAAGGTGTCTTCTTATTGCTTGTATCAAGATAATCTCGCAAGGCCACGCGAAGCGTTTCCCGTGCCCGGAAGAGGAGTGATTTGGTCGCCGGAACACTTGTTTTAAGGATACCGGCGATCTGTTCGTAGGAAAATTCGTCGTAGCGGCGCAGCACGATGGCCAATCGTTGCTGCTCGGGCAAAGCCAGGATGGCGGCATCAATGGCCTGCAACATTTCTTCGCGCAACGCATTTTCGCCCGCCGTTTTGTTCGCCAAATCAGGCAAATCGAGACCGGTTGAATGACCCGATCCAGACGATTCCTGATCGGGCGCGTGGAGGGGAATGAGCGTGGCGCGCGAGCGGCGGCGGTGCTCATTGAAAACCAGATTGCGGACGATGGTGAACATCCAGGTCTTGAACTGGGCCGTGGCCCGGTAGGTGCCCGCCGCGCGGTAGACCCGCACGAAAACCTGTTGCGCCAAATCCTGCGCCTCGATCGGATCTCCCAGCATTTTCGAGATCGTCCCGTAGACCGCGCCTTGGTGTTTCTCAATCAACTCGCGCAAGGCCGTCTCGTCTCCCTTGGCGATACGGATCATCAGCGCCTTGTCGTGCGCGTCGGCATCGGTCGCCGCCAAGGCGCGCGCGTCGTCGTCTCGAATCTCGTCCTTCATGTTCCGTGCGACTGATGCTAGCGGCACTTGCGTTATGGCACAAACATCATCGGTGGCGATTACGTTATCCTCCACCATCCACTTGCGTTTAGAGGTAAAAACGAGCATCTTTAATCTCATGTCAGGTCATTCCCGATGGTCCAAGGTCAAGAATTACAAAGGCGCGATCGATGCGAAGCGCGGCAAGATTTTCAGCAAACTTTCCAAGGAAATAACCGTCGCAGCCAAGTTGGGAGGGGGCGACCCCAACTTCAATCCGCGCCTGCGCCAGGCCATCGCGAACGCGCGCGCGGAAAGCATGCCGGTCGATAACATCGAACGAGGCATTAAAAAAGGTACTGGCGAACTCGAAAGCGAAGCCTACGAAGAGATGACCTACGAGGGCTACGGCCCGGGCGGCGTCGCTATTTTGGTGGAAGCAACGACCGACAATAAGTTCCGGAGCGCGGCGGAAATTCGCGCCATCTTTACCAAGAACCACGGGCATTTGGCGGGCTCCGGCAGCGTCGCCTGGATGTTTCACCGCAAGGGAGTGATTACCATTACCGCCCCCGGTATTTCCGAGGACGATGTCATTCTTGTTGCGCTCGATGCCGGAGCCGAGGATATCCGCTCCCATGACGACTTTATCGAGATCGTGACGCCACCCGATAATACCCTCGATGCCGTCTCGAAGGCACTCGATCACGCCAAGGTTCCCGTCGCCAGCGCCAAGTTGAGTTATGTTCCCGGTAACCTGACGCCGGTGACCGATCCCGTTCAGGTGGAGCAGTTACTCGAATTGCTGGAGGCCTTGGATGATCACGATGATGCCCAGACCGTCCACGCCAATTTCGATATCGCACCGGAATTACTGGCTCGGGCGACCTAGCGTCCACTTCCTTTACCGGTGTTCGAGGACATGGGCTAAGAAGCTCAGCAACAAATTCTTAGATTTCATTTTCGCGCAGATCACGCTTGCATTTCATGGCGACTCCTCTTATCTCGTAAGCCATGAGCGATTGGTATTACGCGGTAGATAACGAACAAAAAGGCCCGATTAACGAATCGGAGTTGAAGGCCGATCTGGCCGCGAATAAAATTCCCGCTGATACGCTTGTCTGGAAAGACGGCATGGACGGATGGGCCCCGGCCAATGAAGTGCCCGCTTTCTCCTTCCGCCAGCCCCCGATTCCGGCCAAGGTACAACCTTCTGCAACTTCCGCGGCCGCGACTCCCACCGCCGCGGTTAATAATCCTGACTCAACCAAGCCAGTCGATCTCGCCGGTGTTATCGGCAAGGGTGAAGCCCTGGAAGTGGACGCTGACGATGCGGAAAAGAACAAGACCTTTGGCATTCTGGCTTACGTCCTCTTTTTCATCCCGCTTATCGCGGCCAAGGATTCTCCCTTTGCCAAATATCATGCCAACCAGGGGCTGGCCCTGTTCCTGAGCATGGTGGTCTCCCTTACGGTTCTCGCCATCCTGAGCTGCATTCCAATTATTGGCTTTGTCTTCGGCCTCTTGCACGTCTTGGTTTACCTGGGATTCCTGGTGCTGATCGTCCTGGGCATCATCAATGCCGCCGCGGGCAAATGCGTGCCGCTCCCTGTCATTGGTGGCATCAAGCTGATCAAGTAGTTTCCCGCTCGCGCTTCGCCTTATCCTGAGCGAAGCTGTGGGCTCATGTCCCCGCCTCCCTCCACCGATTATTCCAAGGTCAAGCAAGACCTCGACCATCAGGCACCGGGGGCCATCGCCGCCATGTTCGGGCGCGTCGCCTGCCGGTATGATCTCATGAACCACATCATGGGTGGCGGGCTTGACCTCTACTGGCGCTGGCGGCTGGTTCAAGCGGTGCGGAAGCAACGGCCCGGGAGAGTGCTCGATATCGCTACCGGCAGCGGTGACGTCCTTCTCGCGCTGGAACGGCACCACGCCTACACCGGGTGCGCCATCGGGGCCGATTTTTGCCTTCCGATGTTGCAGCAAGCCCAGGCCAAGCGCGCCCGCAATCTGCTCGTTGGTGACGGGCTCGGCCTTCCCTTTGCCGACGCGTCCTTCGATGCGATCACCATTTCCTGGGGACTGCGGAATTTTGTTGATCGGCTTGCCGGGCTGCGCGAGATGCGTCGTGTCCTGCGTCCTGGCGGCCGGGCCTATGTGCTCGAGTTTTCCCACCCCGCCGCCTGGCTTGCGCCACTCTACTTTTGGTATTTACGAAAGATCATGCCGCTCTACGCCCAGTTCATTACGCCGGAGCGGGGCGCGTATGAATATCTCGGCGATTCGATCCACGCGTTTCCTTCGCAACCGGAACTGGCCGCGTTGATGCGGGAGGCGGGATTTGCCCAGGCGAGCTGGACCAATTTGAGTCTGGGCATTGCCGCGCTGCACATCGCCGAGGTGTAAGAAAATCGATTCCGATTTGTTTCCATGGCGATGCTTGAATTAAACACCAATCTTCTGGCCGAGATCGGCGGTTGGCCGGCCATGAAGGAAGCGCGGGCCCTGGTTGACCGCAAGCGGGTCTTTGGCGCACGACGGGAAGGAAATGTGATCCGCGCCAAAGTGCAGGGCGGTGAGAAGGCTTACGATGCCGAGATTGCCCTGGCGGATCGCGTGGCCAACGTGGAGGTGAAATGCACCTGCCTGGAGTTCCGCAAGAGTGGCCGCGTTTGCGCACACGTTTTGGCGGCAGGGCTGGCGTTTCTGCAACCGCAGAAAAGCTCAGAGGTAGCCGCCGCTGTCCCTGACGGCGGTTCTGGAGGTTCCAGGCCGCCGCTCCAGAAAGCTGGGCCGAAGCGCTGGCTGTGGGAAGAGGCACCCGTGGGAAAACCGAAGATCGAGTTAATGGTGCTCCTGCCCGTGCAACTGCGTGATAGCCTGTCGCGCGATCCGGTCCGCTTTATTCTGGAAGCGCGGCGCGAGAACGAAACGCAGACCCAGTATTGGGATGCGTTGGCTCCGGCGTTGGCGGGAGGATACGCCGTTCAGGATGAGGACGAGCAGGTGCTGGCAGCGCTGGAAGAGATCACCGGAGCGGTGAAGGGACTCAATGAGATTCCGCGCGCCAAGATGGGACAGTTGTTACGCGCCCTGTCGAATCATCCGCGCGTTTGGCTCGGAAAAAAGGAGCGCGTGGAAGTGAAGGCCGCGACATCGCGAACGAAACTTTTCCTGAAGATGAAGATGGATGGCGGATTGGAGCTTCAGCCCATGGAGGGCCCGGCTCCCGCCGGGCCGCGAACAGGCGGGGAACTTCCGATTCCCGGCTGGATGTTCAATGGACGCGAAATTACCGAAACAGCGACGCGACCTCCCGGTTTCACTTCCGGGACAAGGCTCATTCCGCGCGACAAAATCCCCGGTTTTCTCACCCGCGAATTTCCGGCCTTGGAACGCACCTGTGAACTGGTCTTCGCACCCGGTTTCACGGAATTCCAACTGGAAATCGGCAAGCCTTCTATCGAGGCGCGGCTGGAGGGAGCCCTATCGGGACTCACGCTCGACTTGATCGCCCGTTACGGAGATGTCGAATTTTCCCTCAACGGCCAGACTGAGCCGAGTGCCTATCAGCGGTACCTGCCTGACCCCCGGCAACCGAACCGCTTTTGGCGCCGCAACATCCTCGCCGAGCGCGAGGCGCTGGCCCAGGTCGCCGCATCCGGATTTCAACTCGTCC
Organism: uncultured Verrucomicrobiota bacterium; assembly: GCA_903863295.1. GTDB lineage: Bacteria > Verrucomicrobiota > Verrucomicrobiia > Methylacidiphilales > UBA1321 > JABDGH01. The sequence goes on along the minus strand of CAIPBM010000096.1, from coordinate 10,300 downwards.
GCACCGGCACGGCGACGTTTACGCTTCACCAGGAAAATGCCGTGACGCGATTCCTGGCCAATGTCCTGCCGCGCTGGCGACGGGTGTGGACCGTCCAATATGGAGCGCGGCTGGAGGCGACGATGCGGCAGATTGATGTGGCCGAGCCTGAGTTTTCGCTCCGCTCCGGTTCGGGTGAGGATTGGCTGAGTCTCGACCTGAAACTATCCGTCGCGGGCAAACCGGTTCCACTGGATCAAAGTGAAATCCAGCGCTGGCTGCAGACGGGACAGAGTCACGCGCGCCTGGCCGATAAGCGAGTTCTCCTTGTTCCGACGGAGGCGTGGAGCGAAATGCGCGAAGTTTTGGCCGACTGTGAAGTCGACCAGGAACCAGGCCAAATCCGGGTGAAGAAAACCTTCGTCCCATTTCTGACCGGGGCGTTGACCGCGCAGGGTTTTCGCGGAACGGAAACCGTGGCGGAGATTCCCAAGCCGGATGTCAAAGCGATGCTGGAGGAAAAGCTTTGGGCTCAATTGCGGCCCTACCAGGCGCAGGGGGTGGAATGGCTGGCTGGCTTGTCACGGCAGGGATTTCACGGGCTACTGGCGGATGACATGGGCTTGGGGAAGACGCTGCAGGCGCTGGCTTTTTGCGCTTGGGTGAAAGGGGTGGTGGAGGGCCCGGCTCCTGCCGGGCCGCGGACGACCGGGAGGTCGTCCCTCCAGGGGAACCAGAAGCCGACACTCGTCGTATGCCCGACAAGTCTCGTCACCAACTGGCTGCGCGAGGCGGTGCGGTTTACGCCTCATTTGCGGACGCTCGATTTGACCGGCCCGGATCGTGCCGAGAAATGGGCGAAGCGCGGCGACTACGATTTGCTGGTGACGTCCTATGCGATCTTGCGGCGTGATGTGGAGCTCTATCGCGGCGATGAATTTTCGCTCATGATTCTGGATGAGGCGCAGCACATCAAGAATCGTGGCAGCCAGAATGCCCAGGGCGCGAAGGCCTTGAAGTCGCAGCATCGCCTGATTCTTTCCGGCACGCCGCTGGAGAATTCGGTGCTCGATCTCTGGTCGCTCTTTGATTTTCTTTTGCCCGGGTATCTCGGCACCGCGAACGATTTTCGCGAGCGTTACGAGACACCGTTGACCAAGGGACCGGAGCCCAAAACGATGGAACGTTTGCGGCAAAAGGTGAAGCCGTTCTTCCTGCGCCGTACGAAGGAAGAGGTGCTGACCGAGCTTCCGCCCAAGCTGGAACATCTTGCCTTGTGCGAACTGACCGATGAGCAGCGGGAAGTTTATCGCGCGGTGCTGGCGCAGGGGCGGCGCGAGGTTTTCGATCAAGCGGGCAAGAGTGGCAACAAGGGTCAGCAGCGGATTGCGGTGCTGACGACGTTGCTGCGGTTGCGGCAGGTGTGTTGCCACCTGGATTTATTGCCAGCCGAACCGTCGCTAGGGACAGCGACGGCTACCTCGAAATGGAAAGAGCCGTCGGCGAAGCTGGAGCGGACCTTTGAGCTGATTGATGAGGCGATGGATGGCGGGCATCGCGTCTTGCTCTTTAGCCAGTTCGTGCGCGTACTGCATCTGCTGCGCGACGAAGCGAAGCGGCGCGAGATCCGCTTTTGTTATCTCGATGGGCAGACCTTGGAGCGGCAGGCGGAGGTCGACAGGTTCCAGAATGACGCGGGGATACCGCTTTTCTTTATCAGTCTAAAGGCGGGCGGCACGGGATTAAATCTCACCGGCGCCGACACGGTAATCCATTTCGATCCCTGGTGGAATCCGGCGGTGGAGGAGCAGGCCATGTCGCGCGCGCATCGCATGGGCCAGTCGCGCAGCGTGCAGGCCTACAAGCTGATCGCGGCGGGAACGGTGGAGGAAAAAATCCAGGCCCTGCAATCGCGTAAACGGGAGCTCTTTGAGGCCAGCCTCGGTGGCGATGAGGCGTTCGTGGACAAGTTGACGGGCGGGGATTTGGAAGAACTCCTGGCCGAGTGAACTAGGGGCACGTTGGAGGCTGGCTAGCCGTTATGCCAATTTGTCTTAACGCCTCAAACATCACAATGGCCGTCGCGGTGGCGAGATTGAGGCTACGCACGGCGGGATTGGCCATGGGGATGGTGAGGCAGGCGGCCTCGTTTTCCCGGAGCAGCGACTCAGGCAGACCTTTGGTCTCGCGGCCGAAGACGAGGAAGTCATGGGGCGCGAAGCGGGCTTGCGTGTAAGGCCGTGAGGTCTTGGTGGTGAGGAAATGAAATCGCGCGGAGGGATGGGCCTCGCGGAGGGTGTTCCAGTTCGGCCACGTGTGCCAGGTGACCTGCTGCCAATAATCCATGCCAGCCCGTTTCATCGCACGATCATCGAGCTTGAAACCGAGCGGCTCTACAAGGTGCAGAACGGTGTTCGTGGCGGCGCAGAGGCGGGCGATGGCCCCGGTGTTCGGAGGAATTTCGGGCTCGACCAGGACGACCTGAAGCAAAGGGGTGACAGGCATGTAATTTATTCAGGCGCGACTGCGATAGAGAATCATGGAATACTGCTTGCTGAATTCAAGCCCATGAATCGACGCACTTTTCTTCGGCGAGCCGGAATCGCGGCCCTCGGGACGGCTGCGGGCGCGTCGCTTTATCGTGGATTCGATACCCATGGGATCGATATGCCAGTCGTTCCCCTGGCCATGGGATTGAACACGCCGCTGCGAGTGGTGGCCTTAGGCGACATCCATTTTGATCCGCTCTATGAAGAGGCCTATCTCGACCAGGTGGCTCAGGAGATCAACGTCTTGCGGCCCGATTTGATCGTCTACACCGGTGACTTTATCACGGGCAACCTGAGCCGGATCAACGACCTCGCCCGGTTGCTCGGCAAGGCTGAGGCACGCCTTGGCGCCTACGCGACCCTGGGTAATCACGATCATTGGTCGGGCACGACGATTGTGACCACAGCCATGGATCGCGTCGGCATCCGTGTCTTGCGGAATGAATGCATGGAGCTGCCGGGGGAGGATCACTTTTATCTCAGTGCGCTCGACAGCTTCTGGGCGGGCCGACCGGATGTCTCGGTGATCTACCGCACGCCAAAGGACTCCCGCCATGTCCTGCTGGTGCATGAGCCGGATCCGTTTGCGACGTTGGTTGATCCCCGGATCAAGCTACAGATTTCGGGGCATACCCACGGCGGACAGGTTCGGATTCCAGGAATTGGCGCCCTGCATTTGCCGAAGTGGGGGCTGAATTACCAGACGGGACTTTACGCGCAGGACGGCCGTTACTTGTACGTCAACCGGGGCGTGGGGACTCTCTTCCCGCATGTGCGCTTTGATTGCCCGCCGGAGATCACGGTTTTTGAATTGAGTTAAGTCACCGTTTTCTAGACCCATCGTCGGGAGCGGCAATGGAATGAGGAAGCAATCAACCTCCCAATCCGAATTTCTTCAGCTTGGTGTAGAGGGTGGGGCGATGAATCCCCAGAAGTTCCGCAGCCTTCTTTTTGTTGCCGTTGCATTGTTCCAAGGCGGCCATGAGGGCGGTTTTTTCCCGCTCGGCGAGATTAAAGGACTGCGAATCGGTCATCAGCGGGCGGAGATGCTGCGTGGAACCGGCGGCGGAGGTGACGATGGCGGGTTCGGGCGGACGGCCCGGCTCCATCGGCGCGCCATTGGTCACTTCCAGCGGGAGGTTGCGCGGGGTGATCATGCTGCCCTGGGCAAGGACGACGGCGCGCTCGATGACGTTTTGCAATTGGCGGACATTGCCGGGCCAATGGTAGCGGAGCATCGCGTCGTAGGCTTCCGACTGGATGGTGAGCAGCGGCTTGTTCATCTTGCTGCAGAAGCGCTGGAGAAAAAGTTGGGCGAGTTCCGGGATGTCTTCGGTTCGCTCGCGCAACGGCGGAATGGAGAGGGTAAAGGTATTGAGCCGGTAGTAGAGATCTTCGCGCAGGCGACCAGTCCTGATCGCCTCCTCGGGACGGCGATTGCTGGCGGCGACGAGACGGAAGTCGGCCTTCATAACCTGCGTACTGCCGAGTGGCCGGAATTCCCGTTCCTGCAGGACGCGAAGAAAACGGGTCTGCAAGTCGATGGGCATTTCCGCGATTTCATCAAGGAAGAGTGTCCCTTCTGCGGCGGCGCTGAGCATGCCGGGGAAATCCTGGCTGGCCCCGGTGAACGCCCCCTTTTTGTAGCCGAAGAGCTCGCCCTCGATCATGTTTTGCGGGAAGGCGGCGCAGTTGAGCTTGATGAGCGGACCGCGGGCACGGACGCTCGATTCGTGAATGCGGTTGGCAAAGACTTCCTTGCCGACGCCGCTCTCGCCGACGATGAGGACGTTGGCCTCGCTCGGCGCGACCTGGTCGACGAGTTCGAACAGCTCGCGCATCTTGGTGTTTTTGTAGACGGGCTGTAATTCGGCCTCGGCTTTTTGGACGCGCTTTTTCAGTCGCTCGGTTTCTTCCCGGAGTTGGGCGGTCTCCTGGCGCAGCCCCCGTTGCTCCAGTGCCTTGGCGACGAGACTGAGGAGTTCCTCCGGCACGTAGGGTTTGCTGATGAAATGGAACGCGCCGATTTTGATGGAGGCGATGGCGTTATTGAGGGAATCGTTCGCGGTGACGACGATGACCGGGAGCATGGGGTGAAGCTCGCGGATGGTCTTGAGGAGATCGAGCCCTTCGCCATCCGGCAGACCGAGGTCGAGCAAGAGCACATCGGGCGTTTGCTCGGTGATCATTTGCAAGCCCTGCTTGCCGGTGAAGGCGGCGGCGACGGCGAGTCCGCGCCGTTCCAGGATGGCGGCCAGGGTGGCCTGGATATTCCGCTCGTCGTCGATAATTCCGATCAGGGGTTGCGAACTCATGGTTACGGCTTGCTGTACTTAAGCAGAAGCTATCCCATCTTTAAAGAGGAAGCGACTATTGTTGTCAGGAAGAATGGCCCACGGAGATTTAAAAACTCTGTCATCCTGAGCTTGTCGAAGGATCAGCCTCCGGAAGATTATCGTGTACCATCAAACTTTCGAATTGTGGAAATCCCGCGCGAAGACGCCTCATTTCGTAGGTCTTCCGTATGAATGAATGTCTTTGGGAGCTGATCCTTCGACAAGCTCAAGATGACAGAATACCAAGAGTGCCATCTGTCGGGAAAACGGCGTGCTAGCTAGTGCCCCTACAAACATCCCGCGAGACGAGGAGGGCCTCCTGCTCCAGCGCGCCGAAGGGATAGCCGGGAGCAATGCATTCGCGGAGATAATCGGTGAGAAAGGGAAGGAGGCCGCCTTTCTTTTCGTATTGGCTGACATGGACGCATTCGTGCACCAGCGTGAGGCGATCCTGATGGAATTCGCGCGAGAGACAGATGCCGTAGCCCAAGGTTATTCCCGCTACGCGATGGCTGAAAAGCCCGATCTGTTTCGCGACAAACCTAATGTCCTCGTTATCGGGTAGAGGAAGGGTGTCGACGCGCAGGACGCGGATTTTTTCCGGTTGGGCGACTCCGGCCCTGCGGGCATCCGCTAACTCGCTCCCGGTCAATGGATCGCCCGATTCGAGGATGAGGGCTTCCTGCTTCTCCGCCCAGACGTGAACCGTGGGCAGAATGGCGGGCAGCGAGTTGAGAAAGCTGCTCATGGAGAAGGAGGAGGACGGGGATCGGTAAATTGCGCCGGATTACGGAGAGCTCGGGCCAGCCGCTCCAGGTAGTCGCGACGGCGGATTTCGATGGCGCCGAGCCTTGCGGTGAGGGGGGAGAGGACCTGGGTATCGAAGAGCTCAAAGTTCCGCGCGCGGAGGTGATCCATGAGATGACAGAGGGCGATCTTGGAGGCGTCGGTCACGCGATGAAACATCGATTCCCCGGCAAAGAATCCGTGGATGGCGATGCCGTAAATGCCGCCAACTAACGTGTCGTTCTGCCAGACCTCGACGCTATGGGCGTGGCCCTGCCGGTGGAGTTCCGTATAGGCCTCGATAAAACGGGGGCTGATCCAGGTCGATTCCCGGCCGGGGCCCGGCTCCGCGCAGGCCTGGATGACGGCGGGGAAATCGCGGTCGATGGTCAGCGTGAAGGGATGGTGCCGAAGGGTGGAGCGGAGGCGCTTGGGCGGGGCGAAGGTTTTGAGCTCAAAGATGGCGCGGGGATCGGGCGACCACCAGGTGAGGGGATCATCGGTCCAGGGGAAAATCCCGGAGCGATAGGCGAGCAAAAGGCGTTGGACGGAGAGATCGCCGCCCAGGGCGAGCAGGCCTTCGCGGTTGGCCGCTCGGTGATCCGGGAAAGCGAGGCTGTCCGGACGCAGGATGTTCATATCATAGGAGCGATTCGTTGCCGGGTCCGGGGACCAGCAGCACGTAAATCTGGGCGATGGCGACAATGATACTCAAAATCACGACGAACAGCGCAGGCATGAGCTTGCCCGTTTTGAGGTAGCGGCGGCCCATGATGATGAGGAGAAAGAGGCTGAGGACGAGGGCGGCTTCCGGCGCGTAATGCCAGGGATAGCGATACCCGATGAAAATCGCGATGAGGCCACACACCACACCCGCCACAAGGGAGGGCACACTCTTGGCCTTCACGTAGCCCATGAGGCCCCCGACGATTAAGAGGACACCGTAGATGTAGAGGAGCGCGTACCAAGGGATCATGACATTATTTTGCCTGAGATTTTGCGGCTGTGCAATGTTCCAGCACGGGCGTCTGCATAAACTTAGGTGTTTCGCACGGAGGACGCTAAGTTCACGGAGGTAAGGTTGGGTTTACGTCTCCGTGTTCTTGGCGTGCTCCGTGCGAAACGCTCAGGCTGGTAAACCTCCTCTGCCCATGCTTCAATCTTCGCCATGCCGATGATCGCTTTTGTGGCCAACTACGATGACCTTTCCACGGACAAGGGGTATCAGTTCAAGTTTCACTGTGACAAGTGCGGGAACGGATTTCTTTCCGCATACGAGGCGAACAAACTCGGCACGGCCGCAGGTCTGCTGGAGGCGGCGGGATCGATCTTTGGTGGTTTTCTCAGCAAGGCCGGGGAGACGGCTTTTGAGGTGCAGAGGGCTATTGGCGGTCCGGCCCACGACGCCGCGCTGAACAAGGCGGTGGAGGAAGGCAAGCAGCACTTCCATCAATGTAAACGCTGCGCGCAATGGGTCTGCCCGGAGGTTTGTTGGAATACCGAGGTTGGTCTTTGTCATGCCTGTGCGCCGGATGCGCAGACGGAAATGGCCGCCCAGCAGGCGCTCGCCACATCCGAGCAGATCGCGAGCAAGACCCATGAGGAAAATTACGTCGGAAAGATGGATTTCAAGACGGTTCACAGTGTGGCGACGACGGCCTGCCCGAAGTGCCATGCCGAACTAGCCGAGGGGGCGAAATTCTGCGGGGAATGTGGTACTCCCGTTGCAGCGGCAGCAAAGCCTTTCTGTGTCAGTTGCGGCACCGCCCTCCACGGCGCGAAGTTTTGTCCGCAGTGTGGGACGGCGGCTTAACTCTGTAGCGGCGGTCTATGACCGTCGATTGTCTCCAGTCGCCGTTGCGCGCCGTCGCAAGGGGCGGCTTTTAGCGATATCGCGGAGCAAAATAGTTAGGGGTCCTTCGACAAGCTCAGGATGACGGATTTTTTATAAAGTCGCTTACGCGACGGCTACCTAAGGCATGCCTAGCCTTAAAGAGGACTTAAACTTGACGGAAATGATTGCATTTTTATCCAATCACCGGAACTTGTCTTTGAGATGTTTATGCTGACGATAATAGTGCTGGCGGCACCCTTAACTCTCGGTATCGGGGGAGCTTACTTTGTCCCTTCAAAATTAACGACCAGATCAGTTTTCATGCTCTCGATGGCCTCGATGGCGACAGGCATTTTCCTCTTTTATTTTGCTGCCTTTTGCGCAGGTCAACTTGAGAAGGTGCAGATTGAAGAAAGGCTTCGCTCGTCCAAGAGTATAACCTCTGCTACATTCGCTCATTTCCAATACGGTTGGATCTTTTTTTGGGAAGATATCAGTATGATGGGAGTATTTGTGGCCATTGTGGGTGGGGGAGCTTGTCTCGGCTGTGGATTACGAATGATCATGAGTCGGATAGGAGTTTGAGGATTCCTAACCAGCCTCTTCAGACACTTGACATTTCCCCCCAACCCCTTAACCTAACCGTAACTTATCGAGAGCAGTGGAGGGGCTGGCCCTGTGAAACTGCGGCAACCGGGTAGGGATTTTTCATCCGAAATATCTTTACCGTCCAGGTGCCAAACCCAGCTCGGTGCAGTCCGCCTAATGCGGTCGGTGCCGGGGAGGATAAGGAGCGAGTGCCTACTCGTATTCAGGGCGCTTGTCTTTCCTTATCCCAATCACACGAGGTCGATCCTCGGTAAGTGACGGAAATTATGGGCAAAGATTTTTTCAGTTTTCTCAAGTGTCGCGAGTGCGGACGGCAGTATCCCAAGAAGGCCGTGCATGTCTGCGAGTTCGATTTCGGTCCGCTGGAGGCCGATTATAACTACGAGGAGATCAAGCATTCCATTTCCCGGCAGGTGATCGAATCCCGCCCACACAATATGTGGCGCTACCGGGAACTGCTCCCGATTGACGGCGATCCCACCGTCGGCCTCCAGACCGGGTTCACCCCGCTGGTCAAGGCCAACCGCCTGGCCAAGGCACTGGGCGTCCGCGAACTTTACGTCAAGAACGACGCCTTCAATTATCCAACCCTCTCTTTCAAGGACCGTGTTGTCTCCGTCGCGCTGACCCGCGCGAAGGAACTCGGCTTCTCCATCGTGGCCTGCGCCTCGACCGGCAACCTGGCCAACAGCGTTGCCGCCCATGCCGCCGGGGCGGGCCTGAAAAGCTACGTCCTCATTCCCGCCGACCTGGAGCAGAGCAAGGTGCTCAACAGCCTGGTTTACGGCACGCAGGTCATCGGCATCCATGGCGCGTATGACCAGGTCAACCGCCTTTGTTCGGAGATCGCGGGCAAGTATGGGTGGGGCTTTGTGAACGTGAACCTGCGCCCCTACTACGCCGAGGGTTCCAAGACCATGGGCTTTGAGATCGTTGAGCAACTCGGTTGGAAATTGCCGCGCCACACCGTGGTGCCCATGGCCAGCGGCTCGCTCCTGACCAAGATCGCCAAGTCGTACCAGGAATCGATCAAGGTCGGCCTCATCGACGAGCAACGCTTCACCATCCACGGCGCGCAGGCCAGCGGCTGTAGCCCGATCTCTGCCGCCTTCAAGGCCGGGACCGATCTCATCAGGCCCGTGCCGAAGCCGAAGACCATCGCCAAGTCGCTCGCCATCGGCACACCCGCCGACGGATACTACGCGGTCAACTCGATCAAGGCCTCCGGTGGCGGGAGCGAGGACGTTTCCGATGAAGAAATCATCGAGGGCATCAAACTCCTGGCCGAAACGGAAGGCATCTTTGCCGAGACGGCGGGCGGCGTTACCGTCGCGTGCGCGAAGAAGCTGATCGAGAGCGGACGGATTCCCGTCAACGAATCGATCGCCCTCTGCATCACCGGTCACGGCCTTAAGACCGCCGAAGCCGTCGCACCGCATCTCCCCCAGCCGCGCGTGATCAATCCGAGCCTGCGAGAGTTTGATGCCCTGGTCGCGAATGATGCTGTGCATGCGGCGGCGTGATATCCATGGCAAAACTTGAAAAGAAAATTCCCTTGTCTGACGACATGTGGGTCTTGCTGGGGATTCCCCTGATTTCAGTTTGTATCCTGACTGCTATTATAAACGATTCTCTTCTCAATTGGATGCTATCATGGTTCAACTATTTTAAAAAATGATCCTTCCCCATTCTGTCATCCTGAGCTTGTCGAAGGATCAGCTTCCGGTGAATGTCCAAAACAGTAGGTAACTCCCTAATGTCTCTTGGGCTGATCCTTCGACGAGCTCTGGATGACGGATTTTTTTGCCTCATGTCTAATTCTGCCTTTCCCCAATCCTGTAAATCTTGTTAATCCTGTCCAAAATTCCGTCAATTCCGTCCAAAACTTTATGCCCATCCCCGTCTCCATCCCCACCCCCCTCCGCCCCCTGACCGATAACCTCGACACCGTCGAAGTCGATGGCGCCACCGTCAGCGAACTCCTCACCGCTCTCGACGTGAAATATCCCGGCATCGGCGAGCGCCTCCTCGACGCCCAGGGCAACGTCCGCCGTTTCGTCAACATCTACGTCAGCGGTGAAGACATTCGTTTCCTTCAGGACAAGGAAACCCCCGTCAAAGCCAGCGACGAAGTCAGCATCGTCCCCGCCATTGCGGGCGGTTGATTTTCGTTTTCAAGCGCCGTCATCCTGAGCGAAGGCGAGCCG
>CAIPBM010000095.1 GCA_903863295.1 uncultured Verrucomicrobiota bacterium | reverse complement strand
TCCGCTGAAGCAAAAACTGAGGAAATAGCCAACAAGATAGCGAGCGTAAAAAGTCGATAGGTCATAAACAATTTCCTCATGCTTCGCAAACGTATCACTGGATGCAATTTAGCGCAATCAGTTTCGGCGCCCCAAACGCGATTTCACACGACTGCCTTAAACCCAATTTTCCCCATCCCTTACCTCTCGTCACCGCCCAAAACTTGCCTGATTCGCGCGGCAATTTCCGCGAGTTCGACTTCCGTCGCGTCCGCCGGAACCCTGATCGGGGTTTGCGTGATCAAACAACATTTGGCGAAGGGCAATGGGACATGAAAGCGATCCCAGCTTTTCAGCTCTGCTCTCCATGATAGGCGATACGTTACCGCCACGATGGGACGTCCCGTCCTCTTTGCCAAGCGAATGAGACCGGGTTGAATCTGGTAGCGCGGGCCGCGCGGTCCATCGGGGGTGATCACCAGATCCAGCCGCTCATCACTGGCCGCCCGGATGGCCGTCAGGGCCGCCGCAGTTCCATAACGGGAACTGCTTCCCCTCGCCGCCTTGATGCCAAAGGCGGCCGCCACATCGGTCATATACTGCCCATCCCGGCTCCGGCTGATGAAGGTCAGCGCGGTGCGATCGCGACAATAGCGTTCGTAGAAGGTGGCCATCAGCGCCGTCCGGTTGTGCCAAAAGGCGATGATCACCGGTGGATGATTCGGCTGGTTAAGAATCCCCCCGTTATCCTCAAGGGTCATGCGTAAACTGTAGCCGATCAAGCGAAGGATGAAGGCGGAGAGCCAGGCCAGGAAGCGTTTCATCTCGTCAATCGCCCAGATCGCGTATCCGGCCCACGAGGCGGGAGACCGCGCGGCTGGGTGTGTTCACCAGCAGTTCGCGCATAAAGACATTCCAAGTCATGGTTTTGGGCTCGGCCACGTGCTCCAGCGCAAAGAGGCCGACGATGATGGTGAGTGTCAGCATCGTATAAAGCAAACTGTAACTGTTCCATTGCCAATAACCCCACGAGGTGTGCCATGTCCCCAAATGATCCATGATCGGCCCCCAGGCCAGCGGGACGAGGCCCACGGTAAGGTTGCTCGCCACACTATAGAGCGCCAGAAAATGGGGCCGTCCCATCGCCGGGACAATCCCCATGACCATGCGCACGTTAGCCAGGTTCCAGAGCGCCCCAGCTAACCCCGAGGTAAAAGTCTGCAGACAGAGCACCCAGAGATTAAAAGGGATTACTCCCGCGGCAACCGCTCCCCAAACCGCGAAATGGAGGGTGAAGAGAATTCCAGACACCGTGAGCGCTGGCTTGTTTCCCGCCCGGTCAATCAAGGTGCCCACCAGAAAAAGCCCCGTGGCCGTGACGATGAGACTAAAACAGCTGACGAAAATAACATTGGAAGCCGAGACATGAAGGAACAGCCGGAAATAACGAACCCAGAAGACGCCGGAGACCCCGAGCGCCATGTTGATGATCATGTTGTACCGGACATACTTCAGGAAAGGCGGGTAGAACAGCATCTCCCGCCAGGGAAGCGAGGCCTCATTCTTGACAATTTTTTCCACGGGAACATCCGGCACGCGCCGCAGAAAAATCAGGCTGGTGAAAGCGCCCATCGCGCTGATGGAGAAGACGGTGCCAAAGGAATATTGCGGATTAGGCAACCGCAACAGTGCACCGGAAACGAAAAGGCAGGTGATCGCTGCCAGCGCGCCCGCCAGTTGATCCTTGGCCAAAAATTCGCCGCGTCGGCTTTCGGGAATAATATGGGTGAACCAGGGCAGCATGCCGCAAACGGAAATCCCGCGCAGGGTATTGAAGCAGAGGGAGAGGACCAGAATGGCGATGATGCGGCCTGTCGCGGAAACCGTGTCCGGCAAAAACGCCACGATGACCATGCCGACGATGAAAAAGCTCCGCGAAGTCCAGCCCCCGAGGACAAACCGCCGATAACCGACCCGCTCCACAAAACGGGCGGAGGGAATCTGGAGGATATTGAGCACCGGCGCAAGGCAGGCCGCAAAGGCCAGGACGGTCGCGCTAGCCTTGAGATGCTGGAGAAAGAGGAGCATCGGCGAGCCCAGGATGATGCTCCATGAAGTCGTATTGAATACCTCGAAGATATAGACGTTGTGGATGCCGACCGGCATGGGATCCACCGGGGCGTCCGCGGGATCCACCGGGGCGTCCGCAGCTGGGTCTTTAGGCGCGAAAGGCGAGCTCATGCGGGGAAGCGCCGGGACAGGACGCCTTCGAGATCGGAAACTGGGCTCACCCGAAACAGCCTAGGGCTTTCCATGATTTCTGACAAGAGGGTGACTTTAGTACCTAACGGGAGTGGACGATTGCATGTCCAGCCCATAGCTCCAGCGCAATTGCGAGCGTCGTCAGCAAACTCAGGCACCAGATAGTGGCAATAAAGATAATTGGTGAAAGAAGAACCAGAATCAGCAACCTGGACCAATCGAAAGACTTCCTTTTCATCCGTAGAGGCATGATTGCTCTTTCCATTACCTTAGACAACTCAATCTAGCCGATCACTGGCCCCCCAATATGAGCAAATAATCATTTTTACTTTGGGGCTTGCTCTCTTTCGCGATTCAGGTAGCCTCTCCAACTCCACTCAACCAAGTTTAAGACCATGCGCGAACAAGTTATCCTGGAATGCACCGAGGCTGCCAAAGAAGGCAAGTCTCCTTCCCGTTATTTCACCACCAAGAACAAGAAGCTGCAGCAAGAGCGTATCGAGCGTCTGAAGTACAATCCCGCCCTGCGCCGCCGCACGATCCACAAAGAGCGGAAATAGTTCCCTCTTCCCTCGTTCCCAAACTCTCTTTGGGAACGATGCCTGTTACCGCGAAATTCCATTTCGCGCTGATTCTTCTGTAGCGACGGTCTATGACCGTCGAATCTCGGCGACATTCTTTCGCTAAGCGGTGACGCTACTAGACCGCGGCTACAGGCAGACAGTTCGCTCAATCATTTCATTCCTTTTTTCTCGAGATCAAACGGCACCATTATCTTTAACCGGATTTGCTTGCGTCACGTCTCGATCAGCCCATAGTGACAGTTCGGACAAGTCGTCCAACACAACGGAGCGTAGCTTAGCTTGGTAGAGCGCCTGGTTTGGGACCAGGAGGTCGCGAGTTCAAATCCCGCCGCTCCGATTTGTTTTTTCGCGCTCTACGGAAACGTCGATGAAAGTCTGCTTTTCAATGCTGTCATCCTGAGCTTGTCGAAGGATCAGCCCCCGAGAGATATTAGCGTTTTACGGTAGAGCCTCTACTTGCGGAGAATCCTCCCTAAAGTTTTTCGAGCTATATCTTTTCCGAGAAAGCGCACATTTCCGGAAGCTGATCCTTCGACAAGCTCAGGATGACGGCATTTTTGATCGGACTCCCTCGCAGAGCTTCTTATATCCCCAACACCTGCGCCACCTGCTGCACGTCCTTGTCCCCGCGACCGGAGAGGCAGACGATGATGATCTGATCGGATTTCAGTGTCGGGGCGAGTTCGATGGCCCCGGCGATGGCATGGGCGCTTTCCATGGCGGGGATGATGCCTTCAGTTTTGCTGAGGAACTGGAAGGCCTTGAGCGCGTCGTCATCCGTGCAGTAGTTGTATTCGACGCGGCCTTCGTCCCGCAACCAGGCGTGCTCCGGCCCGACCGCCGCGTAATCGAGGCCCGCCGAGATCGAATGCGTATTCATGATCTGTCCGTTGCCGTCCTGCAAAATAAAGGTGCGCGCCCCCTGCAGCACCCCGAGCGTCCCGCCCTGAAACCGCGCCGCATGTTTACCGGCGAGAATGCCGTAACCGCCCGCTTCCACGCCGATGCAGCGAACGCCCTTGTCCTCCAGGAACGGATAGAAAAGCCCGATGGCATTGCTGCCGCCGCCGACGCAGGCCATGAGCACGTCGGGCAGACGCTCCTCGCGCTCCAGGATTTGGCGGCGCGCTTCATCGCCAATGACCCGGTGAAAATCGCGCACCATCAAGGGATAGGGATGCGAGCCGAGGGCGGAGCCGAGAATGTAGTGAGTGGAGCGGACATTGGTCACCCAGTCGCGCATCGCTTCGTTGACGGCTTCCTTGAGCGTCTGCTGGCCCGCCGTGACCGCGACCACCGTCGCGCCGAGCAAACGCATCCGTGTGACGTTAAGCGCCTGCCGTTCCATGTCGACCGCGCCCATGTAGACCACGCATTCGAGTCCAAATCGCGCGGCGACCGTGGCCGTGGCAACGCCGTGCTGGCCCGCACCCGTCTCCGCGATGATCCGCTTCTTGCCCATGCGCCGTGCCAGCAAAACCTGGCCGAGCGCGTTGTTGATCTTGTGCGCACCGGTGTGGAGCAGATCCTCGCGCTTCAGGTAAACCTTGGCCCCGCCGAGCTTCTCGGTCATCCGGTCCGCGAGGTAAAGAGGCGTGGGACGGCCCGCATATTCTTCAAGCAAAAATTTCAACTCGGAACGGAAGGCCGGATCGGCCTTGGCTTTCTCGTACTCGACGGTCAGTTCATGCAACGGAGCCATCAGCGTCTCCGGCACGAACATGCCGCCGTAGGGGCCAAAATGGCCGGTGGCATCGGGAACCTGGGTCACAACGTTTTGCATATCTGGATAAAATCGCGAAGTTTGGCGTGGTCTTTTTTGCCGGGAGCCGACTCGACACCGCTGCTCACGTCCACGGCATAAGGATGCACCAGCTCGATCGCCTTCGCAACATTTTCGGGGTTGAGTCCACCCGAGAGAATTAAGGGTTCGGCGATCCTTTTCTTGAATTCGAGCGCTAGATTCCAATCAAAAACCTGGCCTGTGCCGCCATGGTCTTTCGAGGGCGTATCGAGCAGGAAGGCAGAGACGGCGTAGCTGGCCGGGGTGACCTCCGCCGTCTGGTTAGCAGGAAAAACCTTGATCACCGGCAGGTATTTGCTCACCGCCTTCACATGCACGGGCGATTCCTGCCCGTGCAATTGCGCGATGCCGAACGTCTTGAGCTGTTTCCTCCAGCCCAGGTTGGTGAATTCCTTCATCGCGTTTACGGTTACCGCCACGGTCTGCACGAAGGGCGGCAGTTCCTCCACGATCTCAATGGCGCGTTCAATGGGGATGAACCGCTTGCTCGGGGCGTAGAGAATAAAGCCAAGCGCATCCGCCCCGGCCGCAATCGCCGCTTCCGCATCGGCTAAATTCGTGATTCCGCAAATCTTGACGCGCATTTCCCGAAGCTTAGCCGCCATCCGTAGCTTGTCGAAGGATCAGTTCGCGGAAAATTGTAGAGATGCCGTGCAAATCAGGAGGTATACAGGACCTGTCTCCATTTCTCCTTTTCCTACTGATTTTTCACGGGCCAAAACAACCGAGAACTTCCTGCTAACAACATCAACACGGTAAGTGCCACCATGCCCCACTCGCTCAGGGTGGGAACATCCGTCGTACCGGGCAACGTAGTCAAAACCTGATCGGTACCGCTCACCATTCCACCGTTACTCGCCGCATCCACCCGGTAATGGAGGACCGTATTCGGGGTAAGTCCAGTCAGGGTCGCCGCCACCGCCGTCGCGGTTGTTCCCGTCACTGAAGAGGGCACACTACTGATGGAGCTTCCATAACTGGAGGTCGCACCATACTCAAAACTCGTTGTCGTGGCGGTACCGTTCGCGTTCACGGTTCCATTCAGGACCGCACTGGTATCGGTAACATTAGTCGCCACCTCCGTCGTCGCGGTCGGGCTGGCATCCCCCGTACCGCTCAGCGCGACCACAAAGGGATTTTTCGAGCCCGTTACACTGCTGCCAATGGACAAGCTTGCGCTGCGAACGCCCGCCGCTGAAGGCGAAAATTGCACCCGGAACGAAGTCGTGCTTCCGGGAGTCAGCGAAGTCGCCGGCAGCGAAGTAAAGCTGAAGTCAGCCGCATTGGCGCCGCTCAGTGTCGGGTTGATATTCGTCAGTGACCCGCTCCCCGGATTCTGGATCACAAAATCGACGGAGAGCTTTTGCCCGACCGCCGTATCGCCGAATGAAACCGTCGAGGATCCATTCGTCAGATTTGTCCCGCCTGGAGACTGCAGGGAAATGTCAGGCACGCCGATGGTAAAGGATGAACTCTCCACGCTTGATCCCGCCGAACCCACAGCAGAAAAGACGATGTAATACGTGCCCGCCGTGAAACTGGTTCCGCCAAAGGTTGTGGGGAGTGTGAATGGTTGAGTAACAACTGGACCACCCCCAATATTACCACCGGGAATCGAGCAGGTGACCATCCCTATTTTAGCCGCGGGTGAAATGATCGAATTATTGACTTTCGAGACGTAGATGTTGACGACCTGACTGTTGTTGTTCGCTGGATCCGTGCGCGTCGCACTGACGCTGACCGAAATGGAAATGGAACTCCCCGGCAGGTAAACCTGCGATCCACTTCCATTGATTCCCCAGCTCTCGATCGTCGGAATAAGGACCGTGGCACGCAAGGGTGAAGCCCATGCCGTTAGTAAAACCAATCCGCAAATAATAAATCGGTGCATACATAGAGAATCGGATGCACCGGACGAGACCTGAGTAACATTGCGCAACAGCAAAGTTACATTTGCGCGTGTAACACACAGCTCAAATGTAACTTAGAAAAATGACGTTCAACCCTAGATTAACCGACATCACCAATCGCAGACTAAGGGCAAATATCCGTCGTCCAGCACCCCGCGTTTAGCGATCAAGCGGAATACTGGGAGTCCAGGTCAACCAGGCATCTTCCGGCTTGTCGGCGAGGTCGAACGTTGTTCCAGCTTTGGCCTTGGCACCCATCAGCGCGTTGTCAGGCGTGGCGAATGCGACTCCACCTTCAAGCACACTGGCCATCGACTCGGACTTGATTTGCAGACCGCCCATCAGGCTCATCTGGGTGGAAATGCCACTGCAATTCCAGAACTTGGTATTGGCGCGAATCAACGGTGCATAATCGGAGCCAATGACGGCATGAAGCTGAACCGAGCTGCCATCAGCCGCCAGCCCACTTCCTTCCACCTGGCCAACCCGAACGCCGCGATAATAGATCGGCGCTCCGGCTGTCAGCTTACCCACCTGGCGAGCCTTGAGCACGATATTAAGACCATCCATCGGGCGGTAGGTATCCTCCTCCACATCGGTGACGGTAAAGTCGGTGCAGGCGGCGCCATCACCCGGCTCGACGCGGAAGTAAGGCCCCTCGACAATATCGGTCGGCACTTGCAACTTCGTCATGCCTTTGACCTGAATCTCCGGCCAGACGAGGATAAATCGTGAGTTCTCACGTGCGATGTTTTCCAGGGCTGCGTATTGGTCGGGAGGCATGTTTTTCAACTTGGGTTCCAGGAGGATTTTAACCAGGACTCCGTTGAGCCCCGGTGCATACTGGAGCGCTACCACGGTTCCGATTTTGATGCCGCGATAACGGAGCTGCGTGGTTTGAGGAATGATTCCCTGGCTCTCCTCCATCTTGAGCGTCAAGACCCGGCCGACACCAATATCCGATTGATTAATCGTCTGGGCCTCATGCTCGATGACGTCATTGAGCGAGTCAAAAAGGTGATATTCCGTGCCTTCCGCAGCCAGGGGTGAGGTGGCATAAAGCGCATCGGGAAGGCCGAGCGAGATGCTGCCAAACAGGACACTATCGAGCGCACCGGAGCGAACCGTGACACCGCCCAATCCCATCGAGACATCTATGCCGCTGGTATTCCAGAAGCGGGTCTGCTTGCGGATCAAGCCGGTGTACTCCTTGAAAATATGGAGATCAACCATGGCCTGGTGTTTTTCCACGTCGTAATTCAAAGCGACAACTTCTCCCACGGGCATCTGCCGGAAGAGAACCGGCGAACCGACACCCACGGTCGGCATGGTGTTGGCGGTCAGGCGCAGAAACATGTCGGGGGACATCCGGTCCCGGCCATCTGCGTGGTTGAGCCCGGTAAACTTGGTTTGCGGCTTACCTTCGCCGGTCGTCTGGACTTCGATATAATTTCCACTAATCAGTGTATCGAGTCCCGAGACTCCGTTGAGACTGATCTGCGGATGAACGATCCAGAATTCAGAGCCCGACTTGGCCAAGTCGTTTGAGGTTTTTTCCAACTGGGCGTGAACAATGACCGAACGCAGGTCGTCGCTTAACACCACTTTCTTGACGATGCCGACCTTGACTCCGTGATAGTGAAGCTCACTTTTGCCGGGGGACAAACCGGACGCGGTTTCAAAGGTAATTTCGATATCGGTGCCCTCCGACTGCACCGTTTGATAAAACAGATAGGCGGTAAGTCCTGCGGCCACGACGGGAACCAGCCAGAAAAAGGCAAAGCCCTTGTGCAGGCGCGGTTTGGTTTCACGGGTTGACGAATGCGCTCCGTCAAGTTGTTGCTTGGGTTCCATGTGCATAATTCATTCTCTTTTCAGTCGAAGGTGAGGTCTGGTGATAGGTCCAGATCCAGCGGGCTTGAAAACTGTTGGCGGCAAAAATGGTGAAGACCACCACGCCACAAAAGGCAATGGCCCCGGCTTGCGGCTCAATCGTCGCCACGACGCCCATCTGTCCCAGGGCGACCAGCACGGCCAGGACAAAGACGTCCACCATGGACCAGCGTCCGAGCGTCTTGACGATATGGAAAACGCGCGTCTGGAGCTTCTGGTATTTATTCCATTTGTAGGAAATGAGCAGAAAGAAGAGCGCGGTAATCTTGGCAATGGGCACGATGATGCTGCCGCAAAAAACGATGATGGCGGGCAGGTAATCATTATCATGCCAGAGATAGAGAATACCGCCCATGATGGTGTAATTTTCGGTGTCGCCCAACAGGCTCATCGTCATGACCGGCAGGACATTGGCTGGCAAATAGAGAGCCAGGGTGGTGAAGAGGTAGGCCCACACGCGGCGGTCATCGATGACCCAGGGGTGAAGCTTGGATTCACAGACTTCACATTTTTCCTCGGGATTTTCCTGCTGCACCGTCCCACAGTGATGACAGGCCACCATGTCTTCCTCGTCTGCCGGGAGAAGCCGCTTCGACCTGCTTCGTTGGCGAAGTTCCGACCAAATGGCACACGGATTGAGGCTCCCCAGGCACATGCCGGAGATCAGCACAAACAAGAGCATCAGCCAGAGTGCCGGCCGAGCCTCAACCGATCCCATCGAAAGCAATTTAATCGCACCCACGCCAAGCGCCAGGAGGTAGACATCAATCATGCCCCATTCCTGGAATTCAAAGAGCATTCGCCAGAGATGTCGGGTCAGCCGTGGGAACCATCCCAGGAGGAGAAAAGCACAGGCCGCCGTCACCATCAAATGCAAGGCAATAGGTGCCACCATGGAGGTAAAGAACACCATGGTCCCGACGAGCGGACTACCCTGCTCCACCAGGAGAATCGAACCCGTGATAATCTGGGTCTCCGTCCACTGCCCTTGAAAACTAAAGCGCAGGATCGGATAGACATTGGCAGGAATCAGCAAGATGAGACAGGAGATGGAGAGGAGTAGGGTGCGGAGAACCTGTCCACGGCTGGAGGCTTCCAGCATTTCATCGCATTTCTCGCAATAGCTCCGCATCCCATGGTCGCAACCATGGGTGATGTAGCGCTCGCCACAAGTCGTGCATTCGAGAATTCGTTCCATTTTATCGTCGGGACAAATCATTGAGGACAATTCGAGTTTTGGTCAAGTTATTCAATTCATTTATTCTTAGGGCATGGAAAGCTCTGACTTGAGGGCTTAATCCTCGTCAGAAGGAAAGTATTGTTTTGGAAGAATCATTCTTTTACGTTGGCCCCAGATTTCCTTATGGTGACGAAGTTCTCCACCAATCCTTTAAGCCTGTAGCTTCTCTGCTAGGTATTCCAAATCTATGAAAGATTCCAAAACCGGTTACAGTGACGGCCATCCCCTCGACGAAGTCCACTATCGCGAGTACAAAATTCTCCTCAAAGCCATTCACTTCGCCCGGCCGGAAGGATTTGAAGAGTACTGGAAAATCATCAAGCATGTGGGCAAGAAACTAGGCGTCGGAGTCGATACCAATCCCGATGGTTTCAAGCATTTGGTCCGCCGGGTGTTATTTTACGATACGCCCAATTTCGATCTTTATAATAACGCATTCATTTTGCGCAAGCGCACCTTCTACAATGATGGCTGGCCTGAAATCGACCACGAATTGACCGTCAAGTTTCGCCATCGCGACCTGGAAGTCGCGGCTGCGGCCGATATTCATCCCCGCCTCGATGGAACCAGCAAGGTCAAGTTCAAGGAGGAGCTCCTGCCGGTCAAGACCGCGCTGGGTAGCATGCGGAGTCTCTATTCCCATAACTGTGAACTGATTTCCCCGAATATCGTCCTGAATGAAGGTCTGGCCGATATCGCCAAGGTTTTCCCGGCAATGGCCAAGATCGATGTCAGCCCCAATACGAAAATCGATCTGGTCAACAACGTCACGGTTGAGGAAGTCCAGGTCAACGTCGGCAACTTCGACTTCGGTCACGGCATGGAAGCCAAGGCCACAATTGCGATCTGGAGAAACCGGGCCACGGAGACCTCCCTGGTCGGGGAGTTTGCCTTCCAGACCAAGTTTGAAAGAATCAATGAGCTGCATCACAAGGCCAAGGAGTTGTCGGAGACCTTTTATCGGGATATCCAAACCGCCGCGCCTGACTGGGTGGAGCTCGGCACAACTAAAACAGCCATGGTCTACGGCATGGGTAACGTGATCATGACCAACCATGAGTGAAACGCAGCCCGTCCCGTTACCAAAGTTTAAACGGGACGGAGAGATCGCCCAGCGGGTTCCGCTCCATGAGATTTTTCTGACGTTCCTGGTGATCGGAGGCACCAGTTTCGGCGGAGGGGTCGTGGCCTATCTTCGCAACAGTCTCGTCGCGGTCAAAGGCTGGATGGATGAGGAGGAATTCCTCGCGGCCCTCGAAATTTCCCAAGCCCTGCCGGGATTAAATGCGACAAATATGAGTGTCATCGTCGGGGATCGTCTGCGCGGGCCCATCGGCGCGATTCTCGCTTTCTTTGGCGTCACCCTGCCCGGCACCGCGATCGTCCTGATCCTCGGCATCGTCTACGCGCAGAATCATCACAATCCCTATATCACCAGCGTCCTGAAGGGAGTCGGAGCGGCCTCGGTCGGGCTGCTGCTCGCCGTAACCCTGCAGATCGGGCACAAGCAAATGCAGCATACGCTCGACCTGATCCTCGTCATCGTCACGGTGACCATGGTCAGCTTTCTTCATTTTCAACTCCTCACCGTGCTGATCACGGTTGGTCCGATCGCGATCTATCTTTACCGCCCCCACCCCGCCCGGCCGCTGGAAGACGACAAGCATGTCGTCGATAAAAAAGCTGCCGACTAGTTGACGCGATCTCATCCCACCATGCATTCGACTTCCTGGAACCTGTGCGGCGTCTTTTCGCTCCTGTCGATCCTCGCGGTCGGCGGAGGTACGGCGATCCTGCCGGAAATGCACAAATTGACTGTGGATGAGCACGCCTGGCTGACCGACGACCAGTTCCGCGACATCTACAGCCTGGGTCAGATCGCTCCCGGCCCCAACATGCTCATGGTCGTTGTTATCGGCTACCACGTGGACGGCTATCTGGGCGCGGCCATCGCATTCTTCTCTTTTTTCCTCCCGGCTTGCCTGCTTACTTTTGTCACCGCGCGCGTCTGGGATTATTTCCGTGCCTCGCCCTGGCGCTTGTCGGTCCAGCGGGGCTTGGCCCCCATGGTCATTGGATTGATGACCGGAGGTGTGATTTCCATCGCACGCACGGCCATCATCAATCCCACCACCGTGGTCCTGGCCGCACTCGTTTTCTGCGCTCTCTACTTTGGCAAGAAGATCAACCCGGCCCTGCTCATCCTGGCGGGTGGTATCCTGGGTCTATTTTGTCTACGTTGATCGCCTCCATCCATGAACAGCTTGCCTGCTTCATTTGAGCCGATAGGATAACCACATGAGTCAGGAATCCCGCCACATCTATGCCGACGCCGATGCGCTGGCCCGGAACGCCGCTCAGCGACTTCTGGAGCAAGCCCACCACTGCGTGGCGGAAAGGGGTCTCTTTACGCTGGCCCTGGCCGGAGGCTCGACTCCCCGGAAGCTCTACAGCATTCTCGCCACCGATCCGGCCTTCCGCGATTTCCCGTGGAAACAGACCCATCTCTTTTTTGGCGATGAGCGCCACGTTCCGCCGAGCCACCTGGATAGCAATTATCTCATGGTCAGCACCACGCTGCTGGCCACCGGGTTGGTTCCTGCGGCCAATGTCCATCGCATCCGCGCGGAGATGCCGGACGCCAATCAGGCCGCACTCGATTACGATGTCGAGCTACACTCCTTTTTTCATGCGCTGATCCGTTTCAACAACTGTCCCCGCTTCGATGTCATCCTGCTCGGCATGGGACCGGATGGGCACACCGCGTCCCTCTTTCCCGGGTCAAAAGCTCTTGAGGAAAAAGACCGCTGGGTCGTCGCCAACTGGGTGGAGAAATTCAGCACCACTCGCATCACCTTCACCTTTCCGGTCTTGAACGCTGCCCGGCTCATTTATTTACTCGTGGCGGGGGCCGACAAGGCGGACATGGTTCATGACGTGCTCATTTCCAGTCCCCGCACTGTCCTTTATCCCGTCCAACGAGTGCAACCCCATGACGGGGCGAAGGTCTGGCTTTTCGATAAGGCCGCCGCGGCCCAGCTCCCCCGGACATTCTGAAATCCTTCCGCCCATGAAACCTGCCCTCATCGCACCTTCGGTCATCGCCGCCGACTTCGGCTATCTCCGCGGAGACTTGGCGCGCGCGGAACAGGGCGGCGCGGACATGCTCCACGTCGACATCATGGATGGCCACTTCGTCCCCAATATCACCTTTGGCCCGGACATCGTCCGCAAGATCAAGTCCCTGACCAAGCTGCCGCTCGATGTCCATCTCATGCTCTCCAACCCGCGGAAATTCATCACCGATTTTTACGAGGCTGGCGCGGCCAACATCACTTTCCATATCGAATGCGATGACAAGATCACCACGGCCCTCCATGAGGTGTCCACGTTCGACTGCAAGGTCGGCCTCGCCGTCAAACCCAAGACGCCCCTCTCCGCGGTGCGCGAATATCTCGCCCGGATTGATCGCCTCCTGATCATGACCGTGGAGCCTGGCTTCGGTGGGCAGAAATTCATGCCCGATATGATGTCCAAGGTTGAGGAAGCCGTTGCCTGGCGCAAGGAAGGCAATTTCAGGTATGACATTGAGGTCGATGGCGGCCTCGACAAATGGACGATCTGGCCCGCTGTCCGTGCCGGGGCCGAGGTGATCGTGGCGGGAACCGCCGTCTTTGGGCAACCCGATGCCGAGCAGGCGATTCGCGATCTACGCGATAATGCCGCGCAAGCCGTCGCGCATCTTAAATCGCCGGACGATCCGTCCCCGAAGGTTTGAGCGCCTCCGTCTCCGTGTAGCGGGCCATCAACCACAGCAAATCCGAGAGCCGGTTGAGGTAGCGGATCACGAGATAATCGACCTCGTTGGAAGCCGCCAGTTCCGCCACCAGCCGCTCCGCCCGGCGACAGACCGTCCGCGCCACATCAAGCGAGGCCGAGGCAACATTTGCTCCCGGGGTCGCCCATCCGTCGAAGGAAACTTTCTCCTTTTCGATCAGGGCCACGAGATCGTCGAGGTGCTGCAACATCTCCGGCTGCAACTTCGGGTATTTGTCTTTCTGGTAGCGTTCCGTGTCCTCCGGCGCCACCGCCAATTCTCCCATCAGGGCGACGAGTTGCTTCTGGATGAGGAGCAGTTCCGTCTTGATCAGCGGCAACTCCCCTTGGGCGCGAGCCATGCCAAGGGCGGCATTCAGTTCATCAACCGTGCCGTAGGTTGCGACGCGCAGATCGAATTTATCGACCCGTCGTCCATACATCAGGCCCGTTTTTCCCATATCACCGGTGCGGGTAGCAATCGACATGGCGGAATTTTCTCAGGAAAATCTTGAGGACACGATGTAAAAAATCAGGATAATTTCCTCATGAGTTCCGCCCGCCTGATGTGCGCTGCCAGTGGTGATGACGCCGACATGCTCTATGCCACCCACTTTTACGTGCACGATCCCATGGTCTGGTGGGAGGTGCGCGGCAAAACCCACCTCGCGTTATCCCCGTTGGAGATTGACCGCGCGCGCCCGGTCGCACGGGTTAATGAGATCCATGGTCTGGCTGAATTTCTTCCTCCTCAACCGAAGGAAAGTTCATCCGCGAGCGTAATTCTCGGGGTTGCAGCCAAGTTCCGCATCAAGTCTTTTCTCGTCCCGGCCCAATTCCCGGCGGGGCTCATGGAAAAACTCCGGTCACAAGGATTGAGGGTCGCCGTCTCCGATCAACCTTTCTTTCCCCAACGCACGCGCAAGACCAAGGAAGAAATCGCGGCCCTGACCGCCGCACTTCACGTCGCCGAGACCGGCCTGCGTCGCGGCATCAAGGTCTTGAAGGCGAGCAAGCCCGACAAGCGTGGCTTGCTTCACTGGGCCCGGAGTCCCCTCACCTCGGAGCGGCTCCGTGCGGAGATGGATTCCGCCGTGCTTCATGCCGGAGGCGTCCCCGCCAACACCATCGTCGCGGGAGGCGAGCAGGGTTGCGATCCCCATGAACGCGGCCACGGCCCGCTTCGCGCCAACGAAGCCATCGTCCTCGATATCTTTCCGCGTCATGCCAGCAACCATTATTATGGCGACCTGACCCGCACTGTGGTGCGCGGTCGCGCCTCCGAGGCCCTGCGCGCACAATACCTCACCGTGCAGGAGGGCAAACGCTGGGTCATGAAGCAAATGCGCGAGGGCGCGGACGGCACCGCCCTGCAGAAGCAACTGATCGAGCGCTTCAAATCAGCCGGATATCCGACCGAGCAGCGCCACGGACGCTGGGTCGGCATGTTTCACGGGGTGGGGCACGGCCTTGGCCTTGATCTCCACGAATCGCCGCGTTTCGCCGCGGGCAAACTCTTCGCCGGGCTCAGTATCACCGTTGAGCCGGGGCTCTATTACCCCGGTGTCGGCGGCGTGCGGATTGAGGATGTTGTCATCATCGCCAAGACCGGCGTCCGCAATCTGACGAAGTTTGAAGAAGAGTTGGAACTGCGGTAGGGACAAAAGTATTTTTGTAGCGGCGG
>CAIPBM010000094.1 GCA_903863295.1 uncultured Verrucomicrobiota bacterium | reverse complement strand
ATACCAACAGCACCTTCACCGTCCAGATGGTGACCGGCGCGTCGGGGAGCATCCAATTGTCGACCAACAACAGCTCCGTGATCAGCTTTCAAATGATCAGCGCCACGACCCTGCAGATCAAGGGCCTGGCGGCGGGGCGTGCGTCGCTCCGCATCGTCGATTCGACCACCGGCGCGACCCGGTGGCTGGGCGTACGCGTCAAGCAGGCGGATGGCACGCTCCCCGGTCTGCCGAATTATGTCCCGCTGGGCTCGGTCAGTGAGGACAGCTCGGCGGATCTAAGTTTCTGGAGGAATTTCGGCACGGGTGATGCAAACCGGCGCATGGATATTCGTTACATCTACATCAACGGCGGGCCGAAGAACGAAGGCGAGGGGTGGCGCACCTGGACGCAGCCGGATGGCTTCCGCGTCACCTCCTATGTCCGGGAGAGCCTCAAGATGGGCATGATCCCGTTCTTCGTCTGGTACAACATTTCCGGTGCGGGTGATAGTTACACCACGGACACCTCCAATGCCCAGGATGCGACCTTCATGCAGGGCTATTTCACCGATTTGGTATACATGTGCAACCTGGCCAAGGCGGAGGCGCCAGATGAAATGATGGGCGTGGTTATTGAGCCCGATTTCCTCGGCTACCTCGCCCAGAACAACGTCGACACCTCAACCTTCGTGGCCCGGACGGATGCGGCCTATACTGCGGGCATATTGGTCAAGGGCGTCGATCCCGACTTCCCCAACACGATTAACGGCTTGGTGCAGGCCATCAACTACATCATCGCCAAGAATCTGCCCAATGCCTACTTCGGCTGGGAAACGGCGCTTTGGGCATCACCGGCAGGAGGGTGGACGACCCCGATCGGTTCGAAGGGCGTTATCCGCTCCACGGATACGCTCGGGGTGACGGCAGGACGTCAGGCCGTGACCAATGAGGCGGCAGCGATTGCCGACTATTACATCAAGGCGGGTGTCCTGACCAACGGCGCATCCTTCATGTCGATCGACAAATACGGACTTGATGCCGGCTACGAAGGGCAGAACACCACCCCGGCGAATTCGACCTGGTTCTGGAACGCGGTTCACTGGGAGAACTATCTCGCCTTCGTGAAGGCCCTGAGCGCGAAGAGTCAGTTGCCCATTGTGCTCTGGCAATTGCCCGTCGGGCACATCAATAGCAGCCAGGCCGCGAATCCCGCAGGTGGCTTGTTCCCGACGCTGACCAATGTCTCCCAGCACTACGAGGACTCGACCCCGGATTTCTTCCTGGGGGATAGCTTCGTCACGACAGGAGACCGTCTCAGCTATTTCTCCACGAAGGATACGGTGGCGGCGGTCACGGTTTCCGGGAACACGGTGACCTGGGGCTCCGCGATGAGTCAAGCGGCGGCCAGTGGCGTTCGCGTCGTGCTTTTTGGCGCGGGGGTCGGCGATAGCACGCAGGGGGTGGGAGATCCCGCCACGGATGGCAACTGGTGGATTACCAAGGCGCAGCGGTACCTGGCGAATCCTGTCGCCAGCCAGAATGTTCCGGCGCTTTCCTCCATTACCATCACGAAGACTCCCGGCTCGGGAAGTGGCAGTGGAACTGGCTCGGGTAGTGGATCAGGAACTGGAACCGGTAGCGGGACAGGAGGCACGACGGGGACGCCCATCGGCACCGGGGCCAATGTGACGCTCCAGTCTGGCTCGATCAAGATCGCCTTCACGGACGATACCGATTGGGTCAACGGGTTTCAGGGCACCTTCACGCTGACCAATACCGGCACCACGGCCATCTCGGCCTGGACGCTGAAGTTCACCGCGCCGATCACGATCAGCTCGATCTGGAATGGCACGGTGTCGAGTTCATCGGGGGGCACGTTTGTGGTGGTGCCTGCCTCTTGGAACGCCTCGATTGCGCCAGGGGCATCGGTGAGTGTCGGATTCATCGGGGCACCGGGATTAAGTGCCGCACCTACGGCGATCAGCGTGAGTGCGCAGTAGAAGGGGAGGCCGCACTCGCTTAAGACGACTCTCTTCCTCACCAAGGCCGGGAGTTGTCAGTTGGAAGGAGAGCTGCCAGTGTCATGAAGGCACTGGCAGCTCTTTCCATGATCAACAAAAACAGGAACCTTCCCATGAATACTAAATATCTGACGGCGGCCTTTGGCCTTGGTTTGATACTGTTCGGCACCCTGATTGTCTTTCTCTTTTTTACCGCGACTGTTCCCACCGGGAATGTGGGCGTGATCACGAATTTCGGAAAAATCACGGGCGAGGTACTCGACTCGGGCTGGCACATTGTCGGGCCGGTGGATCATGTCACCGAGATCAGTATTCGCACGATCACGACGCAGACGGAAGCCACCTGCTTCTCGAGCGATCTGCAGGCGGTCAATATCACGCTGGCGGTGCAGACCCATATCACCAAGGAGAACGCCACCAATATCTTCAAGAATTACGGCACCGAATACATGAGCCAGGCTTCGCCCAAGATTCTCGATGCGCTGAAAGCCGAGACCGCCAAATACGAGGCCGCGCAGATTATCGCCAACCGCGACAAGATTCGCAGTGAAGCGCTCAAGGCGGCGCAGGAGCGGTTGTCGGGTTTCGTCGAGATCGAGGATTTATCGATCGTGAACGTCGCATTTTCCGATGAATATACCCGGGCCATCGAGGCCAAGCAGGTCGCACAACAGCGGGCGGAACAGGCCAAGTACGAGCTTCAGCAGGCGGAGGTCGAGGCGGACAAGAAGGTCGCCTCAGCCAGGGGTGAGGCGGAAGCGATCCAGATTCGCGGTGACGCGCTGGCGAAGAACCCCTCGGTCATCGAGTTGGAGTTGATTAACAAATGGGACGGCAAGGCGCCGGACAGCCTGGTTGCCAACGGCACCTCGGCCACATCCATTATTCTCCCCCTTCCGCACAAATAGTGCTAGGGTTGGGAAGTTGCCATGAAGCTCCTTCGCATCCTCGCTTTGCTGGTCGCCGGGGCTTTTGTCCTGCTGCTCATCGTGGGCTTTGACAATATCCTCGAATTGTTCCGGTCGCGCGTGGCGCTCTTCCTCGTCATCTTTCCGGTTTTTGCGCTCTTTGTCTGGTGCATCTATAAGGCTTTTCAGCCGGTGAACCGGTTGACGGATCGGAATTACCGGGACAAGAAATCGGTTTAGGAATTACTCGTAACGCAGGGCTTCGATGGGATCAAGACGCGAGGCGAGCACGGCGGGCCAGTAGCCAAAGCCGACGCCCACGCCGACCGAAAAGCCGCAGGAGAGCGCGATGGAAATGAAGGACGGATTCAACCACGCACCCTGGAAGTAGCCGATGATCAGCGTGACGATCCAGCCAAGAGCGATGCCCAAAAATCCACCTCCAAGACAAAGCGTGACTGATTCGATGAGAAACTGCATCTGGATGTCCCTCCCGCGAGCGCCGAGCGCCTTGCGGAGACCGATCTCCCGCGTCCGCTCGGTGACGGAGACGAGCATGATATTCATGATCCCGATTCCACCGACGACGAGTGAAATGGCCGCCACGCTCGCCAGCATCAAGGAGATCGTGGCGGTGACGGCGCTGAGCGCCTGGGCAATGGCGACGAGATTGAAGACGCGATAGCTCTCGTTCGTCACGCCCGGGATATGAGGCCACTCATGAGTCAGGTCGAGCAGCTTCTCCTCCGTGTCATCGACGACCCCGGCAGAGGTCGCGCTCGTATCGATCCAATCGACATACTTTTTGCCGAGCACCCGGTACATCGCGGTTTGCAGCGGCACGAGAATGACATCATCGGTATCGCCCGATCCATTGGAGCCTTTCGCCGGGAGCACGCCGATGATGGTGAAAGGGACATGGTTGATTTCAATCGTCTGGCCGATCGGATCGTTCGTGCCGAAAAGTCCAAAGAGGACGGTCGGCCCGAGCAGGGCGACCCGGGCGCGCGACCGGCATTCTTCCATGGTGAAAAAACGGCCAAACGTGGGTTGATCGGAATAGATGGTTTCGTAGCCGGGCATTGCTCCGATCAGGTTTGTGCTCACGTTGTTGTGGCCATATACGACCTGAACCTGCCCGGCGACATTGCCTGAGACCGCCGCCACGGTTGGCACGCGTCCGTCGATGTTCATGGCCTCGTCGATCGTCAGTCGGCTGACCGCCCCCGGTTTCATGCGCACGCCCCCGGTGTTTTGTGGATTAGGGGTTACCACCAGTCGATTTGATCCGAGCGAAGCGATCTCGTGATTGACGGAATGTTGCGCCGCGTTGCCCAGGGCCAACATCACGATCACTGCCGCCACGCCGATGATGATGCCAAGGGCCGATAGGCAGGTTCGCAGCTTGTTGCTCCAGAGTCCCCGCGCGGCCTGCTGAAAGTTGAGCAGGAGCAGGTTCCATTGCAGCCGGGGCGTCAGCGCTATTTCTGCACCTGCGGTGATCGGTGCAGCCTGTGGCGCGATGGCCGCAGCGGGCTTGCGGATGTCTTCAACAATCTGGCCGTCGTGGACGCGAATCGTGCGATCCGCCGCCGCCGCCACGGATGGTTCGTGCGTGACCAGGACGATGGTCAGTCCCTCGGCGTGGAGTTCGCGTAACAGGGCCATGATCTCGGCACCGCTCTTGGAATCGAGGTTGCCGGTTGGTTCATCCGCCAGGACAATCTGCGGTCGACGCACCAGCGCACGCGCGATGGCCACGCGCTGCTGTTGACCGCCGGAAAGTTCGTTCGGCTTGTGATGGCTGCGATTGCCGAGACCGACCCGGGAGAGAAGCTCGAGCGGATCCGCTGAGGGGCGATCACCCTTGGCATAGATCAAGGGTAATTCCACGTTGTCCAAGGCGGTCATGCGTTTGAGCAGATGGAACTGCTGGAAGACGAAGCCGATGGTTTCCGAGCGAAGCCGGGAGATTTCGTCGTCGGGCAGATTTGCCGTGTCCTTTCCGCCGATCCGAAGCACGCCGGTATCGGGCCGGTCCAGCAAACCGATGGTGTGAAGCAGCGTCGATTTACCCGAGCCCGACGCACCGATCAGCGAGACGAATTCCCCCTGCTTGATGTGCAGGGAGACGCCACGCAGGGCTTTGACCGTGGTCTCGCCCATCTGGTACGTCTTGGTGACGTTCTCGATGACGATCATTTCGTTTTCGAAGGAGGTCTCTTGCCGTTCGGCATGCCGGAGGTGAAGGAAAATCCGCTCTTTTCCGCGCGGGTGATGGCAAAGGTGCGCCGGGCAATCCAGTCGCCTTCGTTCAGGCCGGAAAGCACTTCCGTCCAGGTACCATCCGTCTGTCCGACGCTGATTGGTCGCGGAGTTGGATCTTCACCGGGACCTGTCACGACAAGCACGGTGCCTTCCGGCGTGATGGCGTCGGTCGGAATGTGCAGGACATCCGGCCGATCTGAGATCAGCAGATAAACATTGGCCGAAATTCCGCTCCGGACATAGGCGGGCGTGTGATCGAGATAGATGTTTACCAGATAGGTCGTCACATTATTGACCGTGGTGGCGTCATAGGCGATTT
>CAIPBM010000093.1 GCA_903863295.1 uncultured Verrucomicrobiota bacterium | reverse complement strand
TCCTGAGCTTGTCGAAGGATCAGCCCCCGGTGTCTTGGGCATTATTTGTTAATGTCGAACATGCAATAGAAGCTGATCCTTCGACAAGCTCAGGATGACGGAGGTGAAGAGAAGCTCAGCTGGAAATATTTCAGCTAAGGGCACATCGCAGTCTCAGACTATTGGCGATCACAGAAACGCTGCTGAGCGCCATCGCCGCGCTGGCGAACATCGGATTGAGCAAGGGGCCACCGAATAAATAGAGGAGTCCTGCGGCAACGGGAATTCCCGCGCCATTATAGATGAACGCAAAACCCAGGTTGAACCGGATGTTGCGCATGGTCGCGCGGCTCAATTCGATGGCGCGAACCAAGACCAGGAGATCGCCTTTGACCAGCGTGATCCCGGCGCTTTCAATCGCGACATCCGTTCCGGTACCCATCGCGATGCCCACATCGGCCACTGCCAAAGCTGGGGCATCGTTGATGCCATCACCTGCCATGGCCACACGTGCTCCCTCACGCTTGAGCTTGAGAATCATGTCATGCTTTTTATCCGGCGTGACCCCAGCCTCCACTTGATCGATCCCGAGTTGGTCAGCCACGCGCTGCGCCGTTTCGGCATGATCGCCCGTGAGCATGACAATCTTGATGCCCAAGGCATGCAACGCCTTGATCGCCGCGGGCGAGGTCGATTTAATCGGATCGGTCACCGCCAGTAATCCGACAATGGCGCCATCCACGCCGACAGAGAAAACCGTCTGCCCCTCCTTTCGCCATTGCGTGGCGGAGGAGATCAAAATATTCGGGTTGGTCGAGCCGGCCAACTCCGCGCTGCCGACGGTGATGGTACGGCCTTCGACTTTTCCGCGGACGCCTTGACCCGTGATCGACGCAAAATCTTCCACCTTCGCAAGGGCGATTTTACGCTTCCCTGCCCCAGCGACGATCGCCGCTGCCAGTGGATGTTCGCTTGCCGATTCGACTGAAGCCGCCAAACGGAGCATCTCCGTTTCGGCAAAACCTGCTGCGGTGATCGCCCCGGTCAAGGTTGGCCTGCCCTCCGTCAACGTACCGGTTTTATCGATGGCGAGGACGGTCACTTTTTCGAGTTGTTCCAGGGCCTGGGCGTCCTTGATCAGGATGCCGAGCTGGGCGCCACGCCCCACGCCGACCATGATCGACATCGGCGTCGCCAGGCCGAGCGCGCAGGGGCAGGCGATGATCAACACGGCCACGGCGTTGACCAGGGCATGAGCCAATCGAGGTTCCGGGCCGAGCCAGGCCCACGCGATAAAGGTGAGCATCGCACTACCCAGCACAACAGGAACAAAGTAACCTGCGACACGGTCTGCCACGCGCTGGATCGGCGCCCGGGTGCGCTGGGCCGTGCCGACCATCTGCACGATCCGCGCCAGGAGGGTGTCATGGCCAACCTTTTCTGCCCGGATCACAAGACTGCCCGTGCCGTTGATCGTGCCGCCCGTGACCGCGCTCTTCTGCTCCTTGGCCACGGGAATCGGTTCGCCCGTGATCATCGATTCATCGACTGCACTTTGACCTTCCAGCACGACGCCATCCACCGGCACTTTTTCTCCCGGCCGCACCCGAAGCCTATTGCCCACTTTTACTTGTTCCAAGGGAACATCGAGTTCACTGCCATCGTTCCGCAGCACTCGTGCAGTCTTAGGCACGAGTCCCAGCAAAGCCTTGAGCGCCGCGCCAGTGGACGCGCGGGCCTTGAGTTCCAGGATTTGACCGAGCAAGACCAGCACCGTAATCACGGCCGCCGATTCAAAATAGACTTCAATCCTGCCGTCCATGCGGAAGGAGTCTGGAAAAAGCGAAGGAAAGACGGTTGCGATCACACTGTAGCCATAGGCGGCGCCCGTCCCCATCGCGATGAGCGTGAACATATTGAGATGGCGAGTGATGAGAGACCGCGCCCCGCGCTCAAAGAAAGGCCATCCCGCCCAAAGCACCACGGGCGTACTTAGCGCAAATTGAATCCAGATGCCGGTGCCCTGTCCCAGCACCGCGATCCAGTCATGCAGGCCGGGAATCAAATCTCCCATCGAAAGTGCCAGCACCGGAATCGTCAAACCGAGACCGATCCAGAACCGCCGCGTCATGTCCTTCAACTCGACGTCGTCTGTGTCCGTGTCGTCCTGAGCCGCCATCGGTTCCAGAGCCATGCCGCAAATTGGGCACGCGCCCGGATGATCTTGCTCGATTTCCGGATGCATCGGGCAGGTGTAGACGCGCTGCGGTGCGACATAGGCAGGGTTCCTTTCCAAGGCCATGCCGCAATGTGGGCATGCTCCGGGCTTTTCGCTCTCGACGCCTTCACACATCGGGCAGAAATATTTTGCCGCCTTTGACGGGATAACAGCATGGTCATGCCCATGACAACAGGAATGCGCCGACTTAGGCTCGGACTTGTGCGCATCGTGTTCCATGTGAGTAAGAATAAAGTCATTTCCGCAAACGACAAACCTCTCCCTGCTTTTCCTTGCCCCAAGGACAGGGCCTGGAGTAGGATGCCAGCCGCGTCAGGACGGAAACGTCTTTGCGCGACAAGTCACGCGCTCGTGGCGAAATGGCAGACGCGCTAGTTTCAGGTACTAGTGGAGCAATCCATGGAGGTTCGAGTCCTCTCGAGCGCACTTTTTTGAGTTACTTTGAGACAAGTAACCCGTCCAATCCTGCCAACCCAAGAAGCTTTCGGAAGCATTACCGACTTGGATATCAATCACGCGCGGGTGAGGAGTTTTCACTCAAATTAAAATGGCAATAAATTAAGTAATTTATTGTTACGAGACATTTGATGTTTTTAATAAGATTTACGGAGGCGGCTCAAGCAGATAGGTTGCGCTCAACTCGGACGATTTAAATCACTTATGAAAATCACCCTCGACCTCAATTTTGCACGGGAGCTCGTCTACATCATTGGGTTTTCTGTCCTATGTCTGGGCACAATGGGCCTTAGTCGTGCGGAAACTGTCACCATGAATGTTCCTGGAGGTGACTACACCCGACAACTCGGTACCCACACCATTTCTGATCCATCTGGCGCAACTCACTCCAAGAAAGAGGTCCTCGGCAAAGTGGTTGTCGGAATTTTTTCGGCTCCAAACATGAGTCAGGGAGATAAGCAGGAAAAATGGTCCAATCTCCTCGCTAACGAAGCCGATACCAAAATTTCGGACAAGGTTGCTCTTTTTCTCGTCGAGGACATGAGCCAAGCCGGAATGTTCAAGGGTATTGCGCTGAGTGAGATGAAAAAGGAATTCACGCCCAAATCCCGGCCCTTTTTGGTTTTAGACCAAGACGGGAGCGTCCTGAAGTTATTCGGAGTGCCGCGTGGTACGACGCAAATCCTTATCTACGATAAAAAGGGAACCTTGCGCGACGTGGAAACCGATCTCGACGATCAGGATAAGGTCATTCACCGGATCAAAGTAATCACGAAGAAGCTTTTGGCCGAATAATCTTGGCGATAAGGCCTGTCCACGAACCGTTCCAACAACCCTGAACCGTTTACCTTCAATCATGAAACGAATCAACATAGCCTATCGCCTCCTGTTTGTGGCGCTCATCGCTGCATCGTGGCCGGCAATGGCACAATCTCAAGCCCCGGCCAAGAAACCCAACATTCTCACTATTTGGGGTGATGACATCGGACAGTTCAATGTCAGCGCTTACAATATGGGCATGATGGGCTACAAGACGCCCAACATTGACCGCATTGGCAAAGAAGGTGCGATCTTCACCGATTGGTATGGCCAGCAGAGTTGTACCGCCGGGCGCGCGGCGTTTATCACGGGACAGTCGCCCATTCGCACCGGCCTCACCAAGGTCGGCCTGCCGGGTGCCCCCGAAGGCCTGAAGGCGGAAGACCCGACTCTCGCCAACCTGCTCAGCCCCATGGGCTATGCCTGCGGCCAGTTCGGCAAGAACCATCTCGGCGACCGTAACGAATTCCTCCCGACCGTCCATGGGTTTAATGAATTCTACGGCAATCTCTATCACCTCAACGCCGAGCAGGAACCGGAGCACGTTGACTACCCCAAAGATCCGGATTTCAAGGCGAAGTTCGGCCCTCGTGGAGTACTCCACTCCTTTGCCTCGGACGTAGATGACCCCACCGTTGACCCCCGATTCGGCAAGGTGGGCAAACAAACGGTTGAGGACACGGGGCCCCTAAACATCGAGCGCATGAAGACGGTCGATGATGACGTCACCCAACGAGCGATCAAGTTCATGGATAAAGCGCATCAGGACGGCAAGCCATTCTTTGTCTGGTGGAACTCCACCCGCATGCACGTTTGGACGCATCTCAGCCCCAAGTGGGAGGGCAAGACTGGGCTTGGCATTTATGCCGACGGCATGGTCGAGCACGACAGCAATGTTGGCGAATTGCTCGACGAATTGAAAAAGCTCGGCATTGAGGACAACACCATCGTCATGTATTCCAGCGACAATGGCGCGGAAGCGATGAGCTGGCCCGACGGCGGCACCACGATTTTCCGTGGAGAGAAGAATACGCAATGGGAAGGCGGCTACCGGGTGCCTTGCCTGATCCGTTGGCCCGGTGTCATCGCGCCCGGCACGATCATCAATGACATTGGTGCACACGAAGACATGCTCACCACCCTGATGGCCGCTGTGGGCGATACCAAGGTGAAAGATGAATTATTGCAGGGTAAAAAAGTTGGCGATACGACTTTCAAGGTTCATCTTGATGGTTACAACCTCCTGCCTGCGCTTCAGGGCCAGGGTGCATGGCCTAGACACGAATTCCTTTACTGGACAGACGACGGCAATTGCGCGGCACTACGCTACGATAATTGGAAGGTCACCTTTCTTAAGCAGACCGCCGAGGGACTCGATGTCTGGCAGCATCCCTTCGAGGAACTGCGCGCGCCCATGATCACCAACCTGCGCATGGACCCCCTGGAGCGCGCCGAGTATGAAGGCATGGACTATAAGCACTGGTATTTCGACCACATCTTCCTGCTCGCCCCGGCGGGAGGCTATGTCGGACAATGGCTGCAAAGCTTCCGCGATTTCCCGCCGCGTCAGAAGCCCGGCAGTTTCAACCTTGATCGCGTGATGGAATCTATCACCGAAAACCAGCAAAAGGGGAGCAATTAACGGCGAGTGAATGAACCGCGAGGGCTGTCCCGACCGACAGCCCGCAAAGCGTTCCCTGAAGCAACCTTCCGATGATGAGAGATGCGCATTGAAAATCATGGGCCAACCTTCGCGCTAGCAGAATTCAACTTAATGGGATTGGTCATCGAATAGATGACTATGCTCTTCATCGGCATCGGCTTGTTTGACCTGTATCATAACACCACGGTCATCACTTGGGTCTTCGGCAACTTGTTCCCCGCAGCGCCATGAACGGATCATGAACTCGCCTCACGTATTGGCCGTAGTCATTGATGCTTGTGCCCTTGTGATGATCATGGTGGCCATCCAATCTGCTGGGTTTTCCGCATTGCTCCGGGCGATGCTACGTTTTCACGCCCTCTCTCTTTCAGGGTTTCGAGCTGTTACCATCCTTGTGATGGCATTGACTGGATGGTTGATGTTGGTGCATGGCACAGAAATTCTTATCTGGGGCCTATTTTATTACTGGCAGGGGTGCCTGCCCAGTATGGAATCGTCGATCTATTTTTCAGGTGTGACCTATACGACCGTTGGTTACGGCGACCTCATTTTGCCCACACCCTGGAGGATGTTGGCTCCCTTGGAAGCAATGACTGGAATTCTCATGAATGGACTGTCCACCGGTCTATTCTTTGCGCTCGTCATGCGATGGATCAACAACGGGCCAATTGGCGCGGTTAAGTCCCAGGCTTTATAACGTGATCCATTGCCAATTATGCTCTTCACCAATAAGAATCTCATCATGGTCACTGACAACCGCACTTGCCCTTGTTCCTGATCCAAGGGATACGATCGACGGGTAAAGGCTTTCCTCACCATTAGATAGCACCTCTTTCGACCGGGATCTATTTGGTTTTTTCCGCCTGCAATTCCTCGCGCGGAAGCCTTCAGTCATCCAAACACGAAACAATAAATCATTCCTGCGATCAAAGCGGTCATTTGAATAAATTTTAAAATGAAGTAGCTGTTACTGACTCCCCTCTCGCACCGATCTTGTCGTGTGTTTGGTGATGCGTCACAAAATTTATGACCAATGAAAAACAGAAGGTTTGGTTGATTACCGGTTGCTCGACGGGTTTGGGTCGAGCCCTCGCGGAAAACGCCCTGGCTGCCGGGGCAACGGTGGCGGCCACGGCAAGATCTGCTGCAACTCTGGATGGCCTCAAGGAAAAATATCCGGAGACCTGTCTGCCGAATTCGCTGGATGTCACAGACCGCGAGCAGTGTGAGGAAGTTGTCCAGGCGGTGATCGCCCAGACCCAGCGAATCGACGTCCTGGTGAACAATGCCGGGTACGGTCTCCTGGGCTCCTTGGAGGAATCGACCGATGAACAAATTCAAAAGAATTTTGCCACCATTGTCTTCGGGGCCATTCATTTGATCCGCGCGGCTCTGCCGACATTACGGGCCCAGCGGAGCGGACGGATTATTAATATCTCCGCAGCGGCGGCGATTTCCAACTATGCAGGATTTGCTGTCTATGGCGGGGCGAAGCTTGCATTAGAGGGAATATCCGAGTCCCTCGCGGCTGAGGTAAAACCGCTGGGAATCAAAGTCTCTCTCGTCCAACCCGGTCCGTTTCGAACTGACTTTGTCTCGCGCTCCATGGAAACGGCGCCCTCTTCCATCGCGGACTACGCCGGCACGGTGGGAAAATTCGGCGCGTTTCTGCAAAAGATGGACGGTCATCAACCGGGCGATCCGGTGAAAGCGGCTGAGGCGATTCGTCATTTATCCGAGATGGAAAATCCCCCGCTGCGCCTGGTCCTGGGCAAATATGCGCTGGAGAAAACAGAACGGGTTTTGAAAGCGCGTCAGCGGGAGTTGGAATCGGTCAAGGAGCTGGGTCTCGGAATGGAATACGATGTTTAGTTTGTCAGTCTGAGTCGAGCAAGGTTGGTGCATCATCAAGAATGACGGTGGCCATGGAGATAAGAGTCTTCGCGGTGTATCGTTCACAGATTCCAGCGCCAATGCCCAAGGCATCGGTTGGTTGAAAATTGGAAGTAAGCGGAGACATAAATGGGAACACGCGCTACGTTTCAAAAGCTACACGCGGTGGTTGATTTTTCAGCGAATACCCAATGCCTCCATTTTCGAAAAATGCATTTTGGCGGCGCAGTCTTTATCATCTGGCTTGGATTGCGACACTTGTCGTCGTCACGGCGGCTTGTCTATCAGGAACCATTATGAGCCAAGTTGAACAACCTAAATATACGGTACTGGAATCCGAGGGTAACATCGAGATCCGCGAATATGCCCCAATCATCGTCGCCGAAGTGGAAGTCCACGGGGAACGCATGAAGGCTCTCAACCAAGGTTTCCGTCTGATCGCTGACTATATCTTTGGTAACAACCTGTCGTTCCAGAAAGTAGCAATGACCGCGCCGGTCACGCAGGAAGCCGGTGAAAAAATCGCGATGACAGCTCCAGTTACGCAAGACGGTGTCGGCGATAGCTGGAAGGTCAGGTTTGTCATGCCTTCGCGCTACACCCTGGACACGCTGCCCAAACCGAAAAACCAGAATGTTCAGTTGATGGCCATTGCGGCCAAAAAATTCGTGGCGATTCGTTTCTCCGGATTTAACACTGAAAAGAATATCAACTCGCATCGCGAGACGCTCTTGAAGTATATCGCGGAACATCACCTTTCCGTTGTCGGTCAACCCACGACTGCGTTCTATAATCCTCCCTGGACGCTCCCCTTCCTGAGACGGAACGAGATCATGGTTGAACTGGGTAATCCCTGATTTCTGGGCGGCTATCTCGCCAGTAATTCTTTCACCAAGGGATTGGGGAAACGCCGGTCTGGTGTGATGGCATAGAGGTTTTTCTTGATCTGGGGAAAGCGATACCGCTCGACCAGGATTCCGCTTTTCAACTCATCCTTGACCACAACCCTGGGCACAAGAGCAAGCGCCGTTGATTCCCGGGCGAGGAGCCGGAGCATGGCCATGTCATCGACTTCCGCCGCGATGATCGGTCGAATGCCCGCTTGATCCATCAGCAGATCAAACGCCGCGCGCAGACTGCTCTCCAATCCGGGCAGGAGAACCGGCATCGTCTTCAGGTCATCAGGAAACTTGAAGCGCCTCGCCTTTTTAGTTTTTCGACCTACCAAGCTGACAGGTTGCTGGTCAAGGAGATGGCTGTGCCAGCGTGTGCGGGCATCCCGGGGCACGGGCAAATTGGAAAACACAAAATCGAGGGTATGCGCCTCAAGTTGCTGAAGCAGATCGCGCAAGCTGCCAGAACGGATGACCAACTCCACATCAGGCCGGGAAATCAGAGGTCGCAAAATTTCCATCTGAAAGTTACGGGACATGGTTGCGACGGAGCCGATCCGCAAAACTTGCCGTCTCCCCGCGGTGCGATGTTGGAGGGTGTCCATGAGCTCCTCCCCGGTGCGGAAGATCGATTCGGCGTAGCCGAGGGCAAGATGACCGGTTTCGGTCAAAACCAGCTTCTTGCCCTCCCGCTCAAAGAGCTGCTGACCCAGGCTCTCCTCCAATTTGCGGAGCTGAATGCTCAGGGCGGA
The DNA here is from genome assembly GCA_903863295.1 of uncultured Verrucomicrobiota bacterium. Taxonomy (GTDB): domain Bacteria; phylum Verrucomicrobiota; class Verrucomicrobiia; order Methylacidiphilales; family UBA1321; genus JABDGH01. Next base: position 25,690 of record CAIPBM010000093.1, on the reverse strand, counting down.
TTGCGAAAGATTCAGGATGCGGGCCGCGCGGGTGAGGTTTTTCGCATTGGCCACGGCCCGGAAATAGCGGAGGTGATGGTAATTGAGAAATGCCATGTTCTTATATTGATAAAAACGAACGATCAGTAAAAGAAGATATATTGGAATGATTTTTGTCTTGCTGCGTATTGTTTCCTCGAAAGGAAAAGTACGATGTTTGAAACCTTGGTAGATAATTTAAAATGGATCGCGGTTGTCCTCACCCCGCTCTTGCCCCTCTCGCTTGGCTGGTTTCCCTCTTCCTGGCTGAATCGCCATGGGCGTGCCAGTGCAAAGGCAGGTTCGCTCCTCGGATTAGCCTCGCTGGGTGTGGCTGGATGGAGTGTCGTAGCCCTTGCCCTGACAGGTCCAGTCATCATGAGATTCTGGAGCTTGGGTCCAGTTGAACTCAGCATCTACTATGACAATCTTTCGGCCTTATTGTTGTTGCTGGTTTCATTTTTGACGGCGGTGATTACCCGCTATTCCGAAAGCTATCTCGACGGTGATCCCCAGCATGGTCGTTTCACCAAATGGCTTTGCCTGACGGCGGGCTCGGTTCAAGCGTTGGTCATAGCAGGTAATCTCCTGATTTTCGCCGTTGCATGGACTGCGGTCAGCATGTGCCTTCACAAGCTCCTCATTTTCTATCCAGACCGCCCGGGTGCGCTTCTAGCCGCCCGCAAAAAGTTCATCTTCAGTCGTCTCGGCGATCTTTGCCTCCTCGGAACCCTCCTGCTCGTTTACGACAAGTTCCAGACCTGGGATTTCCAGGAGCTTTTCCGGCAGGCGAGCCAGACATCTGCCGCAGGAAATAGCGGTTACACCGCCATTGGCTTTCTCTTGGTCGCAACGGCGCTCTTGAAGTCGGCCCAGTTCCCTTTCCATAGCTGGCTCCCGGATACCATGGAGACGCCCACGCCTGTTTCCGCGCTAATGCATGCAGGGATCATCAATGGAGGTGGATTTCTCGTCGTCCGGCTGAGCCCGATTCTCGACCAGTGTCCTGCGGCGCTGATGATTTTGGCAGCGCTGGGGGCATTCACAGCCCTCTTCGCCTCACTGACCATGTTGACTCACGCCAGCATCAAGCGGGCGCTCGCATTTTCCACGGTGGCCCAGATGGGCTTCATGATGCTGGAATGCGGTCTCGGGGCCTTCAGCCTGGCGGTACTTCACCTGACCGCCCACTCACTTTACAAAGCCCACGCCTTCCTTAGCTCGGGCAGCATCGTGGAGTTACACCGTTCCGCCTGGGTGCCTGAGGGGCGCCCCCGCTCGCATCGCCGGCTTCTGGTTGTTACCCTTTTGGCGACAGCGGGGGTAACCTTGGGAAGTGCCTGGCTTTTGGGCGTCAGCCTGCTGCAAAACCCAGGCTATCTTTTCCTGGGACTGGTCATGTGGTTCAGCCTTGGATACATGCTCTGGAATCTCTGGAGCCAGTTTCTTAGCCCGGTACTGGTGGTGAGCGGCCTGGTGATGGCGGTGTTGGTGGCGCTCGCCGGATTTGCGTTGCATAACGTCTTTGAGACCATCTTAACCACAGCCTTGCCGAGTCCGAAAACCGAATGGACTGCGGTGGATGCCGGCCTTGCCTGCTTTCCCTTGCTCCTCTTTCTCGCCGTCCTCATTTTTCAAACGCAGTTACCTGCATGGTCAGCGCATCCCCTATGCCGGGCGTTGTATGTCCATGCGCGCAACGGTTTCTATTTCACCACGTTGGCCAACCGCCTGGTCGCGACCTTGTGGCCTTTATCGCCAACTCCAACCAACCCAGTCATCACCGGAGCCCAAGAATGAACGCCGTCCTTGAACCAGCATCTCACACCGAATCCTCTGTGGACGTTTGTCCTGAAACGCTTCCAGTCTCAATCAGAGAGTCTTGCGGCCGCATTCCTCCCCTGTGGCCGCTCAAGGATTTCGTCGCCGTTAATCCGTTTGTCGGACTTTCGGAGCGTCATTTCCTTGAGGCGGCGGCCCTGCTCCGACATACCGCCCATGGCGACATCCTGATGCCAGCCCCTTATTTTCTTGATCGACTCGATTCAGGTGAAATCACCGACGATGACGTTCGCGAGGCGATTGAATTTGCCGGGTTGACCCTGCCTCCGCCCTGGAGTGCTGCTTTGAAACCACACAGCGTTGCCTCCCTGCGCAGCGAACTCCTTGCCTCGTCCAGCACCAATCAAAATGGAGTCGTTTTGACGGTCGCAGATCTTCTGGATCAAAGGCATGGCACCAAATGGTCTCCCTTCATCACCGATGAAATATCCAAGTGGTGCTCGGTTTATTTTGATGAAGGTCAATCCTCCTGGCGGATGCCGTGGCGCGACCAGTCCCTATATCAGGCCTGGAAATCAGCGGCGGGGCATGACGCCAATCCCCGACTCACCGGCCTAACCAGTTTTGATGAGGTGGTTTTGAGCCTGGCCAACCATCCGGTGCAAGTTATCGAGATGGCATTAAACACCTTGGGCATTCCGCTGGGCCTGCAAACCGATTTTCTGCATCGACAACTCTTGAGCATTTCCGGATGGAGTTCCTATGTCCAATACCGGGTGAGGCAGGATCAAATGCACGACCGTGCGAATTCGAGCCTGGTCGAATTGATGGCGATACGACTGGTCTACGATTGTGCCCTCTGGAAACAATTTCGCGACCAGGGAAAGTTTGAGGAGCTTTGGACAGAAAAGCTCAGCGCGATGCAGCAATTCCAGCCTGAGTTGGATTTACTTCCCCGTTTTCTGGTTCTCGCGGCTGCGGAAAAAAGTTATCAGCGTCGTCTCGCGCAAAAAATCCATTCAAATCCCTATCGCCGCACGCCGATTTGTCCCCGACCTTCGGTACAAGCCGTGTTCTGCATCGACGTGCGCTCCGAAAGGTTCCGGCGGAATTTGGAAGCCCAGGACGAGCGGATCGTTACTTCGGGATTTGCCGGATTTTTCGGAATGCCGATTGAATATGTGCCGCTGGGCCGCCGGCGCGGGGTCGCGCAATGCCCCGTTCTTTTTTCACCAAAATACAAAATTAGGGAAGGTTTGCAGAAAGGTGATGCCCGGGTTTTAAACGCGTTTCTTCGCAAACAACTTTTCGGTCGACGGTTATCCCACGCCTGGAATGCATTCAAGACCTCGGCCATCTCCTGCTTTTCCTTCGTCGAGACCGTCGGCCTTTGGTTTGGCTATAAGCTTTGCCGCGATGCACTGGCTTGCGGACATGGCCCGGGCCATGCGCATTCCATTCACACGGTCCCTCGATTGGAGGCCAAGCATGGCCATAAGCTGGAACTCTCCTCGGGAATACCCTTGGTCGATCAGGTGAATCTCGCCGAAGGTTCGCTCCGCAACCTGGGGTTAACCCGCGATTTTCCACGACTGGTCTTGTTCTGCGGGCACGGCAGCACCTCGGCCAACAATCCTTATGCCTCGGGCCTGGATTGTGGAGCCTGTGGAGGGCATGGTGGCTTGGTCAATGCGCAGGTCGCCGCTCAAATCCTGAATCAGGCGTCAGTCCGAGAAGCCCTCGCGCTTCGTGAAATTCATATTCCCGAAGACACGCTCTTTATCGCTGGCCAGCACACCACCACAACCGATGAGGTGACGATCAGTCATGCCGGAGTGGTGTCCGATTCGCATGGGGCCGATTTGGGCCAATTAAGGATTTGGCTTGATCAGGCAACGGTTTTGACCCGATCGGAGCGGGCGCAATCACTTGGTTTGAAAACAAACGATCCTGCGGTGGGGAATAAAATCAATGTGCGCAGCCGGGACTGGGCCCAGGTTCGTCCGGAGTGGGGACTGGCAAACAACGCGGCGTTGATCGCCGCCCCTCGCGAGAGGACAAGGGGCATGAATCTGGAGGGCCGGACCTTTTTGCACGATTACGACCCGTCGACCGATCCGGATGGCAAAGTCTTGGAATTGATATTGACCGCGCCTGTCATCGTTGCCAACTGGATCAATCTTCAGTACTACGCTTCGACGGTCAACAATCCCCTGTTTGGCAGTGGCAACAAGACGATCCATAATGTCGTGGGCACGTTGGGCGTCTGGCAGGGAAACGGTGGGGATCTTCAAGTGGGGTTACCGTTGCAGTCACTGCATGATGGCGAGAATTGGGTGCACGAACCTCTACGCCTGAGTGTATTTATCGAGAGCTCACGCGAAGCCATCAACCGGGTTTTAGCGGCGCATCTTGAGGTTCGGGTTCTGGTACAAAACGGGTGGCTCTCCCTTTTTGCGCTCGATCCAGTCAGCGGCGAAATCTGGCAATATGCGACCAATTTTAAATGGAGGCATTTTGGTCAAATTCTGCGTGAGGAAGCGCTATAAGCGTCGCTCATTCAGCGGGTCGCTGGGCTGTTTGATTTGTAACAACCGGACGAAGAAGCAATTCTTTGTTTGCAGAGCCGCCAAGCGCTGCTTTGCTGGTGTGGAAATCATCCGCCATGCCGCACGACCACGATCACCACAGCCATGATCATCACGATCACGGGCATTCGCATGGACACGGACATAGCCACGCCCCGGCCAATTTTGGACGCGCGTTTGCGATAGGAATTACCCTTAATTCGGCCTTCGTCTTTATTGAGGCCATCTACGGTTTTCTCTCCCATTCAATGGCGCTTGTTGCTGATGCCGGGCACAATCTCAGTGATGTTCTCGGCCTAGCCATGGCTTGGGGCGCGGCCATCCTGGCCAAACGTACTCCGACGCGGCAACACACCTATGGCTTGCGACGCTCCTCGGTTCTTGCCGCGATGTTTAACGCGATCTTTTTGCTGGTGAGCATTGGCGCGATTGCCTGGGAATCGATTCGCCGCTTTTTTGAACCGGATGCAGTGGCGGCATGGACGGTCATCTGGGTTTCCTTGATTGGCATCGCCATCAACACCGGCACGGCGCTTATGTTCATGTCGGGACGTAAGGACGATCTTAACATTCGTGGTGCTTTCATTCACATGGCGGCGGATGCGGCGGTCTCCGCGGGTGTGGTGCTGGCCGGTTTTGCCATTCTCTACACCGGCTGGTCGTGGATTGATCCAACGGTCAGCTTGGTCATTGTCGCGGTGATTCTGGTGGGTACTTGGGATCTGCTTAAGGATTCGGTCAATCTTGCCCTAGATGCGGTGCCGGAGGGCATCGATACCCAGGCCATACATGATTTTCTTGCGGGTCTTCCCGGGGTAAAAAATGTGCATCATCTCCACGTCTGGGGATTGAGTACAACGGAGACCGCCCTAACGGTGCACCTCGTCCTGGAAGATCCGCGCCTGAACGACGAAATTTTGAAGACCATCCACCATGAGCTTCTGGAAGATTTCAAGATTGCCCATACGACCGTTCAGTTTGAATCTGCAGCCTGTGAGGGTGAGGACTGCGGGCCATCCGCGACAAAAGCCGATTCGTCGACGGCACATGCTTGAGACGGGAGTCCTTGCCTTGCTGCGGCAGGAAAGGCCTGAAAAGCTTGTAACCTTTAGGCTCAACCAGCGTCTGGTTCATTGTGAGCATTATCGCGTTTTACCACGATTATTCGGGCGGATTCTCCCTTTGCCATTCCGGGCCGTGGCGGATCGACTCGATCAACCGGCTGAAAAGATGATCGCTCCCCCTTTATTTTGCTGGGATAAACTAACGGTATGGGCGCGCAGGAAAATGACATCCCGGACGAGCGCCTTATTGAAGCAACGCTTTCCGGCGACGATCAATCCTTTGCCGAGCTGGCCCGCCGTTATAAAGGCCGCGTTTTCGGCGTGGCGTCCCGTTTTGCCCAAGATGCCGGTGACTTGGATGACATCTGCCAGGATGTTTTCGTCCAGGCTTATTTCAAGCTGCGACAGTTTCGCCGTGATTCTCCCTTCGAGCACTGGCTGCTCCGCATCACCACCTACAAGTGTTACGACTACTTGCGCAAGAAGCGGCGACGCACACCCACCGTCTCGGTCGATGCCCTGCTGGAAGCGGGCTATGAACCTTCTGTTCCCGAGCCGCAGCAACGACATCCCGATTTGGAAAGGCTGCATCTTGCGCTGGCACAACTCAGTGCCAAGGAACGGCTGGTCATCACTTTGCTGGAATTGGAAGAACGCTCGGTCCAGGAAATTGCCGATCTTACGGGATGGAGCGTGGGCAACGTCAAAGTCCGTGCTTTCCGAGCCCGCGGAGCTTTGCGCAAACTGATGGAGAACCAACCATGAATCCGCCTGACTCCCCACTCGATGTCGAACTTGATCGCCTCTTGGGCCAGGCTCGCGCCCAGCGAGTCGATACCTCCGCCGTGGAGTATGGATTCGAGACGCGCCTGATCGCCCGGCTGAAGGAGAAGCGTGAGCCCAGTTCGGTTTGGGCGATGATTTCCTGGCGCATGGCGCCGATTTTTGCGGTGGGCATGATGGCTTTGGCCATCTGGCAAATGGAAACCGGGGTCGACACGAGTGACACCACGACCCTGGCCAGCTTCGACAATCCTGAGGCGGCTGATCTTTGGAGCGATACCACGGACTAATTTATGACAAGTCACTGGAAAGCGATACTCGGCGTCATGGCCGTCTTTATTTTGGGCGGGATTTGCGGTGCGCTGTCTCTCTCCCTTTTCCTCGGGCACCGCGCGGCTGAAGTGGCGAAACATGGGCCGGAGGCCGTGGTGGATATGTTGGAGCGGCGCCTGACCCGTCATGTGGAACTGGATGCCCGGCAGAAGCAACAGATTCACGATCTTTTCCTACAAAATCTGCAGCAGCGGAAACAACTCCAGCAGCAGATTCAGCCCCAGGTCAGGCAGCTCAACTGGCAGACCTTTCAGCAGATCAATCAACTCCTGCGGCCCGATCAACGGGAAGCTTTTCATCAAAACCTCGATGCATTCCGGAAACACCTGGGCAAATTTGCCTTGGATCCAACCAGCGAAAATGCACCGCAACAAGCCGTGGGCAGCAACGGTTCCAGCACGAACGGGCCTTAGAATTAGGGATCGGTCATCGAGCCCGGCAACGGCTACTAACTTTGCGGCAGCCGGGAAAAAGCTTGTTGTCTCCGCGAAACTGTCATATCCGTTTTCCATGCGACGCCTGACTTTTTTCATCGTGCTCGTCGCATTTATTTCCTCCTGTGGAGGCCAGTGGTATGTGCTCCAGGGCGTGGCTTATGCCAACATGATCCGGGAGTATTCCGAGGTCGTTCCCTTCACCCAAGCGGTGAAGATGACCTTGAGCGGGGAATATCCCTGCGCGATGTGCAAGGCGATTGCCGACAAGAAGCAATCGGAGAACTCCAAGATTTTCAGCTTCGACAAGAACCAGAAGAAGTTCTCGCCCCAGGTATTCTGCCTGGTCAAACCGGCACGGGATGTGTCCCCGGTTGATTTTCTCGTCTACACCGAGTCATTCCAGACTCGTGCCGAAGCTCCTCCCACTCCGCCACCTCGAAACGCCTAGGCATTTTTCAGCCTGGTCGGATGTCCGCCTGACGCGGAGTCCCTTCATTTGCGGAGATGCACACCGATCCATCGGTCGTGACTCCGTCTCAATCCATTCACGAGGAGTATCATGTACACCTTTCAGCTTAAAAAAATAGCCATGGCGGCCCTGATGACCGCCCTGGTTGGCAGTACCATCACCAAACTTCACGCCCACGGATTTGTGGGCGACCGTTTCTTCCCCGCAACGATCCAGACCGACGATCCATTTGCGGTGGATGAACTGGCCTTGCCGACGATCCAGCTCTTTAATAACCCCGGCGATGGCGGCGGGCCCAAGGTACGCGAGATCGACATCAGTAGTTCGTTCACCAAGGAAATCTTTCCCAAGTTCGCGCTGGGAATAACCGAGACCTATGTCAATCAACGCCCCAGTGGTGGCCCCTCAGTCACGGGCTTTGACAATCTCTCGCTGAGTCCCAAGTACGAAGTCTGGCAGAACAACCCACACGAATTCATTTTCGCCGTTGGCGGCGACATTGATTTGGGCGGGACCGGGAGCAAAGCCATCGCCAACTCCTATAGCACCTACACGCCTACCCTTTATTACGGAAAAGGCTTTGGGGATTTGCCCGACTCGCTCAAGTACCTCAAGCCTTTCGCGCTGACCGGCACGCTCGGTTATCAGATCCAGGGTGAGGCCAGTACGGATGGGGTCGCCAACCCCAACTCGCTGGAGTGGGGTTTTGCACTGGAATACAGCCTTCCTTATCTGGAGAACCATGTGGAAGACGTCGGTCTGCCGAAATTCATCAAGAATATGATTCCCTTGGTCGAATTCAGTATGAGCAGCCCGGAAAATCATGGCGGCGGGCCAACCACCGGAACGATCAACCCTGGACTTCTTTATGAAACCAAGAATTTCCAGGTTGGAGCGGAGGCCGTTATCCCGGTGAACTCGGCAACGGGTCCCAACGTCGGTGCTGTTGTGCAGGTGCAGATTTATATCGATGACATCTGGCCGAAAATCTTCGGCGGCCCAATCTTTGGACATCGGGAGGAGGACAAATGAAGATGCGACGTCTCATACTTATCCCGGCGTTAGCGTTCGGCTCGATCGCGCTCGCCCAAGCACACGCCTTCCTTGATCACGCCGATCCGCGGGTTGGCAGCACGGTGACAGCTCCCCGCCAGGTTACGGTCTTTATGACGGAAGAACTGGAAGGAGCGTTCAGCAAGCTCCAGGTGTTCGACGCCAACGGAGTGGAAGTCGATAAAAAGGATGTCAAGGTGAGCGGCTCCAGCATGACCGTTTCGGTTCCCAAGCTGAGTGCCGGAACTTACAAAGTCGCCTGGAAAGCGGTTGCCACGGATACCCATAAAACCAGCGGTACGTTTCCGTTCACCGTGCAGTAAAATCGCACCGGGCTGGAACATCAGATCCGTATGATAACTGCCATCCTTGTTCTGGCCCGGTCGATCCATATCGGAAGCGCGATGTTGCTCGTCGCGCTTCCCTATTTTATCAACATCATGACCGGTTCCCACTTCAATCAGGAAAATGCGACGCGGCTTGCGTCTTTCTTTCGCTCCGTCCTGCATCTGTGGTGGATCGCCCTGATGGCGGAAGCGCTGTCCGGGGCGGTCTGGTTTTGGTTTGTAACCGCGCAAATGACCGATCAATCGCCGACATTATCCGACTTGGAAACAGTGCTCGGGCAAACCCAGTTCGGCCAGCTTTGGCTGATTCGCACGGTGATGTTCATGGCTTTGGGGTTGGCGCTCCTCTACGAGACCCGCCATCAGCATTACTTTTCTTCCCGATTCAACTGGCTGATGTTGAGCCTGGGCAGCGGCTTGCTGATCAGTCTCGCTTGGGCGGGACACGCCGTTTCGGGGCTTCATTTCCAAGTTCTCCATCTCCTGGCAGATGCGCTCCATCTTGAGTTGGGTGCGATCTGGCCCATGGGACTTATTCCGGTGCTCCTCTTCCTCGGGAATCTCCACGGTCAAGAGCCGGCTAGGTTCATCCAAGAAGACCTCACGACACTGAAAGCATTTTCGAACAATAGCTTCAGGGTTGTCGGACTTTTGGTGATCACCGGTTGCGTCAACGCCTGGCTCATGATGGGTTCATGGGAAGCCTTGGTGACGACCCTCTATGGAAATCTCCTGATCGGGAAAATCGTACTAGTTGGAGTCATGGTTGGGCTTGGATGTTACAACCGCTTTGTCCTGATTCCTCAAATCCACCCGACTCCCGGAACATTTCACCAACTTCGTCGAACAGTCCTGGTTGAATCCGGCTTGATGGTGGCCGTTCTCCTCCTCGTCGGAACCATGGGCATGACCACGCCTCCCTCCTGATTCTCATTCAAAAATTTATGCCGCCACTTACCCCTTCTGCGTCCCAATCACGTCTCAGCAAAATCGCCCGCCTGGGCTTCCCTGTCATCGCGGCGCTGTTCATCGTCACGCTTTTTATTCCCCGGCATCACCCAGCTGAAGTCAAATTGGGGCGATATGCCGAAGTACCTCCTTTTTCCCTGACGGAACGGGGAGACCAGACCATCACCAACCACGATCTCGAAGGGAAAATCTGGGTGGCTGATTTTGTCTTTACCACGTGTCCCGGACCCTGCCCGATTATTTCAGCCAACATGGCCAAACTTCAACGGCAGCTTGTTGGAGACTCTCGGGTGCAACTGGTCAGTTTCACGGTCGATCCACAAGACGATACGCCTGCAGTTCTGGCCGCGTATGCGAGTCATCTCGGCGCTGATCCGCAGAAATGGTGGTTTTTAACCGGTCCCGAGAAACCCCTTTACGATCTCATCCAACACGGTTTCCTCCAATCACTCGAAGATAATCATGGCAAACATCTGGAACCGGGGGAATTTCTGGTGACGCATAGCACCTACATGGTCTTGGTCGATTCGCATGGTGTTATACGCGGCTTCTTCAGTGGTTTGGATGAAGAGGGGCAAGCTTCGCTTTTGTCCGGCATCCGCCAATTGGAAAATGAATGAGATTTTTTGAGCAAGTTGGGGTATTTTTCTGCAAAGTCTCCATGCCGAAAGTCGTCACACCTCAAAAGAATAAGCCGGAAACCCTGGATCGGGGCGACCATCTGATTATTGTCGCCGGGGTGGGCATCACATTGGCCCTCACCCTCGGTTTCCTCGTCGTGATGTTCGGCCTGAGTCATTATGATTTCAATGCGAGCAATACCTCGGCCAATGGCAAGACGGTGGCAATCGCTCCTGATTATCCCCGGCGCCTGACCGAATTCTCCCTGACCGACCAGAACGGCCGAACCCTCACGCGGAAGGACTGCGAGGGAAAATTTCTCGTGGTTGGTTTTGTCTTTACGAGTTGTTCGATTACCTGTCCGGAGATTACGCATCAGATGGAAGAGATTCAGGCGCTGACCGCCACGCAACCCGACATCCAACTGGTTACCTTAACCGTTGATCCGGATGACGACACCGTGCCGGTGCTCAAGAAATACAGTTCGCGTTATGGTGCGGATCCGGGCCGTTGGTCTTTCCTGACGGGAGATGGTGATGTCATGCACCGCCTGATTTCCGTTAGTTTTCTCTCGCCGGATACGACAAGTCAGTTCGCCTACATGCCGGGAAATTTCGCCCACATCGAGCGAATCGCCCTGGTCGATCCCCATGGCCGCATTGTGCGCTACTTCAACGGGCTCAATGATGGCGCCGCTGATGCTGTCGTCGCCGAAATCAAGCGGCTGAAGGCGGCTAGCTCATGAAACTGAGATTGGGTTGGTTGGGCTCATTCCTGATTGTTCTGGTTGTCGTTGCAGTCGCATACCACTCTTCCCGCTTTTCGCCCAAGGCAGAGACGGAGACCTCACATGAATACGAGGCGCGGGGCACGGTGGAGCAAATTTCGCCTGATCATCATCAGGTGACTATCCATCACGAAGCCATTCCCGGTTACATGATGGAGATGACGATGGATTTTCCCGTGGCGGATGGCGCAGAAGTGGAGAACCTTTCTCCCGGTGATAAAATCGCCTTTACGTTGGTGATCGACCAGGATCACAGCCAGGTGAAAAATTTCCGCCGCCTCGGGCATGACGATACTGTTGGTGCCGCCAAGTTGTCGCATGCGAATGATGGCTTGGATCTGAAACTTAAGCCCGGCGATCCAATACCCGATGCCGAATTGCTGACGGAAGACGGACGATCCATCCGGGTTTCAAGCTTTCGCGGTCAGGTGGTGGCCTTCACCTTTTTTTTCACGCGCTGTCCGGTTCCTGATTACTGTCCGCGGATGAACCGGAATTTTGAGCAGACGCGGCAATTGCTGCTCGCCTCGCCCAAGGCCGCACCCAACTGGGAGTTTCTCTCCATCTCCTTTGATTCGACCTTTGACGGGCCCGAGGTGCTTTCCTCCTACGCCGGATTTTATCGCAACCATAACGCGGACCGGTGGCTCTTTGCCTCGGCGAGTCCCCGCGAGATCGCGAATCTGGCTGCGCCTTTGGGATTGATGATCATGGGGCAGGACGGAAATCTCTCCCACAATCTCCGCACCGTGGTCATGGATCCCCAGGGGCGACTCTATCGGCAATTCAATAATAATAGCTGGACGCCGCAACAACTGGCCGATGCGATGCTGGAGGCGGCTCATTCGACAGGATCCAGGTAGACGCAATCCTTACTTCCTGTCCGCCTCGCGTTTTTCCAGGTTCGGCAGAAAACTGGTCAGCAGGCCGAGGAGGGGAAGAAAGGAGCAAATCTGGAAGACAAAGGTGACACTGGTCATGTCGGCGAGTTTTCCCAGAACCGCCGAACCAATACCCGCCAGACCAAAAGCCAGTCCAAAGAAGAGACCGGCGATCATGCCTACTTTTCCCGGCACCAGTTCCTGAGCGTAGACGACGATGGCCGAAAAAGCCGAGGCCAGGATCACGCCGATAAAAACGGACAGTACGATCACGCCGTCAAGTGACGCATAAGGCAAAAGCAGGGTGAAAGGAGTCACTCCCAGAATGGAGGCCCAGATCACATTTTTGCGTCCAAAACGATCACCGAGCGGTCCACCGATAATCGTTCCCGCCGCGACGGCAAACAGAAAAACAAACAGATAGATTTGGGCTGCCTGGACCGAGACATTGAACTTATCGATCAAAAAGAAGGTGTAGTAACTGGTCATGCTCGCCAGATAAAAATATTTCGAGAAAACGAGGGCAATGAGAATGGCCAGCGACATCGAGACTTGGCGTGAGGAAAGGCCGGCGACGAATTCATGCGAAGAGCTTTTGACTTTTAGCAGGTGGAGATGGTCGCGGTACCAGCTCCCGACCCGGTAAAGCAGCGCGATGCCGACGAGGGCGATCAGGCAGAACCATTTGAGTTCACTCTGTCCACCCGGGACGATGATCAACGCCGCCAGCAGCGGGCCCACGGATGTCCCCGCGTTACCGCCGACTTGAAAGAGCGACTGGGCGAAGCCATGGCGTCCGCCTGAGGCCATCCGCGCGACGCGGGAGGCCTCAGGATGAAAAACCGATGAACCGACTCCGACCAGCGCAACAGAGATTAGGATCATCTCAAAATTGCCTGCCACGGAAAGCATCCCCAGACCCAGCAAACTGAATCCCATCCCAACAGGCAGCGAAAATGGAAGCGGACGCCGATCCGTTTGCCAACCCACCACCGGCTGCAGCAGGGAAGCGGTCATCTGGTTGACGAACGTAATCAGTCCGATTTGGGTAAAACTGAGCTGGAACGATTGCTTAAGGACGGGATAGATCGCCGGGATCAGCGATTGCATCGTGTCGTTGAGCAGATGAGATAGACTCAGCGCGATCAGAATACCGAGGACGGTCTTTTGGACACCGGGCTGGTTCGAGATCAGGGTGCTTTCCAGCTCTACGGATGGCGAGGATGACTCAGCCGTTGAGGGTGAAATGTCGTCGGGCAATTCCTTCATCTAGTTTAATTCTAGGGCATCCACTCAAACCGTCAAAGAGCTGGCGCACCAACCTTGCTGTAAAGTTAACGGAAACTGGAGCGACTCTCGCTGTGTTACGGCATCAGCCTAGCAATGTGGGGAGTGTGATGGATTTCCCTCGTCATTTTGCTGCGACCTTGGTTGCCTAACAGGATGTTGGCCAAGTTCTTCTCCGCAGCGGTTTGGGGCGTGGATGCCTTTGCCGTCGAGGTGGAGGTCAACGCCACGTATGGCAAGCCGGTTACGGTCGTGGTGGGGCTTCCGGACACAGCGGTGAAGGAAAGCCGCGATCGCGTGAGCACGGCGGTCAACAACAGCGCATTCAAATATCCATATGGGCGCGTAACGATCAATCTGGCGCCTGCCGATGTGAAGAAGGAGGGGCCGAGTTTTGATCTGCCCATGGCCCTCGGCATCCTGGCTGCTTCGGAGCAATTGAACGCGCGGCATCTCAGCGATTATTGGGTCGTCGGTGAGTTGGCGCTGACCGGTGAAGTCCGGCCGGTCAAAGGAGCCCTGGCCATCGCCCTTTCCGCGCGGAAACATCGCAAGAAAGGCCTTATTCTTCCGGCCGCCAATGCGGCAGAGGCTGCGGTGGTGGAGGGGCTCGATATTTTCCCGGTAACGCATCTTCGGGAGGCGGCGGAATTTCTCGCTGGCACGACCGGCATTCTTCCGGTGCGCGTCGATCCCAACGAGGTTCTCGGTCTTTTCGACACCATTGAACACGACTTTGCCGATGTGAAAGGACAGGAGCATGTGAAACGCGCCATTGAGGTCGCCGTTGCCGGTTCTCACAACGTCCTGATGCTCGGGCCGCCAGGCAGCGGCAAGTCGATGTTAGCCAAACGCATTCCCGGCATCTGCCCGCCGCTGACGCTGGATGAGGCGTTGGAGGCGACCAAGGTGCACAGCGTGGCAGGGCTGCTTTCGCCTGACCAGGCGATGGTGACGCGCCGCCCATTTCGTGCCCCGCACCATACCATTTCCGATGCCGGACTCATCGGCGGCACGGCCACGCCGAGCCCGGGCGAAGTCAGCCTGGCTCATAACGGTGTCCTTTTTTTGGATGAGCTGCCCGAGTTTCGCCGCAGTGCGCTGGAGGTGTTGCGGCAGCCCCTCGAGGACGGAACCGTGACCATCAGCCGCGCCTCGGGATCGATGACTTTTCCGGCGCAGTTCATGTTGGTAGCGGCGATGAATCCGAGTCCCGGGAGCGGCGGCTTTGGCGATGCGGAGCGGGGGCGAAGCTCTGCCGCGGCAATTCGCAAATATCTCAACAAGATTTCCGGACCACTGCTGGATCGCATTGATATACATGTCGAGGTTCCCGCAGTGAAGCACGAGACGCTGCTGCGCCCCGGGCAGGCGGAATCGTCCGCCGAGATACGCGCCCGTATCCTCAAGGCCCGGCAAATCCAGCACGAGCGGTTTGCGGCCAAGCGGAAAGTCCGGTGCAATGCGCAAATGAGCAGCAAGGATTTGAAGACCTTCGTTGCGCTGGATCACGACAGCGAAAGCCTGCTCCGCATGGCCTTAAGTGAACTCAATTTGAGCGCGCGTGCTTATGACCGCATTCTCAAAGTCTCCCGCACCATCGCTGACTTGGCCGGGGACGAGAAGGTGAATGCGACTCACATCAGCGAGGCGATCCAGTATCGCACGCTGGACCGGCAAGTGTGGGGTTGAGCCTCATCACGGCCACTAATTTTGCCCTCTTTCTGGCGACATTTCTCTTGACCCTGAAGGTTGAAGATGTTCAGCTTAGTTTACAATGAGAACTGTTAAAGAAATTACCTTTGATTTGCTCCGGAAACTTGAAGTTACCACCGTCGTTGGGAATCCGGGCTCAACGGAGGAGACTTTTCTCAAGAATTTTCCGGACGATTTCACCTATGTCATGGCTCTTCAGGAGGCGAGCGTCGTCGGCATTGCCGATGGTTTGTCCCAAGGACTCCGCAAGCCGGTGATTGTGAATGTTCATACTGGGGCCGGCCTTGGTAATGCGATGGGTTGCATCCTCACGGCTTATCAAAACAAAACGCCTCTTATCATTACTGCCGGACAGCAGACGAGAGAGATGCTCCTTCTCGAGCCCTTGCTCACGAACATCGAAGCGGTGAACATGCCCAAGCCGTGGGTCAAGTGGAGCTACGAACCGAGCCGCCCGGAAGATGTTCCAGGTGCCTTCATGCGAGCTTACGCAACCGCCGTCCAGCAGCCTTCCGGCCCGGTCTTTTTATCGCTGCCGCTTGATGATTGGGATAAAGAAATACCAGAAGTGGACGTTTTCCGGACGGTGTCCACACGCACAGGACCCGATCCACTTAGGGTTCAGGAATTTGCCGGGATCGTCAACGGCAGCAAAAACCCCGTGCTGGTTTATGGATCAGATATTGCCCGCAGCCAAGCATGGGAGGAAGGGATCCAACTCGCGGAGAAATTGAATGCAAAGGTGTGGGCCGCTCCCTTTGCCGAACGCACTCCTTTCCCCGAAAATAATCCTCTCTATGCCGGATCATTGCCTGCGGCCATCGGGCCTATTTCCGGGAAGCTGGCCGGTCACGATCTGATCCTTGTCGTCGGAGCTCCGGTATTCCGTTACTACCCCTACGTTGCTGGGGATTACCTCCCTTCGGGCGCGCGACTCCTCCATGTCACGGACGACCCGAATATGTCGTCCAAGGCTCCGGTGGGAGACAGCTTGGTATCAGACAGTCGACTTTTTCTGCAAAATATTCTTCCATTACTCAAAGAAAGAGCCGCAAATTCCGCAGAATTCAAGCAACCCGCATTACCCGTAACAACGGACACCCTGCCTTTGGCCCCAGACAGGGTATTTGAAATCCTTTCCTCCCTCACCCCCGAAGAATTTGTTCTGGTCGAGGAATCTCCCTCCAATGTCGCCGATCTCCAAAGGCGATTTAAAATTGGCAAACCAGATACGTTTTACACCTTCGCCTCTGGAGGGTTGGGGTGGGACATGCCTGCCGCCGTTGGGCTGGCACTGGCCGAACGAGAATCAGGACGGAACCGGCCGGTGGTCGCGGTCATCGGGGATGGATCGTTCCAATATTCCGTCCAGAGTGTCTACACCGGCGTACAGCAAAACGCCCACGTGATTTTTGTGGTTCTGCGCAACGGCGAATACGGGATCCTGAAAGAGTTTGCCGTGTTGGAGGAAACGCCCAATGTTCCGGGGCTCGATCTTCCCGGATTGGATATTGTCTCTCTCGGCAAGGGTTACGGAGCCAACACCGCCCTGGCCGGTACTCCCGACGAAATTGCCGCGGCCTTCAAAAGTGCCCTGGCTTTCAAGGGAACCAGCGTCATTGAGATTCCGATCACGGCGAAATTAAACCGCCTGTTGGGCTAACAAAGTCCGGGCAAGCCAACTGCCCGGGCCCGGTGACGCAGGCTTCAAGCTATCATCCATCAAGGCTGATGCAGCTGAAGACGAGAAGGTGAATGCGACTCACATCAGCGAGGCGATCCAGTATCGCACGTTGGACCGGCAAGTGTGGGGCTGATCATCCTGCTGCTGCGGTCTTGCTGAAATATCATTCATACAGAGTTTACTTGACAATCGAGGTAATAAAGTGCATATACACACCAACATGGCGAAGAAAAGGGAGATGGCCTCGATGGAAAATTGCGTCTGTTTTAACATGCGCCGTTTTTCCCGTGCCTTTGCCCATTTCTTTGTTTCGGAATTGCAACATCACGGGTTGCTGCCAACGCAGACGCCCATCCTGGCTGCCTTGGCGGCCAAGCCAGACGCAAATATGGCCGAATTGAGCGATTGGCTCGGCATGGATCGAACCACCCTGGTGCGCAATCTGCACCCCCTTGAGCGTGATGGATTGGTCAAGGCGTCCGGCAAAGGACGTGGCAACCGGGTATCCCTCAAACTGACCACCAAAGGTCAATCCACGCTTGGTGAATTTGTTCCCGATTGGCAGAAGACGCAGCGCAAAGTGGTTGAGACTTTGGGCGAAGCCCGCTGGAACGAGATTTTAGACGACCTTGAGCGGGCCGCCTCGTCATTGAACAAATAAGAAAACGAAGCACTGATCAGGGAAAACGCTTGTTGTGTATATGCACATTAAATGAAACCAACTGACGCGACATTAAATACAACCATCCTCGACTCTGATTGGCTGCGGCGGCTCTGCCTAGACAGTGGTGCAGACGATGTGGGCTTCGTTGAAGTGGAAAGGCCTTCGCTGGCCGACGAACGTCCGCATGTGGAGCGCGCGTTCCCGCGCACCCGGACGCTGATTAGCATCGTGCTGCGAATGAACCGGGACAATGTCCGGAGCCCGGCCCGTTCAGTGGCCAATTCAGAATTTCATCATACCGGCGACGAAGTGAACCATGTCATCCGGAAGATTGTCGCCCAGCTCGAGCGAAAAAGAATACGGGTGATGAGTCCTCCCATGGCTTTTCCCATGGAGGCCGATCGCTGGATGACGGAGCGGATGTGGCTGGTATCTCACAAACCGATAGCGGTGGCTGCAGGGATGGGGCGCATGGGGATTCATCGGAATGTGATTCATCCGCGCTTTGGTAACTTTATTTTACTTGGCACCATTCTCCTTGGCGCCGAAGTTAGCGAATACTCACGGGAAATTGATTACAACCCTTGTCTCGAATGCAAACTCTGTGTCGCAGCTTGTCCCGTCGGGGCCATTAGCACGGATGGTGCGTTCAATGCCGCGGCCTGCCTGACGCACAATTATCATGAGTTCATGGGTGGGTTTTCCTCTTGGATCGAAACGATTGCCGACAGTCGCAACGGAAAGGACTACCGGAAGAGGGTGAATGATTCCGAAACGGTTTCAATGTGGCAAAGTCTGGCTTACGGACCGAATTATAAGGCGGCTTATTGCCTGGCGGTTTGCCCGGCAGGGGATGACGTCATCGGGCCGTATTTAAATTCTAAAAAAGAATTTATTAACGAATTCCTAAAACCCCTACAGCACAAGGAAGAAAATTTGTATGTGATCCGCGGTTCGGATGCGGAGACCTATGCCCAAAAACGGTATCCTCACAAATCACTGCGCTATACATCAAGTGCGCCACGGCCGCGTAATATCAAAAGCTTTCTGCTGGGCCTGCAAATCTCGTTCCAACGACAAGCGGCGGGTGATTTGAAGGCAACATATCATTTCACTTTCACGGGACGTGAAACCGCGACCGCGACCATCGAGATCGACAATGGCACCATCAAAGTAAAGGAAGGCTTGCAGGGTGAACCTGATCTCAAGGTCACGACCGATACCGCAACCTGGCTGGGATTTCTCGCCAAAGAAAAGAATCTCCTGTGGGCGTTGCTCACGCGTCGAATCAAACTACGCGGCAATCCCAAATGGCTGGCAGCCTTTGGACGCTGTTTCCCGAGCTGATCAATAAACGACGCTAACCACAACCGGCCCGTTGTGAATATGAACGAGATAGACGGATTTAGAACCAAGCATGGAATTTGAGCGGTAGTCAAAAATGGGGCGATTTACATCGAAATAAGCCACCCTACGGGCCAAACTTTTGGTCCAATTTGGATCATTGCCCTTACTGAAGATGAACATCCTCTACGATCACTCCCGCCGTATCACTGTTGAAGAATTCATCGACCTGCTCAAGCGCTCGACGTTGGCGGAACGGCGTCCCATCGAGGATGTCGCCTGCATCCAGGCGATGCTCGATCATACGAACCTGCTGGGTACCGCCTGGGATGGCCCAAAGCTTGTCGGTGTCGCCCGATCACTGACCGACTTTGCATACAGCTGCTATCTGGCAGATTTGGCGGTCGATCAGGATTATCAAAGGAGCGGCATCGGTCGCGGTCTGATCCGCCTGACGCAATCACGGCTGGGCGATCAGGCAAAAATCATCTTGCTGGCCGCACCCAAGGCCGAATCCTACTACCCTCAGATCGGTTTCGAGGCCCACCGTTCGGCTTGGATTTTACCAGCGAAGGGCGAGCTCCGATAAAAGTTAGGCTACAGGTGCATGGAGAACGCACTTGCCTCTCGACAGCACAGTGGCCCCCGGTAATTTTGACGAATGATTCGCGTTGCCGATTACGTCGCCCAAACTCTTGTGCGGCATGGGATCAAACACATCTTTCTCGTCACCGGCGGTGGTGCCATGCATCTCAATGATGCCATCGGACGTTGCGAAGGGCTCGAATATGTCTGCTGTCACCACGAGCAGGGATGCTCCATCGCGGCGGAGAGTTATTTCCGGCTGACTAACCGCCTGGCGGCCGTGAACGTGACGACGGGCCCGGGTGGGACGAATGCGGTCACGGGCGTGTACGGTGCCCATGTCGATTCGCTGGGCATGATCGTGGTTTCCGGCCAGGTCAAGCGCGAGACGATGGTACGGAGTTCCGGCCTGGCGTTGCGCCAGATGGGCGACCAGGAAGTCGATATCGTGAAGATGGTCGAGGGCATCACCAAATACGCGGTTGTCGTGATGGAACCGGAATCGATTCGTTATCACCTGGAGAAGGCGCTTTTCCTGGCCACGCATGGACGCCCCGGCCCGTGCTGGGTCGATATCCCGATTGATGTCCAGGGGACGCAGATCGATCCTGACAAGCTGGTAGGCTTTGACCCGGCGAAGGAAGGTTTTTTGGCCAAGGACACGGCCCGGCTCGACGAGTCGATTGCGATCATTCTCGACAAGATTCGTGAGGCCCAACGGCCCGTGATTTATGCCGGGACCGGGGTTCGCCTGAGCGGACACTATGAGACATTTTTGAAGCTGCTGGAAAAGCTCGGCATCCCGACGGTTCCCGCTTTCAACTCGAGCGATCTGCTCTGGGAGACCCATCCCTGCTACGCGGGCCTTCCCGGTTCCATTGGCAATCGCGCGGGCAATTTCACCGTGCAGAATGCCGATTTTCTCCTGGTCCTGGGCTGTCGTTTGAATATCCGATTGGTGAGCTACAATTGGCAAAATTTCGCCCGTGAGGCTTTCAAGGCCATCGTGGATATCGATCCACTGGAACTAAAAAAACCCATGGTCCGGCCCGATCTCCCAGTCGAAGCCGACCTCGCCGATTTTCTCCCCCGCTTGCTTGCCGCGATTCCCGCCGATGAAACGGCCCGCCATACGGAGTGGCTGGCCCAAAGCAAGGCGTGGTTGAAACGTTATCCGGTGGTTCTGCCCGAATATTGGAAGTCTGAAGGCCAGGTGAATCCCTATTGTTTTGTCGATAAGCTCTTCGATCAATTGCAGGAAAAGGATGTCGTCGTGACGGGCGACGGAACGGCTTCCATCGTGGCTTTTCAGGCGGCAAAGATCAAACCGGGGCAGCGCCTCTACCACAATTCCGGCAGTGCGCCGATGGGCTACGATATTCCTGGCGCCTTGGGTGCGGCGATTGCCCTCGGTGGAAAGCAACGGGTTATTTGCCTGGCAGGCGATGGCAGCGCGATGATGAATTTGCAGGAACTGCAAACGATTCGTGGGCTCAACCTCCCGGTGAAGATATTCGTCTTTAACAATCTGGGTTATCACTCGATCCGCCAGACCCAGGCCAATTTTTTCGCCGATAATATCGTCGGTTGTGGAACTGATTCCGGTATCAGTTTTCCTGATTGGGGTAAGATCGCCGCGGCCTTCAATTTCCCCTTTCGCCGCTGCGCGAATCATCGCGATCTGGATCAAATGGTTCGGGAAACTCTCGAGGGAGACGGCCCCCAATTCTGCGAACTCGTGCTCGATCTGGCCCAACCATTTGCTCCCAAGCTGACCTCCCGCCGTATCGAAAGTGGCAAGATGATCTCCTCACCGCTGGAAGACATGGCCCCCTTTCTCAGCCGCGAGGAACTGCGCGAAAATATGTTTATTCCTTTGGTCAAGGAATGAAGTCCTCTCTGGTTTGACCGGATGAATATCGCTTGGTCTATTTGAAAGACATCTGGTTTTATTTTTGGTAAAGGTTACCCGCTTTGAAACTCCTTTCCGCGTGTCTAGCTCCAACGACTTCTGAGGTTACACAAAGCAGTTCCCGGCTCATCAGCGTGGTCAGTGGTTGTTACAACGAAGAGGGCAACGTCAGGGAATGTTATGAGCAGGTAAAAAAAGTCTTCCAGGACATAGGCCGCTACCGGTACGAGCATATCTTTATCGATAATTCCTCGGAGGACTCCACCGTGGCAATTCTTCGCGAGATTGCCGCGCAGGATAAAAACGTGAAGGTCATCGTCAATGCGCGCAACTTTGGGCACATTCGCTCACCTCACCATGCCATGTTGCAGGCCAAGGGTGATGCTGTGATCAGCCTGGTTTCTGACTTGCAGGATCCACCCGAGATGATCAAGGAATTCATCAAAAAGTGGGAGGAAGGGTTCTTTATTGTCATTGCGGTTAAGGAAGCCAGTGATGAATCACCCCTCTTTTTTGCCATTCGCCGACTTTATTATGAATTGGTCACCAGCCTGGCGGAAATCGAGTTGAACAAGAACACGACGGGCTTTGGACTTTATGACCGGCGCTTTATCGATGTTCTCCGTGAGTTGGATGACCCCTATCCTTATTTCCGGGGCCTTGTTTCGGAGATAGGCTTTCGCGTCGCGAAAATCCCCTATCGCCAACCCGTGCGGAAGCGGGGCATCACCAGCAATAATTTCTATCGCCTTTATGACATGGCGATGCTCGGCATCACCAACCATTCCAAGGTTCCTTTGCGGCTGGCTACGATGCTCGGATTTGCCGTCTCGCTGATAAGTCTTTGTATTGCTCTCGGCTACCTGATTTTCAAGCTGCTTTACTGGAATAGTTTCAGTCTTGGCCTGGCTCCGCTGGAAGTCGGCCTCTTCTTTTTTGGTTCCGTCCAACTTTTCTTCATCGGTATTCTTGGGGAGTATATCGGAGCCATTCATACCCAGGTCATGAAACGTCCCCTGGTCGTTGAGTTGGAACGCATCAACTTTGATTGAGGCGTCAGCCTCGCTGCTGCCAGCGCTTTTTCTTCTCCCGCGTGATCTGCGTCGTGGCGCGTAATTCGTAGGAGGATCCCTTGAGAAAAGAATCAAGGCGGGCCTTGAATTCCGGGGTCCAGGTCACGCCATAGTGGTCAGCAGGTGCGAGCTCGATCTTGGATCGGTCCTCGCCACCGTTGGCCCGCGAACAGACCAGTCGCAACTTGACCGGCCCCGGTGCATCCATCACCAGCTCGCGGAGATCGCTCCAGTGCTGGGGATCGAGCCAGTCTTCGATCGGCAGGTGTAAAACCAGCTCACGAAGGAGCTGTTCGTGCGCGTCGGGGAGCCACAGCACCTGCGCGGCGCGGAGTTTGGGCTGATCATCGCGCCGGTCGGTGCGACCTGAAATGACCAGGACATCGCCCATGTTGAGCGGCCTTGGCAAAGCAGCGTAAGCATCGGAGAAAATCAGGACTTCCAAGGAGCCGGTCTGGTCTTCAAAGGTGACGCGGGCCCAGGGTTTCTTGTCCTCTTTCGTGACGCGAATTTCGACCTTGGAGACGAGGCCGCACAAGCGAGTGTCGACTTCCTCCGGGTTCTCCTTCAACTGCGCCACGGTATGGACCTGAAATGCGGCAAGATCGTGCCGGTAATCGTCCAGCGGATGACCAGTGATGTAAAAGCCGAGCAGTTCTTTCTCGTATGCGAGCCGTTCCCGCAACGACCACTCGGGTACCGCATTCGCTTTGGTCGCGGTCGTCGATTTCTTCGCCACCGGTTCCATGGGGCCGAGCAAATCGAGCAACGAGGATTGCCCGGCATCCCGGTCGCGGGCCTTGGCGCTGGCCTGGGCCAAAGCGCCATCGATATGAGTCAGCAATTCGGCTCGGTTCGGCCCGAAGTCATCGCAGGCACCGGACTTGACCAGACTCTCGAGCAGCTTCTTGTTCATGCCGCGCGATTCCACGCGCGCGCAGAGGTCGTGCATGTCCCGGAAGGGTCCGTCCGCATCGCGTGCGGCGATGATCAGTTTTACCGCCGCTTCACCGACGTTCTTGATCGCCGAGAGCCCGAACCGGATGGAATTATCCTTCACCGTGAAGGTGCTGCCGCTTTCATTCACGCTGGGGGCGAGGACGGAAATGCCCATCGATTTTGCTTCGCCAACAAAGAGCGAAATCTTGTCGGTATTGTCGAGTTCATTGGACAACAACGCCGCCATGAACTGGACGGGATAACGTGCCTTTAAGTAAGCGGTCTGGCAGGTGATGACGCCATAGCAAGCGGCATGGGCCTTGTTGAACCCGTAGCCGGCAAATTTGTCGAGAACGTCGAAAAGCTGGTTGGCCTTGTCCGCCTTGATGTTATTTTTCTTCGCGCAGCCTTCAACGAAGATGGCGCGTTGCTTGGCCATTTCCTCCGGCTTCTTTTTCCCCATCGCGCGACGGAGCACATCCGCGCCACCGAGTGTATACCCGGCCAGCACCTGCGCGGCCTGCATGACCTGCTCCTGGTAGACCATGATGCCGTAGGTCTCCTTCAGCAACGGCTCCAGCAGCGGGTGATCGTACTCGGTCTCCACCTTGCCCGCCTTGCGGTCGGCGTAGAGCGGAATGAATTCCATCGGGCCGGGGCGATAGAGGGCGACGAGCGCGATGATGTCCTCGACCACGCGTGGGCGCACCCGGCGGCAGGCATCGCACATGCCGGGCGATTCCACCTGAAACACCCCGGTATTTTGCGCCCGGCTAAGCAGCTCGAACGTTGCGGGATCATCCAGCGGAATATCGAGCGGATTGATTTTTTTTCCTGTGCTCTGTTCGATGAGATTCAGGCAATCCTGGATGACGGTCAGCGTTTTCAGGCCGAGGAAGTCCATCTTGAGCAGGCCGAGTTCGCCCAGCGGTTCCATCGAATATTGCGTCACGATGCCATCGTGATCGTCCACGGTCAGGGGTACGTAATCGGTCAGGTCGTGATCAGAAATCACCACGCCCGCCGCATGCACACCGGCTTGGCGGGAAACGCCCTCGAGTTTCATCGCGGAATCAATGACGCTGCGGGCCACATCCTCCTCATCATAGGCGCGCTTGAAATCGGGACTCTCCTTGAGCGCCTTTTCCAGCGTCATCTTGGGGTCAAACGGAATCATCTTGGTCAGGCGATCCGCCTCGCCATAGCTCAGGCCCATGACGCGTCCGACGTCGCGGATGGCCATTTTCGCTCCAAGCGTACCGAAGGTGATGATCTGCGCGACCGACTGCTTGCCATATTTCTGGCGGACGTACTCAATGACTTCAGGACGGCGATTGTAGCAGAAATCGACGTCGATATCAGGCGGTGAAACGCGCTCGGGGTTCAGGAATCGCTCAAAGAACAGGCCGTAGTAAAGCGGATCGAGATCGGTGATGCCGAGGACATAGGCGATGAGACTTCCCGCCGCACTGCCACGACCCGGGCCCACGGGAATGCCATTGCTCTTGGCGTAGTGAATGAAGTCCCAGACGATGAGAAAGTAGCTGGTGAAACCGGTCTTGCTGAGAACCGAGAGCTCGAAATCAAGCCGTTCCCGCAA
Organism: uncultured Verrucomicrobiota bacterium; assembly: GCA_903863295.1. Lineage (GTDB taxonomy): Bacteria > Verrucomicrobiota > Verrucomicrobiia > Methylacidiphilales > UBA1321 > JABDGH01. Next base: position 754 of record CAIPBM010000093.1, on the reverse strand, counting down.
GGCGGGTTCCTGCGCCCGTTCCTTGAAGCGGCGCTCGAGTCCCTCAAAGCAGAGTCGGCGCAGATAGCCCTCGCGCGTCTCCCCTTCCGGCGCGGCATATTCGGGGAACTTGCTCTTGCCCAGCTCGATCTTGAGATCGCATTTCTCCGCGATCTCCAGCGTGGTGGCCAGCGCCTCGGGCACATCGCGAAAAAGGGCGGCCATCTCCTCCGCGGTTTTGAGGTAATATTCCGGGCCGCTGTAGCGCATCCGGTTTTCATCCACTATTTTCGCGCCCGTCTGGATGCAGAGCAGGACCTCATGTGCGGCCGCGTCGTCCTTGTGCACGTAGTGGACATCGTTCGTGCAAACGATCTTCAGGCCGAATTGCTTGCCGTACTTCAGCAGTTCATTTGCGACCTGCCGCTCCAGCGGAATACCGTGGTCGGCGATCTCGAGATAAAAATCACCCGGAGCGAAGATGTGCTTGAAATCATCAATCGATTTTTCCGCCTCCTTCATGCGGCCTGAGGCGATATGCCGAGCGACCTCGCTGGCGAGGCAGGCGCTCGTGCCGATGAGGCCCCCGGAGAGCTCCGCGAGGATCTCCTTGTCGATGCGCGGCTTGTAATACATGCCGTCGAGATGCGCCGTGGAGACCAGCTTGACCAGATTCTGGTAACCGGTTTCGTTCTTGGCCAGCAGCAGGAAATGGGTGGAGGCTTCCTTGGCGCTGTTCGCCTTTTTCTCCGTCCGCTTGCCGGGCGCGAGATAG
>CAIPBM010000092.1 GCA_903863295.1 uncultured Verrucomicrobiota bacterium | reverse complement strand
TGAACTCTTCCAGCAAGGTTTGCCCCACCCGATTTTCCGCCTCCGGCATTTGCCTGGAAAATTCGTCCGCGATGGCGACATCGCTGGCCGCGCCGAGCAGGACAATCCGCGCTTTGTGTTTTTCCGCAAAATGCCGGGCCACGGTGGCGAAGTTCTCAACTGGCCACCTTTTGGCCGGGCCATACTCGGCTCCGGGGCAAAGGGCCAGCATCGGACGATTGTTCGGCACGAGGGGGGGGCGCCGTAATTCCGGCAGGCTGGGGTCGTCAGGCGCACCGAGAGCTTTGACCAGGTCGAGGTAATAATATTTTTGGTGCAGGCGCAGCGGATTCCGCGCCGGCGCGGCTTCACCTTTCGTCAAAAGAAGTTGGCGACCGCTCCGGATGTAGCCGCACCTTTGGGGAATTCCCGCGAGCCAGGCTTCGAGTGCCGTCCGCAAGGAATTGGGAAGAAGCACCGTTGAGCCAAAGTTTCCCGCGCGCAATTCCCGGGCGCTCGCGCCAAAGCTTTTCGGTTTCGTCAATGGGATCACCTTGTCGACAAACGGGCAGGCTTGCCATAAAGCGGCCAGCTTTTCAGGCGTGGCGACGGTGAGGGAATCTTTGCCCAGAAGCGTCTTGAGGTTCCGAACCGCAGGGAGCGCCATGACTGCGTCGCCCAGCCAGTTGGGGCTGCGTACCACGAGTGGACGGTTAAGTTGAAATGCCGATTCGGTCACAGTCTGCTTTTAGCGTGCTTCTTCGCTTCACGCACGGAAGGAATTTAGCATGCACGGCAGGATGTAAGTTTTCACCAAATGAATTTCGCCCTAAACCCATAAATGATATCACAACTCCCGACATGAAAACCCGCTGCTCTTGGTGCACGTCTGATCCTCTCTACACCCAATACCACGACGAAGAGTGGGGCCGTCCGCTGCACGATGACCAGAAGCTCTTTGAATTGCTCATCCTTGAGGGCGCCCAAGCGGGATTGAGCTGGTTCACCATCCTGAAGCGGCGTGAGGGCTATCGTGAAGCCTTTGATCATTTCGATGCGAAAAAGATCGCCCGTTACGATGCCAGAAAGAAGGCCGCCTTGATGAAAAATCCCGGCATCATCCGTAACCGGCTCAAGATCGAATCAACGGTCACCAACGCCCAAGCCTTCCTGGAGGTTCAGAAGGAATTCGGGACGTTTGACAAATTCATCTGGTCCTTTGTGGGCGGCAAACCGAAGCGCAATCGCTGGAAAGCCGGCGAGAAGCTCCCCGCCCAGACGCCTGAAGCCGAGGCGATGAGCAAGGAGCTCAAAAAGCGGGGATTCCGCTTCGTCGGGCCCACCATCTGCTATGCCTACATGCAGGCGGCCGGTCTCGTGGATGACCACATGGCGGACTGTTTCCGGGCCCGCAAGGAATAAATAGATAGATACTAACAAGAAGTGCAGCTTGTAGACTCGACTGATGACTGGTAATGAATCTTACAGCAATGAAATTATCTCAACGTATTTTCAGCATGGCAATCATGATGATGTTCGTCTCAAATATCGCGAGAGCTGATTACGTTTACACGCTGATAGATACACAGGACAATTTCACGGTCACCTACGATTCTTCACAGCTAATTACCTCTGAATTGGATAATGCCCCGGTCACTTCAAGCACCAATTCAAATATAGTTTCCATGAGTTTTATACCTGATTATACTTTTGTATTGATACCTCATTCGGGAGGTGGAGGGCAGGCTCCATCAGGCAATGGTAATATAGTTGTTACAGATGCGTTTACATCTACGCCTGGAGATCTTCTGGTGGTCAACACGAGTTCAGGTAGCGCCTATAACGGATACGCCTTTAGTCAGGGCGCTTTTAACTCTCTTGGCGATTATCAGGCACCTTTTTCCAGCCGAATCGAGGGATACACACACACAGGTGAACTGGTAGTTACCCCAGAGCCAAAACAATATGGCTTATTTTTCATCATGGCCGTACTTGGCTACGGCGTATTCAGACGCACGTGGGGTGCGCGTCTGTCTACGCGTTACAAGTCACAACCTAATTCTTAGTATTAAAAAAGCTCGTCCGATTTGAAGAAGCGGATGAGTTCGACCTTCGCCGCATCGAGAGAGTCGGAGGCGTGGACGACATTGACCATGACATCGACGCCGTAGTCGCCGCGGATCGTTCCCGGAGCGGCTTTCTTGGAATCGGTTGGCCCGAGTAGGGCGCGTACTTTTTCGATCACTCCATCGGCCTCGAGGGCCACGGCAATCACCGGGCTCGATTGCATGAAGGTCTCCACTTCGGGGAAGAAGGGCTTGGCGGCGATATGTGCGTAGTGCTCGCGCAGGAGCTTGTCACCCAGGCGGATCATTTTACAGCCGCGGATGCGGAAGCCAGCTTTTTCAAAACGTTGCAGGACATCTCCACAATGACCTTTGGTGACGCAATCGGGTTTCAAGAGAATGAGAGTAGTTTCCATAAGATAAATTTGGGGGTCTTCACCCTAGAAGGAAATGGAAGGCGGAGAAGAAAAAAGAATCGGGTTAGCGTAGAAGGGCCTTTTCAGTGCATTTCTCGGTCAGTCAATTTCTAAACAAGGATGCCTTCTAATTCTGCGATAAAGTTGCAAACAGCGTTTTCGGTCATCCAAGTCTCTGAAAAACAGCAGCTTGTGGTTCAATGTGATTGAATAAAATTATTTGCGGTTAAATACATTTCTCTAAAATTTAAAGCTATCCTTTTTGGGAAAGATTTGCTGAATTTGTACGTCTCAAACTGCATCACTGGCTTAAAATGATTAAAGCTCTGTCTAACATCACTCAAAAATATCCATTGCTGAGTTTGATTGGCTTGGGAGTTATCCTCAATGCTTACATTCAGGGAATGTCTCAGCACATCAACGGGTTGGAAGATCCGCTGCAGAGGCAATTTTATCAAAATCTGTTTATCTGTCTCCTTTGTGCCTTGGTAGCGATAGCGGCGGGAACTTTCCTGGTGATGTGCCAGAATGTACACAGGAATCACGGAATCCATGATGGAGACGCAAAGGTTAAGAATCCCTTATTTACCGTCATTGTCCCTGTGCTGATGGTCGTGATTTTGGTAGGTGATATCGCGGTTGTTGCGAGCTTGAGATGGTAAGCGACATTGATTAGGCCATGATCAATCCCCGCCTTCGCATATATGCCACGGCACTGATTCTTGGCACCCTCATGCTGGACATCGTCGTCGCGGAAATTAACTGGATGGTCCCTGAGACGGTGCGACCGAGCGATGCCAACTTCGTTAAGGATCCGGCCGATAACGGAGCCGCCCTAGTTCGTGTGGCGGAGATCAAGGGAAAACCTTGCGAGCTGATTTTCATTGGCGCTTCCAATGTCGAATATTGGGCGAAAGACGGGCAGCGCATCTGGGATAAGTATTACGCGCCCTACGACGCGCTTAACTTTGGAGTGGCGGGGGACAGGACGGAGGATGTGCTCTGGCGTCTCGACCATACCGACTTGTCCGATATTCATCCCAAGGCAGCGGTAATTTTCATCGGGCTCAATAACTTTGCTGATACTCCGCGTGACGTCGCCAAGGGGGTGGAAGCGGTCGTCAAGCGGGTGCAGGCCAAGTTTAAAGGCGTCAAGGTGTTGGTCGTGAGCATCACGCCTAATCTCCGGGAGAGCCGGACGGTGCTCGCCGTGAACCAAATCCTGAAGACCTTTGACGATCACAAAACCGTCTTTTACATCGATCTCTATTCCCGGATGCCGCGACAGGGTGACAATTGGAAGGGACTAAGATCCGATGAACTCCACTTTACTGAGGAAGGGTACCAGATGTGGGCGGATGAAATGGAGCCGATCATCCGGCCGATTTTGGGAGAGCCTCCTGTATCCGGCACCGGCATGGAGGCAGTTGGCGTTTCCCCTGTGGCGCATTAAAATTCGGAGCAATTGAAGATGATCCGGTAAGTGCACTGGGGGCTTCGGCAGACCACTTTGCACTTCTCCTGCAAAAGCGTGGCGCCGCAGACCGGGCAATGGTTATCGCTACTTGGCTCCTGCGGGTTCGGTTCAGGCTCTGAGATCCCTTCCTTGGAAATATCGATTGGCTTCATAGGAATTTTAATGGTGAACCAATTCCGCTTCTTCCTCTGCATCGGCGGTATCAAGTTCCTCGCGAACCTGCCGGGAACGATCCTTCTCGGGAGCCAGGAGCGAGTAGAGGCAGGGTACGACGATGAGGGAAAAGAGCGTTGAGACGCAGACGCCGCCGATAATCACGACGGCCATGGAGACGCGGACTTCCGCCCCCGGCCCGATGCCGAGCGCCGGGATAATGGAGGCCGCAACCGTGGCAGCAGAAGTCATGACGATGGGGCGCAGGCGAATGGGCCCGCCGACCAGGATCGCCTCACGCAGAGGCAGGCCATGTTCCTCCCGTTGTTTGTTGAAAAATTCCACGAGGAGAATCGAGTTCTTCAGCGTGATGCCCATGAGCACGATGATGCCGATGAAGCTGTAGAGATTGAGCGAGTTGTGGGTCAACAGGAGGGAGAGAAACGCCCCGGTCAGCGAAAACGGCAGGGCAATCATCACCGGAATGGGGTGGACGAAGCTATTGAACTGCACGGCCAGCACCATGTAGGAGATCACCAGTCCCATGACCAGCGTGAAGATAAAACTCACGAAGGCATCGATGACATCCTTGGAAGCGCCGACGTCAGTCAGGTGGTAGCCATCGGGAAGCACGTCCTTGGCCGTGGCCCGCGCGAACTCCATGACTTTGTCGAGCGATTTGCCCGTGGCCGCATTGGCGTAAAGATTGATCGCCCGTTCCCGCATTTCCCGGGTGATCGTGAGGAGATTCTTTTCTTCCACGACCTTCGTGACGGAGGAGAGGGGAATTAATTCCCCATAGCTGGTGCGGATGAGGAGCTTGTCAATGTCGGCCGTGGTCTGCCATTGCTCCGGCAGAAGCCGGATGCGGACATCATAGCGCCGGATATCATTCGTATATTTTCCCTGCCGGACGCCACCGATGGCCGTATTGATCGTGTCGGCGATGTCCTGAACGCTGACGCCGCTGGCTGCCGCTTTTTCCCGGTCGGGTTCGACGTGGACTTCGGTCGCGCCATCGCGAAAATCGGTGTCGACGTCGGTCATCATCCCACTGTCGGTAAAGCGCTTGGTCATCTCGGCCGCTTTTTCTTTTAAGACTTGATAGTCACCGCCACGGATACTCATCTCGATACTGGTGCCACGCTTGGCGCCGCCGAAGTTACCGGAGGGGTCGATCAGGAATGCCTCGAAATCCTTCGGAATCTGTTTCTTGATCTCGTCGCGTACCCGGTCCATCACCTGTTTCTGGGTCTCCTTGCGTTCACTGCGGGGCTTGAGAGAAATAAAGGAAACGCCTTTGTTGGTCTCGCCACCTTCAAAGCCCCCGATGTTGACGAAGAAATGGCCAATGGAGGGTTCGTCCCCGAGGATTTTTTCCAGTTTGGCGGCTTGGTTACTGGTGAAGGTCAAGGAGGAACCGATCGGCGTCTGATAATCGATGATGAAGATGCCGATGTCCTGCGTGGGCATGAATTCCTTTTTGATCAACATCACGGAGGAGAGTGAAGCGACAAAGAGCAGCAAGGCTCCCCCCAGAATTTTCCAACGGTGATTCAGGCTGATTTCCAGCGCGTTCCGGTACACGCGGGAGAAGGAGGCC
>CAIPBM010000091.1 GCA_903863295.1 uncultured Verrucomicrobiota bacterium | reverse complement strand
CGGCTCGATATCATCATCGACCAAGGCCCGAATGCGCGGAGCGTGCGGCTGAATCTTCCCCGCTTCACGTTGATCGGGGCGACGACGCGGGCGGGGATGATTAGTGCGCCGCTGCGCTCGCGGTTCGGGCTGGTCAACCGGCTCGATTATTATCCCGCGGAGGATTTGCAACAGGTGATCCTGCGTTCGGCGCGGTTGCTGGAACTGGACATTCTGCCCGAGGCGGCATTTGAGATCGCCCGGCGTTCGCGCGGGACGCCCCGCATCGCGAACAACCTTCTCCGCTGGGTGCGCGATTTTGTCCTGGTGCGCTCTACGCCGCCCGTGACGGTCGAGGCGGCGGACGCGGCGCTCTCCATGCTGGAGATTGATCAGGATGGGCTGGACGAAATGGACAAGCGATTGCTCGAGTCCCTGATTCACAAATTCGATGGTGGCCCCGTGGGATTAAATTCGCTGGCGGTCTCGGTCGGCGAGGAAGCTGGAACGCTGGAGGAAGTCCACGAGCCTTATCTCATCATGGAAGGTTTTCTCCGGCGCACCCCGCAAGGGCGCGTGGCCTCCAAGCGGGCTTATGACAAGCTTGGTCTTAAGCCGACGGGATCGCAGCAGCAGTTGTTTTGATCTCAAGGCCACGACGTTTCGAATACAACGGTTTCCCAAGTGAGAAGGGCAATGAGGCGGATCGCTTCCTGCGCGCTTTGCGCGCCCGGACAACGAGTTGTCCGGGCCAACATCTGATTAGAGACTGGGATAGTCTGTGTAGCCAACGGGACCTGACGCGTAGAATGTTTCCGGGTTCGGCGTATTGAGGGAAGCATTCTTCGCAAAGCGAAGGGGCAGGTCGGGATTGGCAATGAAAAGTTGGCCGTACGCGACGGCATCGGCTTCCCCGCTGGCCAGGACTTGCTCGCCGGTTTCCTTGGTGAAGAGTTGGTTGGCAATGAAGTTGCCGTCGAAGATTTTTTTGAGTTCGGGGCCAAGGCGGGGTTCCTTGAGCCCTTCGCGGGCGCAAATGAACGCGAGTTTTCGTCTGCCCGCTTCCTTGGCCACGTAACCAAAGGTGGCCGCGAGATTGGAGTCGCCTTCATGGACATCCCCACGCGGTGCGAGGTGGAGACCGACGCGATCCGCGCCCCAGACGGAGACGGCGGCATCGACGGCCTCGAACATCAGCCGGGCACGATTCTCGACCGGCCCACCGTAGGCATCGGTTCGTTTGTTCGTGCTGTCCTGGAGAAATTGATCGAGGAGATAGCCATTCGCGCCGTGGAGCTCCACCCCATCGAAGCCCGCCCGTTGGGCGTTGATCGCCCCTTGCCGGTAATTTTCGATGATGCCGGGAAGCTCATCGAGTTCCAGAGCCCGTGGTGTGACAAAAGCTTTCTTGGGGCGGATCAGGCTGACGTGGCCATCGGCGGCAATCGCGCTTGGCGCGACGGGCAATTCACCGTTGAGGTAGCTGGGATCAGAAATCCGGCCCACATGCCAGAGCTGAAGAATAATGCGTCCGCCCGCTTCATGAACGGCTCTGGTGATTAATTTCCAGCCCTCAACCTGCTCGTCCGACCAAATACCGGGTGTATCCGGATAGCCGACACCTTGGGCGGAAATGGAAGTGGCTTCGGAAATGATCAGTCCCGCACTGGAACGTTGACGGTAGTACTCCGCCATGAGTGCATTCGGGACGCGTCCCGCGCTGGCACGGCAGCGGGTGAGGGGAGCCATGATGATTCGATTGGGGAGATTCCACGCACCGATACGGATGGGGTCGAGAAGAGTAGGCATAGTATTGAAGCTAGTTGAGTCTGTGTAAGGAACCGCAATCCCCGCAAAAAGCAAATGTAGGTGATCGCCCGGGGCTGGGAGAATCGCTTACTGGGGAGCCGCTGCGGGAGTTGCTGGAGCAGGAGTCGGTGTCGATTCCCCATTCAGAATATTCTGCGCGTCTGGATCGTTGACGATGGAACTGATCAAGACATCAATAACGGAAGGGCCAGTCTTGGCCAATTGGGTATGCGAGACCCGGCCAAAAGACTTGGTGAGGTTTGCATCCGAAAAGACAATCTTGGGAGAAAAGAAATGATGTCCGCCAGGTACGGGACCGTCATCAAATTGAAAGAATTGTTGGTCAAGGATAACGGGCGGAAGCGTTCCAAGTTCTTCGTTGCTATCAATGAAGATGACAACCGCCTGCGATTTCAAATGGGTAAGCGCCTGCTGGGTCAAATCCCCTTCCGAACCAGGAGCCGGATTGACTTCGTTGAGCGATTCCGTATGTGAACACATCCAGGCGACGGGCCACTGAAGCTGGCGGGCGGCTTTCAGCGCCTCTTCCTTTTGCGTAAAGGCATAGTAAGGATGAGCCTCTTCGCGTTCGGCTTCAGCCTTGGCCTCGGCAGCGGCCTCGGGATCGTAATTGAGCTTTTGTTGGATATCCGGAGGAAGGAGGATGATCGGAATGGTGGCAGCGCCCAACGAATGCGTGATGGCTACGGAGTCGGGCTTGACTGTGGTGATGACCACATTGTCGTAAGTCTTCCCATTCGCGACATTCCACGTCCAATTCGGCTGGGCGGGTATAATGTCGGGCGGCGCCCACTTCTTTAACGCACTGGGCGGTGCGGGTGGCGGTGAAATCACAATCGTGGAAGGGATGGGAGAAGGCGAAGGCGAGGTGGTGGGAGCGGGAGCAGCGCTTGGCGCATCATGGTTAGCGGTCGATTCAGGTTGAACCGGAGTGCCATTGGGATGCACAGGTGAGACTGAAGTCACGAGACTGCCGATATTGCGAACGACCTCCCAGCATACGGCCGGATTCTTGGTATAGGCGTAACCGATAAACGCAATCAGAAGCAGGAAGAAACAGATAAAGAAGGTACGCATGGAAAGTGAGCTCCCAGATGTGTTGCCTTACCAGAGAGCTGAGGTCAAGTATTCTGGTATCAGCAAGTTCTCGGGATGACTTTTGTCGGTTTAAGCCTGAACCAGATAGTTGGAGAGGAGAGGACTGCTGCTGCAACTGCGCAACAGAGGCAGCCAACTGGGGTGGAGTTCCGATGAAGGTCTCCCCCAAAGTTCCTGATGCAACCAGAAGACAGTCTCTGCATCCCAAAGGAGACGCAGCTTTTCCTTCGGGTTGAGCGCGCGTGGGCCCTCCCGGAGGAGACGCTCGCGGAGGGTAACCAGTGAATCGCTGGGTGCTTCAGAATTGCCGGTGGGATGATGGCGCACCATGGAGAGATGAACCGCATGCACGTAGGGGCAAAGAAGGGCGTCGGTCCAAAGGGGTGTGGTTGTTTCTTCGGCGGAGGTATCAAGTCCCTTGAGCTCCGGAGGTGGCTGCATTTCTTCCGGGGTCAGGAAGAGTCCCCACGATTTTGCCTCCAGCCCCAGACCACCGAGGCTTGTCGCCCAAGCCAGGACCGGAGCCAGGATCCATCCGGCGAAGATCGGTGCCAACCACCACGAAGCGCTGCCCAGGTAGACCGTCGCGAACCACTGGGTCACTACGCCGAGAACGGTTAACCAGCCGTAGAGCTTCAGGCAATGGGTGAACGAAAGGCCTGTGTCGGCCCGGTTTTGCGTGGTCCATTTGATCTGAAGGCCGAGCAGAGTCAGGGTGACAAAGAGCGTGTGAAAAATCATTAGCACGGGGGCGAGGACAATGGAGAGCAAATTTTCCAGGAGCGCGCTGATGAGAAGATGAAAGACGCCGCCGAATTGCCGGGCGCGTGGCAGATTCGTGAGAATGCCGAGCAAGCGCGGCGTGAAAAGCAGGGCGAGCGTGATGATGAAAAGAAGCTCGCCGCCAGAGGCCGTCGCGGCACCGAGGTCTTCCGGATCGGCGGAGAGGGTCAGGAACCGGATGCGGAAATAGGCGCTGAATGAACCGGCAACCAGAAAGATCAACCAGAGAGGCGAGCAGAGATAAGCCATGAGCCCGATCCAGATTTGGAGACGGCTGCCCATTTCGATTCCGCGCGCAAAGAGAAACCAGAAATGCTGGAGATTGCCGGCACACCAACGGCGGTCGCGGGTAAGCATATCACTGAGATTGGGCGGGCCTTCTTCCCAACTGCCGGGTTCGTCATAGGCGATCCAGACTTCATAACCGGCGCGACGCATCAGCGCGGCTTCCACGGTATCGTGGCTCAAGACGTGACGCTTGCCGCGGTCCGGAACGGGAAGCGTGGGTAGATCGCAAAATTCGATGAATGGAGCGACCCGGATGATGGCATTGTGTCCCCAGTAGGAGCCGGACGACATCTGGGCCATGCTACAGCCCTGCGAAAAGAGGCCGCCGTAAACGTGACTCGAAAATTGCAGCACGCGCCGGAACAGCGACGTGCCGAGCACCATGTAGGGCTGCGTCTGGAGAATGCCGACCTCGGGATTGGCTTCCATCGCGCGTACCATGCGGACGAGGGTCGGCCCGGCCATCACGCTATCGGCATCGAGGACGATCATGTAACGGTAGCGCTTGCCCCAGCGCCGGCAGAAATCGGCCACGTTCCCGCTCTTGCCGTTGATGGCGTGACGCCGCTTGCGGTAGAAAATCTTGCCGAAGGCGTTGAGCTTCTCGCAAAGGGAAAGCCACGCGCACTCCTCTTCGACCCAGTGATCCGCATCGTTGGAATCGCTGCAGATATAGAAGTCGAAGTGCTCAATCTGGCCAGTCTGTTCCAGGCTGCGCCACATATTGGCGATGGCGGCGCTGACGCGTGCGACATCCTCATTATAGACCGGAACGACAATGGCGGTTGCGGCCAGAGGACTGGTCGCTTCATTTTTACGCCAGGGACGACGCATGAGATGATAGGGATCTCCGCCGCGCAAGCGGTCGTAAAAACCAATCAAGGCGAGGACAAAGCCGATGGCGATCTGGCTAAAAAGCAGCGGGAACACGCCGATGACCACGTAGTCTTCCCAGAAGAGGTGTTGATCAGAGTAACCGATGAGAAGGAGGACGAGACCCGCTGCAGTCAAGAGACCCGACAACCCGACGAAGAGGCTGCGGCGAACGGCGAATGATTCAGGTACGGGTGTCATAGGAAGTAGTTCGATAACCACCAGTAAAAGAGCGCATAGATTCCCGTCCAAAAGAGAATGGCCACCAAGAGGGCTCGGATGTTCCATCGATGCCATGTTTGCCGGGCAAGGCCGAGCATCGGACCGTAATCGAGATGGCGTGGTGTCATGCGGGAGACGTTCAGATCGGGACCCGCGACCAGGAGTTTTTCTCGCAAGGCCTGGCGCAGTTCCTCAGGCAAAGGTCCGGCGAGAAATGAATCCGGTGCGGTGCGGAAGACCCGGCTCAAGAGAAGGGCCACGCTTCCGTTGGCGAGAATCTGCGAGGGGGATTGAGTACCTGGATCGAGGTTGGTCGAGAGCCAGTCGGCCAGACGTTTTTGCGCCAGTTCCATGGTCAGGGCAACCGGGCTTCGTGAGGTGTCGCTCCGGTAAAGCTGGCGGGCCTGATCCAGGATTTCCAGGGCCATGCGCGAGACATGAGCGCGATTTTCGAGGGCAAAGCCTTCGAGGTACTCGGTCAGGCGATCAAAGGCCTCGTTCCAGGCCTGCTTTTCATCCACGAAAGTACGCGCCGATTCTATTGATGCCATGTGTAACTCCATGTTTCGGTGATGGGTTTGCCATCGCGCGTGAGACGGCAGAGAATTTCCGTGGGCACGTTATGCTTGAGCGGGATAATCGTGAAAGTGACCCGCCAGAGATGGTCGTAATCGTTTTTCTCCACCTTGATATCGTCGCGAATGTAAGTTCCCGGTGGATTGCAGGTCAGGTCAAGATGGGGCGGTTCATTGGCCGGAATGTTCTCGATCCCGTTGCCGATAAAATCGACGAGAAACTGGACGGGAACAGTGTCCTTCGGTGGAGCGGGTGCGGGAGGGGTGGCGGGCGGCTTGGGAGTTTCGGGCGCAGCGGCTTTGCCGGGAGGCGGTGCGCCCGGCTTGGCCGTATCTGGCTTCGGTGTGACAACTGGAGGCGGCGGTGGGGGAGGTGGAGCGGGACAGTTGATGTAAGTCGATTTGCAATAAGCCAGAGGAGGCCGGTTCGCATCGTTCATGTAGAAATCGACGGTGTAATTGAGATCAAGTCGATCCCCGGCCTTTGGTTTTTGTTCAGGAATCCAAAAGAGCACGACGTTGTCCGTATTCGTGTTGTTGGTCGGGAGCTGCGTGAGCTGAACAACGCCTTTGCCCCACTTGCCCTGCGGGGTGACCCACGCGCTGGGGCGGACATTGTACTTCATGCCCAGATCCTGATAATGCTGGAAATCGCGATCCCGCTGGACGAGGCCGAAGCCCTTGGGATTCTCATCCGTGAACGGATAGATCTGAAGCAACTTGGTTTGGGCGAGGGGCCGCCAGACCCATTCACCGTTACCCCGGTTCATCAGCAGTCCGTCGGAATCGTGGATTTCAGGGTGAACGTTATCGCCGAAGTGATCCTTCGCGTTTTCACCATAGAGATACATGCTGGAAAAGGGGGCGATGCCGAGCCGGTCGACCTTGTCCCGGAAAAAGAGTGTGGCCTGGACGTTGATCGAGGTGGATGCGCCGGGTGTGACCGTGAATCGATAGGCACCCGTTACGCTGGGGCTGTCGAGCAGGGCATCCAGAATCAGGCTAGTGTCCGTGGGGCTTGGCTCGTGCAGCCACCACTCGACGAAATTCGGAAACTCCTCTGATTTTTTATCGACCGACGTATTGATGGCCAGTCCACGTGCCGAGAGCCCGTAGACCTGATCCTTGGCAATGGGCCGGAAATAACACGAGCCTAGAACCGAGAAAAAGCCGTCAAGGGAATCGGGTTTGTTGATCGGATAGCGAACGTAAAACCCGGCATAACCGAGATCAGGCGGGAGAGGCGGGGTGAAGTTAAGATTGAGAAAATTAAAGTAGGTCGATGAATAGCCAAGCGGATGAGCACCTTTATGATCCACCGTATTGATGAGCGGCGCGATGTGCGGCGCGGGGTTGCTCTTCAACTGGTGATAGAAATCGACCTGGAACGGAAGTCCTTTTTTCCGCCAAAGCCGCTTGGTGTCCTTGGAAAAAATCCCGGCTTCCTCGGCAGGAGTCAGGTTTTTTAATTGCGGGGGAAGGACGTCGGGCAGGGGAACATAAGGAGACATGGCCCGCTTCTCCGCCTGCGCCTGTACTTGGGCGAAGGAGAAATTATGCTTCTGGTTGGCGCGTAAAGTCACCACGAGCAGCAGGGCAGTGATCAGGCCGAGGATAAGATGGAGTCGCATGGGGGCAGGTTCTTATAGGTTCAAGCCGCTATTCCGTCACCTCGAATTGCGCACTTTTGCTGGCCTCGGAGCTTCCGCCTACCCAGACCTGGTAATCGCTGGGTTCCACCACCCGCTCCATGTCGAGGTTATCATAGGCCAAGTCATCGAAGCCCAGGGTGAACTCCAAGCGCTTGCTTTCACCCGGCGCGAGCGTGATGCGCTGGAAGCCTCGCAATTCGCGCACGGGTTCTTCCACGCTCCCGCCGGTATTGCGGATATAGAGCTGGGCAATCTCGGTGCCCGCCACGGGCCCCGTATTTTTGAGATCAACGGTTACCCGGATTTCGCTCGCGGGGGCAAAGAGAGAACCTTTTTTAGGATGATTCAGCGCCTCGGCGGAAATCTTGTCCCGGTTCACGTGAACTTTCCCGTAGCTGAAGGTGGTGTAGGAGAGGCCATAGCCAAAGGGGAAGAGCGGGGAATTGCTTTCGTCAATATAGCGGGAAAAATATTTGTCGCTACCGGTGGGCGGATGGCTCAGATCGATATCCTCGGCGGGCCGGCCGGTCGGGAGTTGATTATAATAGAGAGGTTCCTGGCCTACGGCGCGGGGAAAAGTAGCCGTGAGCTTGCCGCAGGGATTCGTATCGCCGAAGAGAATATCGGCCACGGCGGGGCCCGCTTCAATTCCCGGGTACCATGCTTCCAGGATGGCGGGGACGTGCATCGCCGCCCATTTGAGCGCGAGAGGCCGTCCATCAAAGAGCACGAGCACAGTCGGCTTGCCCAAGGCGGTGATCGCTTCCAGGAGCTTTTCCTGGTTGCCGGGTAGATCAAGCCGGGTGACGGAGGACGATTCCCCCGTCATCAGCGGGGCCGATTCTCCCAGTGCGATGACGACCACGTCCGCCTCGCGCGCGGCAGCAATCGCGGCAGGAAAACCGTCCTCATCATCGCTCAGGATATCGGTGCCCTTGGCGTAGATGAGCTTGGTCTTGGCCCAGTCGCAGCGGCTTTGCAACGCGCTTCGCAGCGTAATGACATCCCTGGCATTGCCCTGCGCAGACCATGAACCGAGCATGTCGCTGGCTGAATCGGCAAGGGGACCGATCAGGGCAATCGTCGGTGTAGATTTCGCCAGGGGTAGAACCCGCCCGACATAGGGGATGACGCCGCCATTTTTTAACAGGACCAAAGTCTCCTCCGCTGCCTTGCGCGCCAGGCTTCGCTTTTCCAGCGTGGCCACATAGGGGGGATTCTTTTCATCAACATAGGGATAATCAAAAAGTCCAAGGGCAAATTTCACCCGCAGAACCCGCCGCGCGGCTTCCGTGACAAATGATTCCGGCAGGCTGCCCGATTTGACCAAAGCTGCGAGCCGGGTCGCGTAGAGATCGCTTTCCATGTCCATGTCGACCCCTGCGGTGAGCGCCTTGCGGGAGGCGATCGCCCCATTGCTGGCGATACCGTGTTTAATCAATTCGCGGATCGCCCCGAAATCACTGACGACGAAGCCATCGAAACTCCATTCGTGCCGGAGGATTTTCGTTAGGGTGAAGGGATCCGCCGTGGCCGGAATGCCGTTGAGGGGATTGAAGGCGCTCATCACCGTGGCCGCCCCGGCATTGATCGCCGCGTGGTAGGGAGGCAGGTAGACCTGTCGCAAGGTCAACTCCGACATATCGACGGTATTGTATTCACGCCCCGCATTCGGTGCGCCATAGGCGGCGAAGTGCTTCACGCAGGCAGCGACCGTACCGGACTGACGGAGATCGTTGCCCTGGTAACCCTGCACATAGGCGCGGGCCATGATGGAACCGAGATAGGTGTCTTCGCCCGCGCCCTCCGTGATGCGGCCCCAGCGGGCATCCCGCGCGATATCGACCATGGGCGAGAAAACCCAGCGGACGCCGTCGTCAGCCGACTCCTCCGCCGCGACGTGCGAAACCTGGCGCACCAAGTCGGGGTCAAAACTGGAGGAGAGGGCCAGGGGCACCGGAAAGATCGTATGCTCCCCGTGAATCACATCGTAGCCGAAGAGGATGGGGATGTGCATCGGGCTCTTCTCGACCGCCAGGTGCTGGTAGAGATTGGTCACTTTTGCGCCGACCACATTGAAGAGCGAGCCGACCTGGCCCTTGGCAATCATGTCACTGTAATCATCGCGACCCGTGCCGGGGCCGGTCATCGCGCCGCCCGAATATTGGGTGAGCTGCCCGATTTTTTGATCCAAGGTCATCTTGCTGAGCAGGGCTTCGACACGGGCATTGAGCTTCTTGTCCGCCAATTGCGGGTTCGGATCGGAAACAGACGCGGTGGATTCGGTATCAGCCCAGGGGTTGGGCAAAAAAGAGGAGACGACGGCGAACAGGCCGGCCAGAACTAACACCAGAACCATTCCAGTCACGACACAGCTCTCCAGCGAGGGTAAGTGAATGGAAATGGTAAGTCTGCGTCGGGACATGATTCGGGCCGGAGCCTCCTTGCTCCAAACTGGATTAAGCCGCCGATCAAGCAAGCCTGGAACGAAAAAGGGAATTTAATCTTATCAGATGCGTGCAGGAAAAATCAGTTGAGAAATAATCCGAACACGCTTTGCAGAAGTTGGTGGGAGCGGAATAATACGTGCCGATGATACCTTTCGCCCCATGCCCACGGGAAACTTTGATCTTGGTGGAGAGGTTATGACCGGACCATCAAGCGGTCGGACGAGCAGGGGTAGTGCCTCCGAGCTAGGAGGCCTGATCGTATTTACGGCTCATCCCGACGATGAGTTCTTTTGCGCCGGGTTAATCGGGGCGTTGACCCATCGGGGCATTCCCGTGCATCTGGTGTGCTGGACGGGGGGAGAAGGCGGGATGTCGCGCAGGACGAGACTCCTCCTGACGCTGCCGAAGCGTTTTCACCCGCGGAGAATCGAAATGAGGCGTTCGGCGCGACACTTAGGCGCAACATCGTTAACGTTTCTCCCTTACGTTGATTACCGTTCCAAGGCGGGGCTTGCTGCTCCCGTCTTTGATTCAACGGCGCTCAAGCAAGAAATTGCTGATCTGATGACTCAGCGCGAAGCCGGGATGGTCGTTACCCATGGATCGGATGGCGATTACGGACACCCCGCGCATCAAGTTCTTCACCGCTTGGTGCGGGAAGTATGTTGCGAGGCAAAGGGAACTTCGCGTCCGCTCCTGACGTTCAATGCGAATTGGGCCTCCGCTCCCCATGCACGATGCTTGAATCAAAGCGATAGGGCCGATTGTGTTTTGGATTCCCGTCCTTATCGGAGGCAAAAACTTCAGGTCTTTTTTTCACACCGCACCCAGGTAGGAGTTTTGAAAAGCATGGTCAAGGAGTCGGGATCGTCGTTGAGGGAGTTGATGCATGCGACCCGTTATGAAGGCTATCATTGCTGGAATGAGGGTCCCTTGCGGGAACAGGCCCTGAAGCGATTTCAGGATTGGACCGGAACTGGGTCCGGTGGAGACAAGGAGATTTCTTCGTGACCCTTGCCGGGTTCGGGTACAGCCTTCTGGCTTGAGTACGACGAAGGCCCTGCCCCGAAACGTATTGATTTTTCGCAGTACTCTTCTGCCCTACACGGAGCCCTATATCCCAGGGCAGGCGGAGAAATTTCAAAGATTCACTCCTTACTACGCTGGCTTCGCCCATGAAACGGGGGCCGAATTTCCTCTCCAGCGAACCATACCTTGCAGTCACTCCAAATTCGTGGGGAAGCTCAGGAACCTGGCTGCCATCCTGGGTTTCAGCGACAGATTCTTCCGTAATTCCGTCCTCCAAGTTCAACCGGAATTGATTCACGCCCATTTTGAGGACTCCGCGATCAAGGTGCTTCCCCTGGCGCAAGCCTTGAATCTCCCCCTATTTTTAACTTGCCACGGGAGCGATCATACCGAAGGCCATCGCTGGCAAAATGTGGCTTACCTGGGCAATTACTACCGACGAAGGAGAACCGCTTTCCTGAAAGAACTCACACTCTGTCTCGGAGCCTCACGATTTATTTGCGATCGAATGCTGGGCTTGGGATATCCCCCGGAGAAAGTTCGCCTGCATTACATCGGGGTCGATACCGAACGGTTACAGCCTGATCCTGCGGTGCAAAAGAAACCGGAGGTCTTGTTTGTCGGTCGGTTGGTCAAGTCCAAGGGATGCGCGGACTTGATCCGTGCGATGGTGCGGGTGCGGACGAAATTTCCCGAGGTCAAATTGGTCATCATAGGTGAGGGCCAGTCCCAAGCGGACCTGCACCAATTGGCTGCGGAAGAAAGAATCGACGTCGAGTTTCTGGGGCGGCAAACACCCGATAATATCCGGAGGCGGATGTTGGAATCCATGCTGCTTTGTTTGCCGAGCGTCGTCGGTTCAGATGGAAGTGCGGAGACTTTGGGCTTGGTCACCCTGGAAGCGCAGGCGGTCGGCCTTCCTGTCGTTGGAACGTGGACGGGCGGCATACCTGAAGCCGTTGAGCATGGCGTGACGGGACTGCTTTCTGAGGGAAGAAATCCCGCGGCACTGGCGGAAAACATCATCGCTATTTTGTCGGACAGCGACCTGCGTGCCCAAATGGGTCAAGCCGCCCGGAAGCGCATGGTTCGTCAATTTAACCTCCAGAGACAATCTGAGTTGCTGGAGGACTACTACTTGGAATTTGTTTAACCGGTGAGGGGAGCTCCCTTGCGCCTTTCCGGGTTACTTATCCGTGCACCAAACTGCCACCCGTATTCGCCATTGCGGCGGAGGAACGGGCCCGATATTTTCAGGCATGATTACGCGCGGCTTTCGATGGCTGGGATGCTGGCTCTTTGTCTTCCTTGGCGTTGTCACGTCGGGGAAAGCAGACAGCCCCATCACAGTTTCCTCACCGGCTTTTGCAGCAGGGCGGCCTATTCCCGCTGTCCATGCCCTTGCGGTAAAAAATCTTTCCCCAGAACTGCACCTCCAAGACATTCCTGCCAACGCCAGGAGCCTGGTTCTCATCGTCGACGATCCCGATTCGCCCTCCGGTCTATGGACCCACTGGCTGGTTTGGAATTTGCCGGCCAATTTAAAATCGATTCCCGAAGGCAAGTTGCCGCAGGGAGCGATCCAGGGAAAGAACAGCTTTCAACGCGTCCGTTATGATGGCCCCGCCCCTCCTGAGGGCACGGGAATCCATCGCTACTTCTTTCGCGTTTATGCCCTGGATGAGATTCTTACCTTGCCGGAGGGTTCCGACCGGTCCGCCCTCCTTGCTGCGATGAAGGGACACGTCATCGGCACGGGTGAAATCTTCGGCATCTACCAATACAGCCCAGCCCTTCCACCTTAGCCAGACATGGAACGTGCTTCGACATCCGCTGCCTTGCCGTCCGCGACCGCCGATACCTATTGGCTGACCCGCTTTGTTATCCTGCGCTGGTTTGGGTTCGTCTATCTCATTGCCTTCTATGTGGCCGCGAAACAGCTCGTCATCCTGGTAGGCTCTAACGGCCTGACGCCAGCGCCCCTTTATCTCGATGCGGTGCGTAACTATTATGGTTCCTCCTGGGCGGGATTCGAGTCGCTGCCGACGATCTTTTGGATTAATTCCTCGGATGCCTGGCTGCAAGTCGTGCCTTGGATCGGCGTGGCTCTTTCTTGCGTCATGCTCGCCGGTTATGCCAATGCACTCATGCTGACCGTAATGTGGGTCTTGTACCTCTCCATCGTCCACATCGGACAGGACTGGTATGGCTACGGCTGGGAAATCCAGATGAGCGAGACCGGCTTCCTCGCCATTTTTCTCTGTCCGCTTCTCGATGCCCGTCCTTTCCCGGGCCGGCCCGCGCCCTTTCCGGTCATCCTTTTATTCCGCTGGCTCATCGTCCGCATCATGCTCGGCTCTGCGCTAATCAAGCTCCGTGGCGACTCGTGCTGGACTGATCTGACCGCCCTTTACTACCACTTTGAAACGCAGCCGATTCCAAATCCCTTCAGCCGTTGGTTCCATTTTTTGCCACATCCGATTCTGCAATTCGGAGTGATCTGGACGTTCATCGTTGAGTTGATCGCGCCGTTCTTTGCCTTTGGTCCACGGTGGGCGCGTTATATCGCAGGCCTGGTTATGATTTCTTTTCAACTCACGCTCATCGTGTCCGGAAATCTCTCCTTCTTCAACTGGCTGACCATCCTCCCCGCGCTGGCTTGCTTTGATGACCGCTTTTGGAGAGCGATCCTGCCCACGTTCCTGACCAGCTACGCCGTCGAAGCGCACCTCACCTCCAAGCGGAGCCGGGCCATGACCATTACCGCCTGGGCCGTCGCGGCATTGGTTGGACTACTCAGTATCCAACCAACGCTGAATCTGATCAGCCCGTCGCCGCAAGGTCAGGCCATGAACGCCTCGTTCGATCCACTTAGTCTCGTCAACACGTACGGTGCATTTGGCTCCGTCGGAAGGACTCGTCCGGTCATCATTTTTGAAGGAACCGACAGCGCTGATCCCGCCCTCGCCACCGATTGGAAAGAATATCCCTACGTTGGCTCGCCCTGGGATCCTAAGTTAAGGCCTCCATTTATCGCGCCCTATCAGCCGCACCTCGACTGGCAGCTCTGGTTTGCTGCGATGTCCGACTGGCAACAGTATCCATGGACATTGAATCTTGTCTGGAAATTGCTCCATAACGACGCGGATGTTCTCAAGTTATTCGCCGGAAACCCTTTTCCCGGTCATCCGCCCCGCTACATCCGGGCGGTGCTTTATCAATACCATTTTGCGCCGCCGGGAAACCCGCAACAATTGTATTGGATTCGTGAAAACCGGGGTCTCTGGCTTCCACCGCTCTCCCTGGATAATCGCGATTTTATCTCTCTGATGCAACAACATGGATGGATTGCTCCGTCGAACAATCCTTAAAACACGTTTTGAAATCTGTTGAGTAGGTATCCAACGATCTCATGCAAAACCATATCATTTACAACAGGTTACAAACAGCCGAACTCGCCATCAAACTGTAACATAAATCGACTTGCCCAAAGGTTATTCACAAGTTATTCACAAGGGTAGCGGTAGACCTAACCGCATGGACAATTGAAAAACATTCTCATCCTCACGGCCGGTTTCGGTGAGCGGGAAGATGTCGCCTCGTGGAACCTTCGTGATGCCCTTGAGCAGCTTGCCAGGGAAGAGGCTAGGGTTGAGGTTCTGGATTTGCTCGATTCCAGCTACGGGCGTTTCCATGACCTGCTGAAGAATACCTTCCGGGCAGCGGCTCATCATGCACCCAAACTCTGGCAGGGGTTCTACCACTTGCTGGGTTCGACCCCGAACGAGGAAGGGCAAACGGATGGACTGGCCCGCATGCGCGACTCCCTTCGCGATGCGCTGCGCGGTATCCAACCCGATGTTGTCGTCGCAACGTGCCCCATCTACAGCTTTTTGATCGGTGAAATTTATCGAGATGGCCGCACGCGCGATTTCACCCTGGTCTCGCTGATTACGGATAGATTGGTGACGGAGTCGCCCTGGCCTCGGGCTCCGGCTGATTATTTCGCCGTTACCAGTGAGGCCGTGGCCGCGGTCCTCATCGCCGCAGGCGTGCCGGAGGAAAAGGTGAAGGTCTTCGGCTTTCCGGTGCAACCTCAAACCAAGTCGATGCGTGAATCGACCAACACCCTGGCGGATGTGGCCCGGGGAGGTCGCCCCCGCATCCTTTGTGTCATCAATGGCGCGCGCAAGAAGGCGCCGAAGCTGCTCGATCGCCTGCTGGAACACCTCGATTGGGATATTACCGTTTGCGTCGGGCAGGACACCGCCATCGAAGAGATGGCCCGGGAAAAAGCCTCCACCGCCCCGGCCCGGATGGAAGTGATCGGACATACGCGCCGGATGCCGCAACTGCTGCGGGAACATCACGTCGTCATCAGCCGCGCGGAGGCTGGCATGGTGCAGGAAGCGATTGCCGCCCGATGTCCGGTAATCGTGCAGAAGCTGGGCTCCGGTCAGGAAGAGGGGAACTTCTCCCTGTTGCGCGAAGCCAATGCGGGTGTCCTCGCGGAAAAGCCGCGCGAAGTCATCGACTGGCTGGAACGTGCGTTCCGCGACCAAGGCCGTCTCCTTTCGCTCTGGCGCACCAACTTGGAACCGCTGGGCCGCCCTGACAGTGCGATCAAACTCGCCCGCTTCATTCTCGACCAGGCTGAGACAATGACCGTGCCGGTTCCCCAATTGCACGCGCTGCCCGCGCCTGAAATCGGGGCGTCCGCCCTGACCAACCACAAGAGGGGCAAGCTCAGGCTCTTGTCCAAGAAACTTCTCCTCTGCGATTTGCATACCCATACGACTTGGTCCGACGGCAAACTCTCCGTGCCGGAGATCGTCGATTTTTATGGTCAACGGGGCTTTGATTGCCTCTGCATCACCGACCATCTTTGCGATCCCAAGCGGCTCCTCGGGAAATTGGTCAATCTCACCGGCCTGGTCATTCCTCCCGGTGAGATCGAGGCCTATTTTGAGGAAATTGAACGCGAAAAGAAACGTGCGTGGGCCAAATACGATCTCATGCTTATGACCGGCATCGAGTTCAACAAGGACGGCTATACCGCAAAGACTTCCACTCATCTTCTTGGTGTTGACCTGAAGCAACCGATCAACCCGTCCCTTGATATCAAGGAAACCATTGCCGAGATTCACGCCCAGGGCGGGCTCGCCATCGCGTCTCATCCTCACGAATTGAAAAGTGAATGGGGCAAGAACACGCTTTATCTCTGGGAACATGTGGATGAATACGCGCCGCTCCTCGATGCCTGGGAAGTGGCCAACCGGGACGATATCTTCAACCCCATCGGCCTGAAGAAGCTCCCCTTCATCGCTAGCAGCGATTTTCATAAGCCGAAGCATATCCATTCCTGGAAAACGGTCCTCTACTGCGAGAAGGAAGCCGAGGCGATCAAGCATTGCATCCGCGTGAACCGGGATGTCTCCCTCACGCTCTACCGCGACCACCGGTTTGGCATGGAAGACCACCATTTACCGGTGGCAGCCCTGGATGAAGCGCCGGAAAAGCTGGCGTTTGAAGAAGCCCGGTTGGCTTGACAACTAGGTAACCGCTTCTGTCTTTAGCGACGCGCTTTCCCTACGTGTACTTGATGCACTGCATTCATTAATGAGTCCTGTGCCATCAAACGATTCGCCGTGTTACGCACTCTTCCGAAACGCAATTGTTGCACAATTGCCATCGTCATCCGATTTGCGACGATCTAAGCTAGGGCCATGTCCGATGATGGTGCTAATACAATGCTTTTTGGGTTGGCGTGCATCATTCCCGCCTTGGTGATATTTATTTTCCTTCTGACGTTGCGGGCACGCCGGGCCAAATTAATTCGCCGCAGAAAGTAAACATCTGATGCTACTTGGCCTGCGCCACCACAGGGGTATCTCGACTCCAATCCAGCATCCGTTGTAGCGGAATGAAGGCTTTTTCGCGTAAATCCTGAGCCATGAAAAGCTCCGGCGTTTCATCGCGCAGCGCCTCATGGACTTTCTCCAAGGTATTCATTTTCATGTAGCGGCAATCGGCGCAGGCGCACTTTTCCGTTGGTCCCGGGATGAAAATTTTGTCCGGCAACTCCCGCCGGAGCCGATGGAGCATCCCTGATTCCGTTGCGATGATAAATTCCTTGGCGGGATTATCCCGGCAATAGTGGACCATTTTCTCCGTGGAGCAGACCTCATCCGCCAGCAGTCGCACCGGGCGCGTACACTCCGGATGCGCGACCAGCGGCGCATTGGGATACTCCCGGCGAATCCGCAGGATGCTCTCATGCGTGAACTCAATATGGATATAACAGTTGCCCTGCCAGAGCCGCATCTTGCGCCCCGTCTTTTCCATCACCCACTCGCCCAGATTTTGGTCTGGGACAAAAAGGATTTCGCGATCCGCGGGTACATGCTGCACCATCCGCTCCGCATTCCCAGAAGTGCAAATCACATCGCTCAACGCCTTCACCTCGGCGGTGCAGTTGATATAAGCGACCACGTAAATGCCGGGATGCCTTTCCTTGTAAGCCGCCAACTCCGCCGCATCGCACGATTCCGCCAATGAGCAGCCCGCGTTGAGATCGGGTAGGAGAACCTTCTTGCCCGGATTTACGATCTTGGCCGTCTCCGCCATGAAGTGGACGCCGCAAAACAGGATGATCTCCGCCCGGGACGCCTGCGCCTGATAGGCCAGCCCCAGCGAATCACCAACATAATCCGCCACTTCCTGAATTTCGCGCACCTGATAGTTATGGGCCAGGATCACCGCATTTTTCGACTTCTTGAGAGCCAGGATTTCCTCCTGCAACGCGTTCATCCTTTCACTTTAGCCCATGTGGCAGGTTCGGTCTATGCCCAACCCATTCGTAACTTCATAAAATTCCTGCTTTGCCCGGAAGCGAACATAGCCTAGGGTAGGACCCTTTCCCCTCGTCAGCGAGAGGCGAAACATTTTGGACGGGTCGCATAGTGGTTTAGTGCGGTCGCCTGGAAAGCGGCTGTGGTGTTAAAGCCACCGAGGGTTCGAATCCCTCCCCGTCCGCCAAATCGGCGTTGATAATCAATGGCTTATAAAAGTCGATTTTGAAAATCTGACAAATCTGACAAAAAAATTTTAGATTTTATAACTTTGATTTTCCCTCTGAAATTTGCGATCCTCGCGGGTTTTCTCGCTCTGGAAAAAATAGCCAGTGTCTAGGTTTGAATTGGTGGGGTTTAAATACTGGAACCCCAGCCTGTACGTCGCAGGGTCCCTGTAGTTAGCGGGCAAACATCAGCCTGAGGGTGCTCGAGAATAATTCCACCCCGGCGTTATGACTCCCCCTCATGCTGGTGATACTCAACAGCGAGTTCAGATGTCCACCACATGAGAAGAAGGAATATCCTCCACCGCCCTATATGCGGCCATCACACGATCGGTGAAAGTGTTCAACTTGAGGCCTAAAGCGGCTTCCTCCATGCTGGCATGCGCCATCAGTTGTTCGTCCTTCCAAAAGATACGAGGACCTGCGATCTCGGGTAAAGGTCTGTACGGATAGTAAAGACAGAGATGGCTTTGTTTTGGCCGCAGAATAGCCACGGAGTACTTCATTAAACCAGAGGTGACTCTCACTAATTTAAGGGCGGCTGGTTTTTCCAATTGGCGCTTGAGATTTTTAAAAAGGGCAAAGAGAGCTGACGAAACCCATGGATCTGCTCTCCGATGGCGGAGATAGCCATTAATGGACTTATCCCGAGGCCACGTCGGAGTGGGTTCAATTAGCGTCGAATGTTTTTTGGGTAGGGGTATCCGGGCCGCCCGATCATAGAGGTTGCGAAGGCGGTTGCGAACGGCCTTTCTCTTAAAAAGTGAATGGTCGGAGGAGTATTCGAGAGAACAAACGAATGCTACGCGGGAAAAATAGATCAGAGCATCGCAACTGCTACCCAACTCGCTATCAAACATTCGTGACGAACTATTCAAGTCATCTTCGTCCTGCCAATGCAAAAGACACTTCTCGCTGCCCATCGGGCGCACAAGAGTGAACCGCCCCTTGAGACCTTTGGACGAAACCGAGGTCGAGGCGAGCACCGCCTCCTGGCCCGCCTCGACAAATAATTCTAACTGGTTGGTTAGATAATGTGAAATGACGGTAGGCTCAAGTTTCGCGTCTTCAATGTACGCAAATAAGTTCATGAGTGGTTTTGTGTGGTTGATTGTCACGTAACCGTCCGGGGCTTGTCATCGCTCGGTCGTTTACTGGAGGCAGGATGATTTTTCGCGCGCTTTGGCCGGGTGGCGGTCACATAATTGCGAACTGCTTCTCCAAATTTATCGGGGCCCAGTGCAAACCAAACTTTCGCCAGCTTGAGTGCCCGGCGAGTGGCTTTGTTGTAATAGCGATCTAGCATCGCCGCACTATTCCCGGCACCTTTGGCCGTGATCTTGAGCGAGCCACTGAGTGCGGCGTGATAGGTCGAGAATGATTTCCTCAAGCCATTCTTTTTCCAGCTCAGACCGGCTTTCTTGACGATTTTCTTATACTGCTCGTCAAACTCGTTCGTGGAGAAAATCGGGTCTTCGTCCTCCAGCTTCAAAAGTCGAAGCCAGCTTGCCAGCGCGCGTGGGATGGGGACGAAGCGTTCTTTTTTTAATTTCGAGACGCTTTTGCGGATATGAATTTCGGGATAATCGTCAAGCAGGACATCTTTCCATCTCGCACGGTCCTTTTTTGGATCGGTCTGGCACAACTCCTCCGAGCGAACGCCGGTGAACGCTTGGATCAAAAGAGCGGCCAGTGCACGTGATTTGATGGCGAGACCCGCTCGAATCAAGGCCATCAATTCGTCGGGGGAGAAAATGCTGATCTCGGGGTCTTCCGCTTTCGGCTTTTTAATCCCATCCATTTCCGTCGGAAAGTCTTTGGGCAGGCGTTCAGATTCTT
Source organism: uncultured Verrucomicrobiota bacterium (assembly GCA_903863295.1). Classification (GTDB taxonomy): domain Bacteria; phylum Verrucomicrobiota; class Verrucomicrobiia; order Methylacidiphilales; family UBA1321; genus JABDGH01. The sequence goes on along the minus strand of CAIPBM010000091.1, from coordinate 49,661 downwards.
TGGCGAACTTGAATAAAGTCACCAGGGCCGCGTGATGATTGCGTCGGTTGCGCATGCTCCCCGCCAGCGCTCGTAGGTAGACGGTCAATTCGTTGGCTGTCAGGGTGGTCATGAGCCTATCGCCAAATTTTTTGCAAAAGCGGTAACGGAGCTTGCTCTTGAGATCTTTCACATTCTTGTCACCGGTTTCGTTCTCCTTCACCGCTAACAATTCGTTCACCAGTTCCGTGACCGTGATCGGTCGGCATTGGTGCCGCTCGCGGTAATAATTGACGGCATCCATGATGCCTTTGCCAAAGGGAGCCAAGTGCGTAAAGGCGGTCACAACTAGGCGCGCCGCTTCGATCATCGATATTCCATGCGGCTTTAACAAATCAGACGCTACTTTTTCCTCGAGCTGCAATTGCTGTAACTCGGAATCCGTCAATTCCCGGATCCGATCCTTGGCGGCTTCAACCGCATCTACTTCCGTGTCCCGCTCGAATCGTTCACGTCTTTTTTTGATTCCCCGGAACTGGGCAGAAAAGCGGTCCTTCGCTCGATAGACCCGGATCTTATAGCCCTTAAATTCATAAACCGGGACGGTTCGCCGGTAACGTTGACGGGAATGAAGACGCGCACTCATGAAAGCCTCTTTTTCATGTTTATGGTCTTTTCCAGGACTTGCTTGGACCTACTGCCTGAAGTGTGGCAGGAGGGACTTTGAGCCTTCTTGGTGGGCTTTCCGCTTTTGACGCGGGAGTCGATGAATGCCTCTATGTCTTTGGGCCGGTACCGCGGGTGCTGGTCCAGCCAGGTGGCTCTCAGTTCGCCGGACTTGGTCCAGCGGTAGACTTGCGAAAGGCTGGAGTACAGCATGTCCGCCACCTGTTCGCGTGACAGTAGGCTGGCCGTCTCGAGCTTGATTTCGAGACTGGCTCGAAAATTCTTAGCGTACGCAAAAAGTTCTTCGATCTCCTTTTCCACCAGGAGGATCTTCTGGACCAGATTGCCCATCTCCGGTTGCGGCGACGGAACGCGGGGGATCTCATCCGCATGCTCGCCCGGGAGCAGCGACGGGGGCGGCAATTCTGCCAATGGGCGCGCCTTCTCCTTCTGGGACGTTTTCGCGTCTTGTGTTTCCAGATCCGCGACTGGAGAGACGATTACAGGATAGAGTACTTTGCGGCTGGCCACGGCTCGTGCTCATAAAGAGGTGAGCCGGGCAGGGGGCGTCGCGAGGTACGCCTTAATGACATCAATTGCACACGGTGCTTCGGCCTGTCGCAGACCATCGTCAGGCCGAACTCGCATCTCGTCTGCTCACCGTCGCGGCCGGAGCCGATCGGACGGGCCCAAGCGAACCTCACCCGCCTTGGACATTGTCCTTGCGGGGCTTGGCTGTGGGCTGTCGTTTGCATAATTACAGAGTACATAAAAACGAAACCTTGTAAATATTGAAATAAAACATACTGCATAATGACCGTTGACTGGGTTATGATCGAAGAAGATGGCAAGACCACGGACTATAAATGGCGAAGTAAACCCGACCTTCAATTGCGATTATCCACTGAAGATTGCCCTGATACGTGCGGCGAAAAAGTCCGGCGCTGGCACCACGTCGGACTTCATTCGTGACGAGTTGTCCAATTCCTGCCAGCGCGCCCTTGGCGAACAAGAATGGCAACTCTTGCGCGCTGCTGCCGATCCGCAAGCCAGGCGGACGTTAGTCGAGGAATTCGTGCGCCCACTCGGGACCTCAAGGGTGCGAGGGGGAGTTGATGCCTCGATCCGAGCCCGGGTCACCCGGGCGGATACAGTCCGTGCCGTCATGAGCGAGATTGAATATTACCTGTCGGATCTGCGCTTTGAACGCGATCTTGATCGCACCGACCTGACCCTCTGCGTCGGACTCCACGAAACTGTCGATATCTTGAGCCGCATCAAACTACTGCTCGGGCGTCCAGAGGAGTCGATGTCTGTGCGATCGCTGCGAGCATTGACGCGGAAGCTTTGTCCATCGCTCCGGGCTGACATAGATGCTGGCATTCTCGCCGTCATGAGCGACCAGGAGAAAGCATCTTCCGCTTCAGCAAGGACTCCAGTAAGACCTCTTCCCTGCGATGGTCCAGAGGGCGCGTAACTAGCTGCTTCTGTGCTTACGGTCGAAGTGGGTCAAACTGCAGTTTGCTCAGGTTATCTTTCGAAAACAGATATGCGACCGAGGTAACAAAAGGGAGATCGGTTAAGGTCTCGGTTCCCCACCAAAGCCGTCCTTCCCGGAGTGCGACGATTAATTGACGGCTGGCTTGGTCGAATCGGTCTGCGCGGCGAAAGCATGAGTGCCGAAACCCCGTTCCGGCCCACAAATTGGCGATGGTACGTATCCCCGGAGCCAAGTCCAAACTAATCAAGACCTGGCCGGTATCCCGCTCTTGGCGCATGGAAAATCCCTCCAAACTGATCCAAGGAGTGAGGTACATCGGAAAATCGATGTCGCAACGATAGACCGTATGGCCGGGAAGGTCGGACAGACCATGGCTCGTCCAGAGCCAGCGGTTCCAACGATTCATTTGAGGGGAACTGAGAGGAATGATTTTCATACTTCGACCGCTTCGATCTGATCGAGCGCGACACGGAATCCCTCGGTGACTTCGCGAAGGGAAAAAATGAGTGGCGCAAGATCGAGGCTGGGCACTCTCTCGATGGCTCGAAGAATGCGGAGGGCATCGGCCAGGGTCACTTTATAGCCCGGGCCGTGGGGCGCGCAGGCCAAAAGCATTTCTGCATAATGTTTCCGCACCATGGATTGATGACGCAACCCGCGTCGGAGTTTGGAGAGGGGCGGAAGCTCCATCGGCTCCAGGCGAACGGGACAGCATTCGGCGAGCAATGACAGGACCTGAGACAAAGCTGTCCTGAGCTCACTAGGAAGGCAATCAGCCCCCATGGCAAGCAGTAGGCAAACCATAAAAGCTTGGTGGGCCTCCAAGTCTTCCACGGCGGTGTGACTGCAGCGGGCGATCCGTTGCAGCGCCAACGCGCCTTGCTTCAATTCCTCCAGGAAGGTCGGTGCGGAGGCATCTGACCAGAGTGTGGAATCTTGAGCGATGAGGATTCCTTCAGCCAATTCAGCGAGCATGCTCAATTCGAGACGGAAAGGATCGTCCAGAATCAGAACCGAGGCGCGAACATGATACCGGCGCAAAACGCTGTTTTTCATTTGGTGCTTCCCTTCTGTCCTTTGGTTTTCGGCTTATCGATCTCCGCTTTAGCGAGGTATTTCATGGTCTCCCGAAAAAGCCGCGTCGCTTGGGTAAGCTCCTGACTCAGGGCATCGAGCTGTTCATTGCCTGGCGGGATCTTGATCAATTCAAATCGGAGTTGATGAAGCTGGATGACAAAAAGAATAGGTGACCCAGGATGGGGCCATGAGCGAATGACCTCAAAGGTCTGCCAGACGGGCCGAGGTATCTTGTCTTGATCAAAAACCTCCACCGTTGGAGGCAGGGATCTTTTCGTCAGAACTATTGGCGTGATGCTGGAAAGGAGCATGAGCGCTTGTTTCAAGCCTCCGAGCGGCAATCTCTTTTCGGCAAAAGAGAGCGACGCGCAACAAGCGAGGTGAAAACTTTTCCGCACGTCGTCCGGGTGCAACCTAACCTGTCGGGAAGGTTCTGTGCCCAGGCGACGGAGCAGGTTCGAGCCCGTGGCGAAATCATCTAGCCGTTCAGGGTGATGGCTTTTCAGAACTCCGATAACGCTGGGCTTGCGCCTGAACATCTCAGTTTTCTTTGCCGCTCGCGCAAAAATCTTCTGCGCGTCGTTGTCGTAGGATGTGACCAATAAGTTTCTTTCAGGTTGGTAGAGGGCTTGAATTTGCATAAATTTTTGTTTTCGAATCCTATTTTTTGCCCTGGCCTTTCATCTCGCGGATGGTGGTGCCGAGAAACTGGTGAAAATGCGGAACGACCGGCACGGTGTCCGGGACTCTAATGCGGTCCTTGACCACTCCTTTGGCCACCTGAATCAGGAGATGAGGATTCGTCCGCAAATACCGAAGATTCCAAAAGTCGCAGTAGATCCCGGTGGCGCGGTGGAGCGCCCGGGCCGGAAGCTTTTCGGTATAAAATGAAGGATCGAGCTTGAGGGCGTGATGCATGACCCGAACCTGGGCGATGGCGATTTCACGTAACAAGAAGGACCACCCGGCCAGAGTCAGAGTCTCCTGAAGGAGAGTTTCTTCATCTTGCCCTATGAACTTTTGCTCCAGGATCGAGCGCAGCGAAAGCATCCAGCTTGGCTTAAACCCATGGATGAGAAGAGCTGCCGCCGCGTAACAACTTTCCGGCGGCGACGAATAGTGAAGATAATCAAGCTTCGGAGAAGGCGGTGCCGGGGGAGGCAGATATTCCAACTCGACTCCGGGTAGGTAGTGGGCCAGGACTCCGATCCAACGAAAGATATGCTCCCGCAGCCAAAAAATCTTATGACTCGAATGAATGGCCCGGTAGGTTGCCTCGACTCGAAGACCCTGATCCGTCACGATGACTTGATGCAGATGATGCTGGGCGGCGGCATGATGCGCGGTCGCCCCTTCCACGTGACGGGCATAGGTGGCCAATTCGTGGGCAAAAGCGGCATCATTTTCGGGCTCTACTTCGGGAAAGTTACGCTTTAGCCCATCTTCGAAGACGCCATAAGCATCGTCCCGGATCACCAGGCGTTGATCGGCGGTGTAGGGAGACAAGGGCCGGGGAGCGGTCGCATGGCGCAAAGCGTACAATTGCTCCGAAGCCCATTTTTTGAGGTCGTCCCCGGACAGCGCTGGAATCCAAAGGATGTGAACATGCAGGCCCATTTTCTCGAGGGTTTCCTGGATGGGCGCGCGCAAGCGGAGTTCCGGTTCATCGGCCAAAACAAGGTGCGGTCGGTGTTTTGCGACATCGTGCATGATCTGGAATGAACTTGCGGATGCATGCACGACGGCATGATCAAGTGACCTGACATGGCTGCAGAGGATTTCACGGGTGACTTTGTCGGGGTGAAGAATAATCAGTTTCATAAGTTTGATTTTCTTCTGTTTGCATATTTTGCTGATACGTCTCGCGAGGTGAGTGTGGTGTTCGCCAAAAAGGTCCATCACAACGCCCAAGGGAAGTCCATGACGGTAAAGGCCGCCGCGCAAGGATTCGAAATCCTCGGGTTGAGAAGTTCTCGCGTTCAGCGAGAAAAGGAGTCGACGCCCTGAGGGTCAGGCCGCTAGAGCATCGAATTCGGGAAGAACGGACGTCACCCGATCCGGGCAGAGGGCTGCGTAGGGGCACCGTCGGCAAAGAGATACATGCGGACTGGCGTGATAAGGATCTTGGGTGGTAACTCTTGTCGATTGGGCTCGTTGGGCCAAGGCTGAATAACCTCCGGTACTTTGGGGAAAAGGATTATAGGTGATGCTTGTGATTTCTTCGGTCAGAAGATTGACCGCGAAGCCGAAAAGACGCAGGGTTGGAATTCCCTGCGTTTCGTGGAGACACCGCAAATATCTTTGAACTTGGTAGATGTCTTCATTATCGATTTCATGCGTTTTCCAGTCGATGACCATGGACCGGGCGGAACTTTGGGTCATCACGTCGAAAACAAGGTGATGCGTTTTATCGCCGATCTTGTGTTCAACTTTGTGCTCTGCGAAAAGGGAATAACCGCTCTTGCTTTGTTGGAGACCGAGAGTGAAGCAGGCGCGCCAGGCATTTTCAATCATGATCGGAATGACATCGCGCCAAAAGGTAATGTCGTCCCGAAGTTCTTGGATGCCACATCCATTATAAGCTTCCGCGAGCTGTAAATCGTCCAGCAGAACACCTGGTTCCTCCGCATAGGACCGGCAAACGACGTCGAGAAACCGTTCGCGGCATCTTTTCCCTGCGTTTTCATAGTTCCACATATTGCCATCGGCATAGGCCCGAACCTCACCAGCGATGGCCCCATGGATCAAATGTCCGGCAAGTTCGCGAATACCATAAAGTTTTCGGAGACTACGGTGTTGTTCCTTTTCCGTTGGATCTTCGGGTTTAAATAAGTATCGGAAATAGAAGCGCTTCGGGCAGCGGAGATATTCTTTGCGGGCAGTCGGGGTGTAAAATTTCATGGGTTTTCCTGGTCGATTTGTTTGTTTAAGGATTTTGGATTTGTCCTCGGACAAAGGTGAGGAAAATGGAGTTTTAACCATCTCCGGTCAGTCGCATTGGGACTCCGCAAGATCGAAGGATAAACCGACAACTGCCATCGCCTCGTCAATCGCTGAAGATCTTCCACGCCTCCAGGAAGGACCTCGAAGGCCACAAATTCTGGATCCAGAACGCCCGCCACAAAACTCAGCGCGGCAAGGTGAACGCCCTTGGGCAGTTTCCTGGTCAGGTTGATACAGGCCAACCGCCAGGACGCCGGGATGGTTTCAAGATCTTTACCCGTGCGGAGACGGGAATGGCGCCGCATCTTTGTTTTGAAGTCTTTCAGTGTTGTCGTCTTGGCAGCGCGGACTTGGCGTGGACGTTCCCTCAGAATGTGCCAGAGTCGGAGCGCCAATAGTTTGGCTAGAGGAACCTCCGATTGGTTTACCGTCAAGCAGGGCGCGGATCGCAGTGCGGCCAGATCGAGATCCGGAGATATTTTGATTGGGGTCGTTTTTTGTGGAAAATACAAGGGGGCAAGCCAGACAGGATCGAGAGATCTGAATCCGTCAGCCAAGGCAACGTAGGCTTGATGTGCCTCGAGTCGCGACAATGCGCCTGGAGGGCATACCTGCTCGCCGGAAGAGGCGGTACCGAGAGTTTGCAGATGAAGCAGATTGCCGACGTCACTGAGAAAGCTGGCAGCTCTTGGAGGAGCGGGCTTGATGCCCAGAATCTTGTCCGCAAAATGATAATGGTAACCGGTCTCTTGTGAGTGAAGAAAAATGAGATTGGAGAAATTTACCAGAAGCGCCTTGGTCTTTTCTGGACCAATAACGAGGTCGAGGTTGCTCAAACCCTGGGTGGCGGCGATGACGAAAACGCCTTTTCCTCGCAGGGTCGCGAGATTAGAAACGTCTGACCAGCGGGACGAACCGACGGTAACGGCCAGCGGCAGTTCATCGAGAATGCAACCGGTAAGAGGTGAGTCACAGGGACTGATTCGTTCTTGGGCCGCCCGGTAAAAATCAATCTTTACCAGCCGGGAAATAAGCGCGGCGGTTTCAGGCTCGGTCGAGCCCTTCACGCTGACGACAATAATTTTTCCATCCAGCGCTTCGGCAGGACGAACCTGATCGCCTTTGGCTTCATCCCAGTAGATGAGAGAGTTGGCGGAAAGAAACGGAGCCACCACCACCGCCACGCACGATTGAAGAATTCCGCGAGTCCTCGAATCAAGGGCTTTCCAACCTTTGAGCGACGAGTCGACAAGTTGCAATTTGGCGGAGATTCCCGGTGACAGGTGGTCCGATGTCTTGACAAGAGATGACCGAAACCGTTCCACCCGGGCCTCGACATCCGCACTCCAGTGTTGCCCTTGAACTAGAAGTTCGGAGATGAAGCAAAGAGTCTGGTGTAACGAAATGCTTTTATCTGTCACCAGCAGCACAGCCAAAGCGGATTCTATTAACAGTCGGGTATTTTCAGACCAGAACGCGTTGGATCCTTTATCATGCGCGGTTTCAGTCGCGCACAATAATTTGGAAACCACCCGGTCCAAATCCGCGAAGGAGTTGAGATCGCCCAACGGATCAAGATAGCCTTCCTGCGGTGATAAAACTCGAACATCGTCCGGGCGACCAACCTCCGCTGCGATCTGTCGGACTCTTTCCACGGTGCCATCTCCCTGTGCATCGAGGATTAAAAGCCCGATAGATTGGCCGGTCTTGGTTTTGTAACCAATCAGGTCATGAAAGAGGCGATTGATGATCGTCGACTTGCCCGACCCCGAACTTCCGGTGATGAGCAGGTGCCTCAAGGCCTGCCTGGCTGTTACCTCGATTTTCAAACCGCTGGGTTCGTAGCAAGGAAGTTTGATAATCGTATCGTCGAGAACATCTGGTTCGAGGAAGGCGAACTCCACCGGATTACGTGGAGCCTCCCCACTTCCATTGAGAAAGCGTGGCTGACTCATAGCTCCGCCTCCACGACGACTTGATTTCGGTGCTGTCGAATAAATTCGGGGCAGATCGATTGGAAGGAACATTCCGCACAGCTTTTAGTCACACGGGCCCGGAACTTTTCCGGTGGAGCGATATTGATGGTGGGACTTTGGCTATAGCTTTTGATCGTTTCCCATTCTTCGCCAATTTGCCATTTGTGCAGTTCTCGCTCTTCATCTGTGAATCGAAATGTCGCGATTTTCTGCTCGCCCAAATAATAAAATCGAACCTCAACAGTTTCTTCCGGAGGGAGCTGGAGCAGAGCTCGGACATAGAGATCGTACGTCAGCGCCTGATCGCGGTGAGAAGGGCTTGGACGTCCACCTTTCCAGTCCCCAACCACCACTGAATCTTCTGTCACCCAGACGATATCGGTCCGCAGACGAGCGGGTACGCCTAACTCATGCCCGATGGCGAAATTTTGCGGATCGAGCAACTGCGGAATCAAATCTTCCGGGTGTTCGAGTAATGCCTTGACGTCCGCAAAGGCAAAGAATCCCTTCAACAAAACCTCGATGTGCTCAGTCAACGCGGCCACGGCCTGATCGGTGAGCGGCTGGCCTAATTCGTCGCGCAGCAGTTTACGGGACTTTCGGGTCACCGCATCAAGAGGCCGCACGACGCTGCGACGGATGAAAGTGACAAAAGCATTTTGTGCCTTCCTGATTTCGTCTGCGACGTTGGGCGAGTGGCCTGTCAGCGCCCGGTCAAAAATACAAGCGATGCGATCATGGACCAACAGCCCGATCTCCGGGTGGACCGCCGTCAGATATTTGCGGTGGTAGATTTCCTGGGTCAAATCAGGCGCCGATTTGTCCCAGCCGCCCCAACCCCCGATGTGCTGGAAATAGTACTTTTTCTCGCACCGTAAAAGCGTGCTGTATCTGGCCGATGACCAGGTTAAATCATTTTTAAGATCATTGTTTATCGAATCCATTTGTTTTTCTGTTCAAACGGATAGACAGATCGGAAGAAGACCGAAATCCCTGCTTTGGGAGTCAGCCGCGTCGAGCGGCGGACGGCTTGCCATTAATGAACAGATAAATGGCTAACTTTCTGAAACCATCAGGCAGGGATGGTTTCAGGATGAGACAGGAGCGAGCCCTCGCTCTGCCGCATGGAGACCGAAATCCTCGGGCTGACAAAAGGTCGCGTCCAGCGACGGTCAAATGGGGGCGTTATTTATCGATCGGATTATCCGAGCCGAAGATATCCGAAAAGCGGCATTTGAGCTTGCGCATGATCTGGTGAAGCACGCCAAGCGTGATGCTTTGCTCGCCATGTTCCAGGCGATGGAGGGTGGATCGGTGGACGCCGAGTTGCCGGGCAAAGGTTCGATAGGGGATCTCGCCCCGCTTCTGGCGAATGAAGGCGGCAAGCTTTTTATCGAAGGGGGTAGGTGGGGCGCTCACGAGACAAAGATGCAACGGCAAAGGTCTCGGATGCGGGACATTTGAACTTGATGTCCCGGATAAGAGACGATATAGCATGGGGTTATGTCTCCATTCATTCTCTCCGGAAGGACACTTCTTTTGCGTCTCTGGACAATTGGTTCCGTCACTCTGTTGTTCGGATCAATTCCGGTCGAAGCACAACTCACCTGGGGGCCGGGTGGCGTGGGCGGCAGCGGAACCTGGGATGGCACAACCGCGAATTGGTATAATGGCAGCGCCAACGTGACTTGGGCGCCTGGTGACACGGCGACTTTTATGAATGGGGGTGCGATGATAGCGGTTTCAGGTACGCAAACCACGAGTCAGTTGAGTTTCAATGCGCCGGGCTATCTTCTCAGCGGCGGCACCATCCAAGGAACGTCGTCTGGCCTTACGATTCAGACCAACGGTACTGTGACAATTAATTCGGCGCTCAACGGAGTGTCGGCAACTACCCTAACTCTCTCGGGCTTCGGTGGTCTGACTCTCAATGGTGGTAACACCTTTTCCCAAGTTACCATAACGGGCGGCAACCTGACGCTGGGCAGTTCCATCAGTGCAGGAAACGAGGCATTCTATGATCTTTCGAATAGCGGAGGTGTCGGGATTACTCTCGCGGCTGGCGGTGGACAGAGTTATGTCCTGGGAGGGTTAAATGGCGGAGGAACTTCGGGCGGAAATATCGCTCCAAATAATGCGAGTATTGGAACCAGTACCATCGTTCTGGCAGGAACGGGTACGGCGTCTTATTCCGGGGTCTTGCAGGACGCGGGGCCATCTATCCTGGCTGTGACTATCGTGGGAACCAACCAGACGTTTACGGGTAATAACGCCTATTCCGGGGCTACGCAGATTAACTCCGGCACTCTGACGCTGGCGGGAGCCGGAGCCATTCTAAATTCGGCGATCACGGTCGTGGGCGGCACGTTTGAAATCGATGATTCCAGCGTAAATGATCCTAATCGCCTGTCTCCCATCGCTGCCTTTTCCATGTCCGGCGGAACATTTCTTTTTCAGGGGAATAGCACGTCAGCATCGACTGAATTGGCGGGGCGGTTGACGCTGGTGGGCGGCGGTTCGACCGTGACGGTCAATGCTGGGACCAGCCAGACAGCGGTCGTAACGTTCAATAACGCTTCCCGAGCCATCGGCGGCGGGACGGTCAATTTCAGTGGCACTGGTACCAGCCAACTTTCGGGGACGGCGAATACCAATGGCATTTTGGGTTCCTACGCCACAGTCAATGGCGTCGATTGGGCAACGGTCGATGGTAGTGGCCATGTATCGGCCTACAATTCATATGCCACCAACCTGAATACAGCCACCGCCAGTTCCAACGTGAAGCTGATCGTGGGGACTGCCTCATTAAACTCGTCCGGGACGATCAATTCATTGAACCTGCAAAACCTAGGGAGCGGAACTGGGGCGCTTAATCTTGGCGCCAATACCCTGACAGTTGCCAGTGGAGGAATCTTGAGTAGTGGCAGCGGAGCAACAGCCATTCAAAACGGCACGCTGACCTCTTCTTCTGGAGAATTCATTGTCACCAACGAAAACATGGAGACCATCAGCGCCAATGTTACCAATTCGAGCAGTTCGGTTGGATTGACCAAGTCTGGGGTAGGTATACTCAATCTGAGCGGCAACAATACCTACACAGGCACAACCACCATTGATCAGGGGACGCTGGGGTTGACGGGACCGTCTGCTCTGCCGACCAATACCGTCGTGAATGCGGCGGGCGGCTCGCTCGCCTTGAACAATTTCAGTTCCGTGGTGGGCGGCTTCACCGGTAGCGGCTCTGTCACCTTGGGTTCAGCAACCTTGCTGCTACATACCACGGTTTCGCCCAGTTATATCTATTCGGGATCAATTAGCGGAACTGGTGGGATAACCAAAACAGGCAGCGCAACGGAAACTCTAACCGGGACCAATACCTATACTGGATCGACCGTGATTAGCGGCGGGACCCTGTCACTGGTCGAAGGCAACGTCGGCACGGGCAGCGTTCTGGCCAGTTCGACGCCGGTGACGCTGGGCGGCGGAACGCTTGCGCTGGATACCGTCCAGGTGGGAATGACGCAACAGCTCGGCACTCTCAGTTTACAGGGCAATTCCACCATCAATTTTGCCAACTCACTTAATCTCACTTTCAACCTGGCATTTGCCGACAGCTCAACTCAGACATGGGGAACCAATCAACTTGTCATTGAAAATTGGAACCCGACCATCGATACGCTTCGCTTTGGAACGTCTGATCTTGCCCTGACTTCCCTTCAATTGTCCGACATCAGTTTCCAAGGTTACAGCGGTTCGTTCGCCGAACTCGATCCCAATGGAAATCTTGAAATGGTGCCGGAGCCCGACACCGCGACATTGGCTCTATCGGGGTTTCTTCTTCTCGCGGGCATATTTCATTTTAGATCTAGACGGCCACGTTCTCTTCCTTAAAGCACCAGATGGCACGGCTCTTTACCCGTAAGGGCAACTTAATGCCAGAGTCCTGGCTGGACGAAGAGGTTATGCCTGAAATCTCAGAGAAAGATTTGGAGCGAATAAAATCCGAGCGGCGTGCGAAACAGGAACGACAGTGGGCACAGATGTCGGAAGAAGAGCGAAACAAGTTAATAAAGGAACTGCTTCCCGGAGGAGAAGAGGATCCCGAACCATTTCTTGGCTGCGAAAAAATGTGACGCTAGGATTTTGAATAGGTGCACCGGCCAGGAGCGATCTTTTTCAATCCGGTGATTTTCAATAAATCCTGATAGAATATGTCGAAGACCACACCATATGAATGCACCACATCCCCACCATACGCCGCCCCCGAAGAAATCACTTCCTGGCCAGCAGTGGGAACATCTCAAAGAATGGATTTGGAGCAAAGAGGCCATGGTCTTTGTCTTGGACAAAATCGTTATTGCCGGACTGGTGGGATTGTTCGGCGTCATTTTGACCACGAAGATGGACTCAATGGAAAAGAATAAGGAACGACTGGAGGGACGCCATGAAGCCGTAATTACTGGAAAAATTGCGGATTTCAGGAGCCATTTAGAAGAAGCCCGCCAAGCGGTCAACGACACCATCCCGTATGTCACCCGAACCGGTGTACCCATTCCGGTCGATAATCCAACCAAGATTCTGAAGATACTTGCCGCCTTCAATCAGGTGAATGTGGATACGCGGCTGATTGCGGTGGACGCGAGTTACGTCCGGGGAGCTGAGAACTTCTTTCACGACGATTTGCAATTAAATCAACTTTGTCGCGCCCTGATAATATCGACCGAATCTGACCCTATCAAGCTGGAGCCTAGTCTTTATGAAGTTATGAGTAAGCTGGATTTCTTGGAGAGAGAGCTGGACAAGGACAGCCCGTCATTTCAAATGATGGATTGATTGAGTAACTTTAAGAATGCTTACTGACAGGGTGATTGAGATGCGGTCTTGGCGCGATGTGCTCGACGGCTTGGATATCGCCGAAAACCTGCTGGGCTTCGTCGCCACCTTGATTCGTACAGACTAGTATACCGAAGGTTTTGAGTGGCGCGTCAACTCCAGTAGAATGAGGCGTCGGGGAGATACTTAAAACTCGATTCGTTCCATCGCCTGATCGCAGTCGTAGACTGGTACGAATGCTTTTCGGACAATGCGATTATTATGGCTGGGATTAACGAGAAGCTGAATCGCCTCGAAATTATTCTTCAGTTCGCTGACCAGGCGTTCACGGTTTAAATCGGAACAGGACTTGGACTGCTCACGGCGAATGTCCATGGTGGTTGTAAAATCTAAATGACAGCCTTTGGGTGACAGGCTGATGACGTCTTTGGCTCCGGGCGAATGCCCGGGAGCTCTGGGTTCTGAATTTCTTACGGCTTTAGCCCAGGCATCCTGAACCTTCGCCGCCCGTTCCTGGATCATTTCCTCCAGACGACGAAGTAACACGGGAGTTGGACGGCTCATGCTGGTCCAATCGTGAAAGCGGAGAAGGTAAAGGGGACGCGAACCCTGGCTACGGTGCCGGCAATCCACAATGGTCAAGTCCGTCGTATCAAATTGAAGCCGCGTGGCGCCAAAGATAGCTAATTGTTCCCGCCTAGCGGCGGATTGCCGACTCACGTTTTTTTCAATCTCCACTTGGCGGTCTTTTTGCAGTTTGCGGAAATCTCTCAGTCGTTGGTCCAGAAGTCTCAATCGTCGGGCCGCAGCGGCGGGAGCCGGATCAGCATTAGTTGCAGGGATTGTCGTGGCTAAAACAGGGAAGGACCACTTCGAACGATGGTCTCGGCACAAAATGGTCTTAAAGCGGAAAAAGTCCTTAATCAAAGTGCGTTCATTGGTTTCAAAGGCTGCGCCGATTTGCCACGGCATAACTGCACCGATCAAATCGTAAAGGCTTTGACGAATCTTGGCCTGAACGAGAGTTTGCGACCTTAATCTGATTTTTGCTTCATCAATCGAAAGTTGGTCAAACCGGCCTTGGCGTTCTTGATAGGCTCCTTCAAGGATGACCCGACGATTGTTATCCGGAGACTCCAGAAAGCGGCGGCGAAGAGCTTGCGTACGAAGCCAAAGATCAACTTCCTCGACGGGACTTTTTGCGGCTATATCCGAAGCAATGTCGATTTCACATAGCTGATGGGCTGCCTGGGTGATCAATCGGTTTTGGGCCAGAACATCCGCTGAATGAAAGGAGGGCCGAATAGGATGAGTCACCGTTGATCGGTAGAAATCTGCCCCTTGGTTTTCCACGCGATTCTTGATTTCAACGCGCCAATCGATGTTCACACGCTTCTCCGAAACGGTCGTGTCTGGCTTGGGAAAATTCAACAGTGTACCACGGTTTGTGGCAGGAAACAAAAGGAGCTTAGCGGTTGCTTCGTTGGGACCGTCGTCGATGCGCAAAAGATAACTCAGATGTTCACCGAGGTGGATTTTCTGGCCAAGAATACGCAACTCACGACAAATCAAATAAGTGAAATTATCCGCTATCGGGATTCGGGCGGCGACCATCTCCTGATAGGCTTGGGGGACAAGTTGGATCGTCACAATGTAGCCGAGCGCCGCTTCTCGGTTCATGGGCAGGCTCGCCTTCCAGACCGCCTGAATCGCTTCGAGAAGTTCCTTTCTGTTGAGAAGTTCAAAAGAACGATCGGCCTCCAACTCAATTTGCGGACGAAGGAAACCAATAACCCTGATGTCACGCTCGCCGTCGAAAAATCGTGCCAGGTTCTTATTCAATCGCTCACGATCCACGTAGGGGATGGTTTTGCCGAAATGAACGGGGCGAAAGGCTCCCGTCTTGCGGAGACGTTTTTTTCGAGGAGGTGCCATGGTCAATCCTTCTTTGAGACAGGATGCGAATGCATTTGATGGAAAACGGCAACGATCGATTCCGACTTTTCGGTAAGGTGCGCCGCGAGAGCTTCGGCCTGGGGGACATGAGATTCCAGGTCGCTGACGAATTGATCGAGTTGAAGCATGACGCTGTCCACCTCGCTTTGGCGGACAAACAGTTCTTCGCGGAAATTGTTCCCGCCGAGTCCTCCAGAATTAGCCATAACCCATGCACTGATCCAAACGGCTTCCCGGATGACAGCCTCCGGCGATAGAGACCAAGCTTGCGCCGTTGTGACCACAAATGCCGCCAGGTCCGCTGCCACATATTGATGCAGGTCTTGTCCGGCTGTCTTGCTGGAAAGCATTTCGTTGATCCAGGCCGTCTCCTCATCGTCGGGCGGGGGGATGGCCATTTCCTCGCGCTTGAAAATGGACGAATCAATGACCATGGGGCGTAGACGGTTGACGACGGATGGCGCTTGCTCTTTCAAGTGGCCGATTTGTCCTTTGATTTTAACGGTTAGCTCGTCGATCTGTGCGCTGATCAGGCCGAGACGGTAGTCCAGTCGGTTGGACCGTGTGGCGCGGTTGTATAATTCTTCCTCAAAAGTCGCGCAGCCTTGGCTTGGTCTGGAAAGCAAGTAACGCATGTATTGAAGGCAGCCCTCCAAGATGTCTTCCGCTGTGGTTTCAAATCGGAAGGCAGTGGCCCGCCGCCATGCCGCCATCTCGAACGTCAGGGGGCAGGGGAGAAACATGGGATCGGTATCAGCCAGCATGGCGGCGCTGACCTCTCCGGCTAGAACGCCGCTTTCTAGCCGTAACCGATCATCTTCCGGAAGCCTCTGTAAATAATGGAAGATGATATTATTCACGTTGTCTAAGCTTTATCTGAATATCGGCTATTCGAGTTTGCCTTGGCCAGCACTGGCCACGGTGATGATATCGGCGACCTGTTCAAGGTTCTGAAGCTGCGCCGAAAGCAATTGGACTCGGTGACCAAGGCTGACGACCTGGTGTGTCAACAGTGGTAACTGAACGAAGCTCCGGCGTAAGCAGTGGTCATCGAAAAGGGAAACTGCGGTTTCAACCAACTCGGTTTGGCTCAAGCCGTAACGCATCTGAAGTTCAGCGGCGCGCATGCGGGTTGCACCGTTCACACGAACGTGACCGTCGTCGAGAATGGCAGTTTCCGTGGATTGAACGGTCGGCTCTGAGGAATTCATTGGATTTGGTTGGTGATATTGCTCCGTGGTTGCCGCCGTAGGCGGCACATCAACGCGAAGCGGTGCTAAAGGTAAAATGCTTGTCCTTGCATGTCAATTTTAAAAGTAGGTACAAAGTACCGCATTTACTTGGAATTTCCCGCAGGGAAATTCTATCTTGCGGGTTGAACTAACGGCATCCATCGGCGTGCGTCGGCGTGCGTCGGTCGGCGGCGGCGAGCGTCGGATTCGGCATTAAAATTTTCGGCGGGGGCCTTCCGGCCTCGGGAAAGGCAAGCGTCTTGGTGCTACCAGAGTGGGAATTAGGCAACACTAGGCACCGTGAGCCATATAAATCCAAGGGTAAGCCAAGCAAAAGATAGGAATAAGATAAGGGGTAAGATAAGGGGTAAGTTAAGGGGTAAGATAAGGGATAAGATAAGGGGTAAAATAAGGGGTGAGATAAGGGGTGAGATAAGGGGTGAGATAGCCCGCCAACAATCTCACGTTTTCCCAAAGATCGCATTTTTTCAAGCTGTCCGGCAGCCCATTGAAAATTTATCAACATTGCGCATTGATTTAGCCCGCGCGATCTAGGCTTTCGCGTCTCGCTTCATGGTGGTATGGATTGGCACCTATTACTGCGGGACGCTTATGAGCTACTACTATTCCTACACGCTCACGCATCCGGGTTTGGGCCGGTCGCGCGTGATTAAGGCGGAAACCCGAAGCGAACTACAGCAAAAGGTGGATGCCCAGAACCGGATTTGGGACGACATGTATGCCCGGCAACGCGCGGCGAATGCCAAGCGCCAGGCCAGCGCCACCAAAGCCGCCCATTTGCAGGAAGCTCAGGAAGAAGCGGAAAGCAGGACGATAGAGGCCCAGGGAATTCTCACGTCCATTCGAAATACATTGTCTTCAAGCGTCGGGCGTCGGTTCTCTTTTTCCTGGGATGACAGACGAAATCACGTTCCCTATCCGATTACGCAGCCGGAAGTGACCTACCACAATTTTCCAGTCCAACCGCAGCCTACTGACGCCGCATTTACTCCCCACTTTGGCATATTGGATAAATTGGTGGGGCCACTTCACGATAAGAAGGTCGCGGAAAGTCAGCGGCTTTATCAACAGGCACTATCCAGTTGGGAAAGTACCTGCGCGGAACTCGGTCAGAGCAATGACCGACTGGAGGCTGATTACCTTGCTCGAATTGAAAAATGGAAGAACGACAAGCATGCCTTTGAACTAACACAGGCAAAAGCAGTGGCAGCGGCGGATTTAAAACTTCATCGGTACAAATCCGGAAGTGCCCAAGAAGTCGTCGAATTCAATACCAGGATTCTTGAGCAATCTTCCTATCCCGAATTCTTCGAGAAAAGCTTCGATCTCGATTTTAACGGGGTGAAACGGGTGTTGATCATCAACTACGACCTTCCCGCCTTTGATGATTTTCCCAGGATCGAGAGCGTCAAATATGTCAAAGCCAAGGATTCCTTTACCGAATCAACCCTGTCGGTCAAAGCTGCGAACGAATTATACGCCAGCTTCGTCTTTCAAGTCTGCCTCCGCACTATTCAGGAAGTTTTTGCAGCTGATGCCGCCCAGGTTATCAATGGAGTTGGCTTAAACGGCTATGTCTCGGCCACGAACCCGGCAACCGGCAACGTCGACCGGACCTGTATCCTGGCCCTGAACACGACGCCAACTGCCCTTTCGCCACTTAATCTCACCAAGGTCGATCCCGAAGAATGCTTTCGAGGCTTGGGAGGCCGGTCTTCCGATCCTCTGCAAAAATATCGACCCGTGACTCCTGCAAGTGCCGAGGCGAGTCAGGCTTCGAGTGAGTCCGGATGGATTGCTATTCTGAAACAACGTATCACGCAGGCAAATGGGACTGCTGTGTTCCAAGTGCAGGATATCCAAAAACTGATCGGCAGCATTCCTGGCGCTCGTGCCAATCTCGGCGACAGCCGCAGTCTGATCACCTTGTTGGCGGAAGGTGGTTATGCAGTTGAACCGGACGCGTCGATTCTGGCCCAATCCTATCGTCCGACCGATGCCATCGCACTGTATGTTCCCCAGAATCCAGCAGACCTGAAGACATCGTCTGCATATCAAGGTGCAGCGGCCATCTTGGCGATGTGCGGTCTGGTCGCTGTGGCAGACGGTCGTCCAGAGCCCTACGAAGTGGATCGCACGTGGCAATGTGTACAAGAGGCTTTCAAATTGTCTCCCGTAGATGCGGCCCGATTCGATGCGTTACTCAAAGCGCTCTTGGTCAACGGAGATTGTCTTTGGCGTGCACTCCCGAAGGTTGTTAGCCAGCTCAAGCCTGAGTTCAAGGAATGGGCTGTGGAAGTGGCTGTTTACGTGGGAATCAAGAATGGGACTCTGGAAAAAACCGAGCGCGAGGTACTTGAGAGAATTTTCCAGGTTATTGACCTCCCCTCCGAGGCCTCGGCCAGAATCGTTTGCAAGTACACGGCATCATCGGCTGAAGTAACCGTGCTCCACGCTGACCCACAACCCGTTGGTGAAACCATCAAAGGACAGGCTGGAGGCGGTGGATTAAAGCTCGATATGAGCCGGGTGGCGGCTATTGCCGAAGAAACTAGAGAGGTTGTGGCCAAGCTTTCCGGTATCATGGAGGACAAAGAAGCGAAGGCAGAAGCGCCCCCAGCAGCCAACCCGGTGGTCGCAGCCCCGTCGGACGCCGCTCCTGCGTTGAATCCCAATTATTTGCCCCTCTACCAGGAATTAATCGCTCAACCTCAGTGGGCCAAGGCCGATTTCATGAAATTGGCGGCTAAATACAATCTCATGCCGGTGGCCGTAGCTGACGTAATCAACGCCTGGGCCGACGATGCATTGGGAGATTTCTTGATTGAAGGGGAAGACCCCGTCACCATCCATACCGAACTCCTACCTCAAGCACTATGATCATCAAAAGGCGTGAGCGAGATGCCATTCTCCAATCCCTCCAGGCAGGCTTAGTTCCCAAGCTCGGCCTGCACTTGATTCAGGTTGGTCGTAAGCAGGAGGTAAACGCGGTGCTCGGCGATATCGACCGCATTGCAGACGGCGGCGCGGCCTTCCGCATCATCGAGGGCAACTATGGCAGCGGAAAAAGCTTTTTTCTCAATCTGGTGAAGAGCCTCGCCTTGCAAAAGAACCTGCTCGTTTTGCAGGCCGACATCACGATGGCGAGACGCATCTATTCCAAGGGCGGTGAAGCCCAAGCACTTTTCTCGGAATTAATCCGAAATTTGGCGACCAAAGCACGACCTGAGGGAGAGGGACTGATCGGACTCATCGAGTCCTGGATTGCCTCGATCCAGATTCAGGTCAAATCCACTGGGGGATCAGATGAAGCCGTCAAAACCAAAATCCTGACGTCACTTTCCAGCCTTCACTCCTTGACTGGTGGTTTTGATTTTTCGGAAGTATTGGGCAAATACTACGAAGGTTTTGCTAAGGCAGATGACGGACTGAAGGCCTCAGCCGTCAAATGGCTGCGGGCGGAATATCCCACCAAGACGGAAGCGCGCCAGGCGTTGGGCGTCCGTTCCATTTTGGGAGACGACCTCTACGAGAATTTGAAACTGATCGCCGCATTTTCCGTCCTTGCAGGAGGTGCGGGCATACTCGTCAATATTGATGAGTTGGTTGTTCTTTCCCATCGTCTTCCAAACCGCATGGTTCGACAGGCAAATTTTGAGGCGATTCTCGCGATCATCAACGACTGTCTCCAGGGAGGTGCTTCCCACCTCGGATTTATCCTCGCAGGTACGGTGGAATGTGTGGAAGACACCCGTCGCGGCCTCTTTTCGTATGAGGCGCTCCGTTCGCGCCTAGCCAGCAACTCCTTAGCTCAAGGTGGCTTGATAGACCTTTCGGGCTCAGTCATCAAGCTCACGACCCTGACGCCCGAAGAGCTCTTTGTTCTCCTGCAAAATATCCGACTGGTTCATGCGTCAGGCGACCTCACCAAAATAGCCGTTCCGGATGAAGCCATCGCGCAGATTCTGCAAAAAGCCAACGAGGCGCTCGGTGCTGAAACATTTAAGACCCCGCGAAAAGTCATCCGGTCATTTATCGGTCTGCTCAATCTCCTCGATCAGAACCCGGGCGTAACTTGGCAGCAGATTTTGGCTGGAGAGTTCATGGGCGGTGGAGCCGATCTTCCTCCTTCCGTGGAGGAGGAAATTGCGAAGAGTGGCCCAGTCACTGACGATGACCTTACAGCGGTGACCGTGTGAGTGAGGTCTCGGCTTTCGAGCTCTTGTCTCCGGGAGTTCAAAAGACGATCTATGACAAAGGCTGGACGGGGCTGCACCCGATCCAGACCGAATCGATCAGGGCGATTTACCAGTCCGATGACCATCTCCTCGTCAGTGCCCAGACTGCCGGCGGAAAGACAGAAGCTGCCTTCCTTCCCATCATTTCGAAGATTGCGGAAAAATCGACTCCCTCCGTTCAAGCACTCTATGTCGGGCCGTTGAAAGCCCTCATCAATGATCAATTCCGTCGCATGGAAGACCTATGCGAGAATCTGGGTATACCGGTGCATCGATGGCATGGGGATGTGGGAGCCTCGGAAAAGCTGTCGGTTATTCGTCAGCCCGGCGGCATATTGTTAATCACACCTGAGTCGCTGGAAGCCATCTTCCTGCGCCGTGGGAAAAATGTACCGCAACTGTTTAGCGCCTTGGACTACATCGTCGTGGACGAACTCCACTCGTTTCTGGACAACGTGCGCGGCATCCATCTTCAGAGTCTATTTTCGCGAGTTTGTGCCCAGGCAGGATGTCAGCCTCGCATGGCCGGACTATCGGCGACCTTGGGAGATTATGATGTGGCGAAGCGCTTTCTCGATATCGATCATCCGGAGCGGGTTCGTCTGATTGAAAATCCCACCACCACGCGGCAAATCCGACTGACGGTAAAAGCCTTTATTCGCCCTCAATGCACCGAGGACGAGGAAAAGCGAGTGCAGTTTTTTGGCATACCTCTTGAGAAAATTCCCGGTCTGGTTTCCCGCGTGAAACAGGGACACTTTTTGAGCGGGAAACCGTTGAAAGGCCTCCTTACGCAGGAAGAACTGGACGCCTACTCCCTCCCGCGTCCGGATGACATCGACATGATTAGTAACGATGTTGCTCAAAAATTCTCTAGTTCCACCAACCTCGTCTTCTGCAATTCAAAAAGCACAGTGGAAGTTTTAGCCGACCGACTTCACCAGGTGTTTGCCAAGGCCGGCTCTCAACGCGATCCGTTCGTGGTGCATCACGCCTCTCTTTCACGGAGTCAACGGGACGAAGCTGAAGAGCATCTGAAAAGCGGCGTGCCCACAACCGCCATTTGCTCAAGCACCTTGGAAATGGGCATCGACATATCCGGCATTAAAGCCGTCGGCCAGGTCCAAGCGCCTTGGACCGTCTCCTCTATGGTTCAACGACTGGGTCGGTCAGGACGCGGCCAGGGAGAATCTGCCGTCTTTCGCGCCTATTGCCGCGACTTTACGCCGCATGGCGACTGCTCGCTGACAGATCTCCTCTTTCCCGATTTGATCCAGAGCATCGCCATGGTGGAGCTCATGCTGGTGAAGTGGCTCGAATCACCAGACGTTCATGACTTGAATCTCAGCACGTTGATTCACCAAATCCTTAGTCATTTGACCCAGACGGGTGGTATGCCCGCCCAAGCCCTATTCGATGCCTTGGTCAAAAAGGGGCCCTTCCGGAAAGTGACCCCGGATATTTTTCAGCGGGTCCTAAAATGTCTGCTCAAGTGCTCGCTCCTGGATTCAGTCCCACCCAATACTCTCATTGTGGGTACCCAAGGTGAATTTGTTACTTCGTCTTGGGATTTCTATGCGGCATTCATGGGGCAGGAGGAATTGAAGGTCGAGTATCAGGGTGAAGCCATCGGCAAGATTCCGCCTGATCGCGTTCCACCTAAGGGAGAGAACTTACTTTTAGGCGGTCGACGTTGGGTGGTGATGGACGTAATCCTGGCCGAACTAACCGTTGTCGTCCTTCCCTCGAACAACCTCAAGCCTCCCTATTTCGCTTCCTCTGGAATGGGCACCGGAGACAAAATTGCCCGGCAAATGAAGCTGCTCCTGGAGCGGCAGGATGTCCCCGCTTATATTGATGATAACGCCAAGTTGCTTCTTGGTGCGGCGAGGCAACTAGCCAAGCTTTCTGGCGCGGTCGGTGGAACCGGATTTGTCGTCGAAGACAAGGGCGTCCGATTTTTCCCTTGGGCCGGATCCAAAATCCACAACACACTCTGGGCACTGGCCAAACTAAAAGGTCTTAGCGTAGCGGCTGATCGGTTGTCTCTTTTCTACCGGGACGTTTCATTGGAGCAAATCCACAATCATTTTGACCAAGTTACAAATGGCACTCACGATCCCCTGGCTTTGGCTGAACACCTTCCCATGCAACCCACGCAGAAATTTGACAGCTATCTCGAAAGCGATCTTTTCCATTTAACCAACAGTCAGCGATTATTGGAAATTCAAGGAACTGTGGCGTGCGTTCGTGCGGCGATCCGTGCATAATCCCTCAATGTCGCTAGCGACGTTCGGAGGAACCGGACTCTTCCAATGTTTTCAATCTTTGTGAATGATCGCGCCTCGCGTGGAGCGAGGCACCCCCGCGAGAAGGATTGCGTTTATTCCATCTATGGGTTCAATCTTGGCAATGACGACCTTGGCAGCGCTGCGACAACAGACTGGATCTGATTGCCAACGCGTCTTGTCGCATACAAGGGGCAACCGTAATCGTTTACTCAACTTTTTTATAATTATGCCCACACCTATCATCTCGGCACAACAAGCGCAACGCGAGTGGGAGCAGTACCCGCTAATCGATCCCACTGATATCGAATTTGTGGCTTACACAGCGCATGTGGAGACCGCTCTTCGAATAATTGAAGATAAAAATATTCGAGCGGGATTGGTTTACGACGACTCAAGATTGAAACGTTATCGGACGGTTGTTACTTGGTTCTCTCCGAATGTTTGGGCTCCTGGATCTCGTTACGGAAACATTGCTTTCAAGGTTCCATTCGAGCAACTGTACTCCGATTTTCCGAAAACATACTGGGTAGAAACGGCGGAGTATGCTGTGGCTGCGCCGAGAATATTCTTTTCCACCACCGAGAATAAGCGCCTTATCGCTTACGATCCTGATTCTGATGATGGCCCTTGGAAACAATCGCCACGGCACGGTCATCAGCGAAATGGCGACATCTGCCTCGAGATCCTGGTGGAAGGCGATGTTAAATACGCTGATGTAACGGAGATCGAATTTTATACTCATCATCCAACATATTGTTCCGAGCGTAGGAGTAAGGGTCGCCAATGTCGAAATGTGGGGGATCGACGTGCCAAGGCCGGCGGACAATTCATGTGTGGCTTGATCGGACGAAAACTCTCGCTGGGGCAAGTTCCTGTGCATAAAGGAAGCACTGAGGATGCCTGGTCATGGGTGGCTAACAAATTGACTGGTTATACCGCCGACGCAAACGCGAGTCTTTCAGCTTCCAGTCGGCGGGCCTTAGTGAGGTCATTGATGAACTTGATTTATCTCGAAGACGAGGCAGGAGCCGCATCTTTGGCACGCCTTTTTAGGTCAACGGAACAATTGGTCGAGACTGCGAGAGAAGTGCTTCAGGCGCAGTTTACCCAAGTGCCTGACACCGACGATTGAACGGTTCTTATCAAATCTTCGACACCTTTGGGAGGGTTTCTTTTTTCGGCTAGACAAGAGCTTCTGAAGGAATGGCTTCCTAGCTGTCACCAAGAGAAGGTAAATTTCTTCCAGGGGATGCGGTTCATTGAAATTCCCGCAAGAAAACTCACGATATCCCTGCGGCCTGAATAGGTGGGTATCCCACGCGAATCCTGAGCCATCAAAAGGATGTGCATTCCAGGGAAGAAACGCCGATAAGACTGCCGGGCACTTTCCGAGTCGCTTTGATTGTTCAGCACGTATTCCTTAACGATGACGATGGCGAAGTCGACGCCTTGCTCGCAAATTTTCGCGCCTTGAAGGGTGATGCTCATACGATGAATACTTCAGGTTTGGTGGGGTTGATGTCGTTTGGGGTTTGTCTCCAAATCAGGAGCCTTTTCTTGCTGTCGACAATGATGCCGATGGCAAAGCCGTTGGGGATGTTCCCGGTGGTCAAAATGTCGACCAACATCTTGGTGTCGGGCCCGGAAGGCTCGAACGAGCGTTCCGGGTGAGTATGCCATTCGCCCAGATAGACAACCGTTCCCTGTGCCTCGGTGAACAACAGATCCAGATATTCCTGAGCTGCCTCTCGGTTCCTTTCGTACCAGTAGCGTCCGGCCCGGTTTTTCGGTGAAGGCGGCATGACATGAGTAAGTACCCAACTGCCGTCCTCCTTCAGGGAGCCAGCTAAGACACCGCCGCGCTCTTTTTGCCATCGGCGTTGATAGTAGCCGCGCAGCAAGGCTTCGGTAGCGTCGGGAATGATGAGTCTTCCCACCTCTTTGAGTTGTACTACGATCATGGCTAAAGTTCGTCATGGTTCTCCAAACCGGGTCCGGAATAGCGGTAGATCTTTCGCGCTATCGGAGGATTGCCCGCCAAGGTCAGGATACGTCGCGCGACGACGGTGGAGAGTCCTGCCATGTCCATTCCTGAAAAGGGCAGATAGGTTGTTTGGCATCCTTTTTCCTGCAACTGACGCTCATCCGGCCGGGCAATAATCCGATGTTTATAAAGTCCATCTTTGTCGTCGAAGAGATCAACCAGACCGGTGGAGTCGCCGGTGGGCAAGTAGACAATATGTCCCGCCGCCAAGCCTGGCTCAGCCCATGCGAAGACCGGGCTGCGGATGAGGCCAGCTTGGCCAAATCGAGCCGCTGTGAGATCGGCGTTGGTTTCGCCGATGGCCACCAAGGTGATGTCAGCCGAGAAGTCCTGTATTGCTCGGATGGCCGTATCGTCCCGGAAATCGGCAACGACGTCTTGAGCCTCCACGTCAGGAAGAATTTGACCAAGATGCCATTTGAGAGCCCTCGCCTTCGCCTGACCAACGAGATGATAGCCGCAAACATGCCTCGGCAGGTTTTCTACCTTCAACCTTTCCGGGTCAATCAACAGAAAACGACTTATCGCTGCGCGGGCGAGAAGATCGGCCACGAAGCCTCCAAGGGAGCCGCAGCCTATAATGGCGACGCGGAGATGCGAGATGACTTCGGATTCGGTGCCTTGTGATCGGCGCATGAGACGCTGGGTGGAACAGTCTTCCGCCAAGCCTCGCAACAGGCCCTCGGTGAGAAGCTTGTGGCTGACGCTCGCTAGCACCTCTTCTGGAGAGTGGCCTTTGAGTCTAACCTTTGACTTCAGCTTAGCTGGGAGAAGGACAGGGCCCCTCGAGGTTTCACAAAAGATGAAGAAGCTCAGCTCCGATGCTTTGATCGGGATACCCCCACCGGAGAATAGTTCAAAAAGTGAGGTTATCGCCGACGCCAGCGCGCCGGAATCGCGGAGCCATGCTGCTGGGTCCAAAAGAAGTTGCTTTAAGGAAGCTCTGGGGCAAATCACGCAGAGGGTGATGTGCTTATTAGCTTTGAGATTGGCCGACTGCAACGTAGACGGGCGGAAGATCGAGCTTTCCTCGTTCATTGGAATCAGCGCCATGGCCACTGACTTCGGAATGCCGTCCAGAAAGTGATGAATATTGAATGCTGGGTTGATCGTCCAGTAACCGCCAAGTTCGGTTTCCACCTCTCCGATCCATTCGTCCGGCGTATATGTCTTGTTCACCAAGGCTTCGGCCTTCGCCAAGAGTTCCTTAATGACGGCAACAGGAGCCGCAGGATCGATTTCTATCCCCGGCGGAAGCGTGCAAATAAACCCGTCCTCAAGGCCGACATGAGGGATGACTTGGCCTTTCCTGCCTTCGCGCGGCAGGAAGAACTTGGGATGTGCGTCGGGAAAATGTGGACTTAGACCAACGACAACCGTTCCGGATTTTGACCAAGGTACCGGCAATAGCCAGGATTGACCGACAGCACGACGCACCTTGAGTTCAACAACCTCCGCATCCGACAAGAGCCGCCCACCATTGGTAGTGAGCCAATGGCGGGCAGGCGAGGGATCGTAGAGGGATTCAAGAATCACGCGGCGCGACCTGAATGGCCCAGAACGGGTTTCTTGTTCGAGGTGATCGGCGGAATGGAGGCAAGAGCACCCTCTGCCGACAACAACACGAGTTCATCACCGCGACGGACGAGGTACGAGCCGGCTGGCGGATTTGGCTTATAATAAGCCGAATCGAAGGGCTCGTTGGAGCTCGCATACAGGTAGAGCTTGTCACCCTCCTTATCATTCAGAATGAAGTCGCCCGATTCAGCGTAGGCGTGGTGATCCGCACCGTTGCGGTCCTCGGGATGCATGAGGGCCGCATCCTTCGATTTTCCGGTGTGAACCCGCACAACCTGTCCCGGGGACAGCACCGTCAAATTACTGCCGGTCCAGTAAACGCGGATTTTGTGGGGCTTTCCGTCATGGTCAAACGTGGTGTTCGCCAGGCGGATGCCCTCCAAGCTGACATTGTGCGAGCCGACGTTTTTGATGTCGGCGAACTCGGCGAGCAACTTGGCCGGATTGTGATGATGTTGGGTGATGGAGGAACCGAGCGGTTTGGGCTTGGCCCCGACTATTTTTAATGGGGGTATTTGCATTGTTTATAAGGGACGAGGGGGTTGATCTCGTCCCGAGGAGACTTGCAGAATGCGAATAAATGTCAACTTATAAAAACGGTATGTGAACTTAGTGTTTGTATGATTGACAGTTTGTTTCATTGACAAGACTCTGAAAGTTCGGATAGATTCACAGATGCGTCTCAATCCTGCAGAGCAAAAAGCATTTTACGAAGAGGTGGGGCGACGAATCCGCTCGGCGCGGTTGAGGCGCAAACCTGTACTTACGCAGGAAGATCTCGGCAAGGAGGTGGGTTTGACCCGAACTTCCATTACCAACGTCGAAAAAGGACGGCAGAAAGTACCTATTCACACACTCGTGGAATTGGCCAACGTCCTTAGAACAGATCTATCAACGCTACTTCCGCTGACTGAACCACTGGCGTTGGCTCACTCCCTTCAAGGACGTCCCAAAATTGAAAAAGACTGGATTTTGAATGCAGTCGCAGCCGCTGGGCAAACGAAAGGAATGAAATGATTCGCAGAAAACAAATCCGCATGATGGTTGAAAAGCTACTTACCGAACGAGGAATACGCGAAGCGCCCATACCCGTGGCAGATATTGCCAGGTCACTTGGTGCAATTGTGTGCTCGCAATCTGCTGAAGACGAGTTGTCTGGTTTCTTATATCGCGACAAGAAGAGCGCCTCCGCGATCATTGGTGTGAACGAACGACATCATCCGAATAGGCGCAATTTCACGGCAGCACATGAGCTGGGGCATTATCTCTTGCATGATTTCGATGACGTTCACGTCGACCGACAATCGAAAATCTGGTTAAGGGATAAAGCTTCAAGTCAAGGTGTCAGCCTTGAAGAAATGGAAGCAAACCTATTTGCAGCAGAGTTATTGATGCCAGAACATCTGATAAAGAAAGACATCGAACATCAAAGGGAATTGTCTCACTCGGACGAAGACATGATAAGCGAACTCGCTCAAGAGTATGAGGTGAGTGAGCATGCCATGACGATTCGCCTGGCGTACTTGGGATATATGCATCATTAGAGGTCTACTGTTCGCTATCGTCAGTGAGGAGCAGAAGATAACCGCACACAATCCCGAAAGGCCCTCGTCTCTCAATGGCTGCGAATCAACGTTACGCCGCCCTTCCGACAGTCTCCACCGCAGAGGGTTCGAATCCATCTGGCATGAATGTTAACCTCAAGGTCACCGCTCCCCACTGAATTCAGGTCGCTAGAACTGCCCGATCAATCTCTTCCTGTTTGAACGATAGGTAGCGTAGCGTGCTGAGCGGCGAAGCATGACGCATCGCTTTGGAAGTGCGGAAGAGGTCGCCGCCGAGAGCCTTGTGAACATTGTTGGCAAAAGTTTTCCTCATGCAGTGGGTTCCGGCCATGCCCGTGACGCCAGCCGCCTTGAAGGCTCGGCTAAGAACGTTCCACATCCACCGGCGATTTAAATGCCCGTTGGTCTGGCCGGGAAACAAATAATTCTCCGGTTTCCCTGTCAGCTTGCCTGATTTGATCCAGCGGGACAGGTACTGCGCGGCTTCGGGGTGCATGACGATGGAAGCGTCCGCCTCTTTGCCTTTTGTCGCTTGGCGGCGCACGTAAAATCGATCCACGACCTTATTGCCATCCCACACCTGACCGACCTTGAGGGCCAAGAGTTCGCTGATGCGAAGGCCAGAACGAATGCCCCGCATGACAAGTGCTCGATTTCTCAGCGCGTATTGGCCGTTCAGGTTTTTAAGGGTGAGTCGTAATTGTTTGGGAGATAGTGCAGGACATCCAATCATGTATTTTTGTTAAAACCGGGAGAGTGACCTTTCCTGCAAAAGGTAATGTCAGCAGAGCTTGCGGTGCCAAAGGCGGTTTGCCAGACTTCACTCCCATGGCATCCACAAAATCCTCCTCCAAATCCGTTAAGAAACCCGCAGCGAAGAAATCAGCGCGCAAACCCAACGCCGCTTTTCTCAAGCCCGTCCAGCCCGATGAGCTGTTGGCCGCTGTCGTTGGCGCGAAGCCGCTCCCTCGGACCGACCTGACGAAAAAACTCTGGGACTACATCAAGAAGAACAAACTTCAGGATGCCAAGGTGAGGACCCAAATCAACGCCGACGACAAGCTCAAGCCTATCTTCAACGGCAAAAAGGCCGTTTCGATGTTTGAAATGACCAAACTTGTTTCGGGTCATTTGAAGTCTTAGGTCAGATCTGGTTCGAGCCCGCTGTTTCCGTGCGTAACGGAACAGCGGGCGATCAATCCTTGTTGACCCGTGGTGATTAGGGCGGGAATGCGTTGTAGGTTCGACCATGTAGGATGCGCCCAGTCGCCTTTTTGTTGACCCCGCCCCATTGCTTGAAAAAGAAGGGGACGTTGGCCGTTTGGCACTGCGCCTGAATGGCGGATACCCAGGACAGTGCCATGGGACGAGCCCTGGGGCCGCTCTCACCACCAACGATCACCCATTCGATGTCATCCAAGCTCTTGAAGGTGATCGAATCCAGTAGCGGTTCAACCGAAAGGAAATGAACCCGGGCTGGCACCGCGATGAGGTGGGGGATTCGTTTATCCGCCCAGCGCTGGTTTTCGACAGAGGTTCCCAGCCAGACGTTCGACCAACCAGAGCCCCAGTTGCTCGGGAGACATGAAGCGATGAACTCGGGTCGCTTCGTCAAAATTTGCCAATCCAAATAAGGGCATAGCCGGATCAGATTCCAAAGATCCATCCGCCAGGCCGGAGCGACTTCCTGATCGAATACGTCGGCCAAGGAGGCACAAAACACGCGAGTGCGAATTCCGGCGGTTGCCGCCGCGCGATTCCACTTGAGCGGTTCCTTCCAATATTCCGCTGAGGTTCGGTGACGTGGTTTTCCTGGTCCCCAGCCCATGGGGGTCCAGTGACGAAAATTGTCACCGGCCTCGGCATAACAGTTTGCGCAGCCTTCACTGACTTTGCTGCATCCAATCCACGGATTAAATGAATTATCCGTCCATTCTATGCTTGTACTTTTTGCCATGGAATTTTGTTTTCGAGGCTCGTTATAGATAGTTGGTTGGAGCCAATATCACGGCCCCCATTCTGAGTTTGCGACTTGCAAAACTTGAAACATCTGGGGAAATGAAGGTGCGTATGCCCAATTTGACTAAGCGCGACCTGGTGATTCGCATCAGCAACGAGACGGGAATAGTTCAGCAGAACGTGCTGAATATCATTCAGCGCACTCTGGATTATCTCGTCGAAAGTCTATCCCAAGGTCACGCCGTCGAACTACGCAACTTTGGGGTTTTCGAAGTGAAATTGCGCAAGGCGCGCGTAGGCCGAAATCCTAACCGCCCCGAACATGACGTACCGATTCCGTCCCGCGCTGTGGTCAAGTTCAAGATGGGCAAGGAAATGAAGGCCAGAGTGATGAAGCTTTCCCTTGAGACCGCTACAGAGCGCACGCCGACCTTGGGCTCCGGACCATCTGCTTAACGGACCGTTTGTTCAGGCTTCCGAACCGTGATGGGGCCACCAGCGGGGTAGAGCTCGGGAAAAAGGGCAGAACAGGCCGATGGGGGGAAGGTGGGGAAAAGCTCACCCTTGGGTGAGGGGCTCATGCAGTAACCCTGCTGGAGAAAGGCCTTGGTAATGTCCTGGGCGGAGCGGCGGCTGCGCCCTGACAGAAGGGTCACTTCTCCCCGGGTCAATTTTCCTTTGAAAAGCGCATCGCGGTAGATCGCACCCGCCCCTGCGGGCAGCTTGCGCATTTCTTCCTGGACGCGGCAGTAGGCATAGGCTCGTTCGATGAAGGTTGCCGGGGCCAGAAGGCCCTGCATGAACTCCACCTGGTCAATCGCCGTCTCGATCATGAACTCGCAAAATTCAACCAGCCCCTTGAGTGATCGTGCCCCCCGGCCATCATAATCTCCCGACCGAGCTGAGTCAGCGGCGACGAGGCGAGCATAGTACTGGTCCCGGGACCGGGCCAGCCCCCGGGAGAGCGTCCACATTTTCAGGCCCTGAATACCTGCTTTCAAGAGCCATGCGTGGGTAAACAATCTTGCGACGCGACCGTTGCCGTCTGGAAAGGGGTGAAGCCAGGCGAGTCGGTGATGAGCGGCCATCGCGTTGATGACCCCGGTCGGGGTACAGGAGATAAAACCCTCATAGGCGGCGAATCGCTTGAAAAAGGCATCCAAGGATTCCCAAGGGGGGCCCAAATGGTTCCCCACCACCACCTGATGATCGCGAAACTCGCCTGGACGGACGACATATTCCTTCCCCTTGGTGTCGATCTGGACGCGCAGTGAGTCGGGTAAGTCCTCATACAGGACGCGATGGATCCACTTGAGAAAGTCGGGTTGGCAGATGGGAGTTGAAGGATCGCGCGCCAGCAACTCCTCAATGGCGGTCTGGGTTTTGAGATGGGCCAGATGCAAGACCTGGAGGTCCTTTTGCTTGGGCTGGGCTGAAAAATCACGGCGCAGCGCCCGCTCAATGTCTTCCGGTCGGGTCTGATGGCCTTCGATCAGGTTTGAATAATACCCGTTCATCGATTTGACTAGGCCTTGGACCTCCTTTTGTACCTCGGGAACGAAATAATTCGAAAGAGTGGCGGACCGAATAATGAGCTGCTGGGACTTTTCCTCCAAGGCGCGAGGTGGCTGGTCGACCGTCAGCGGCTCGATTCGATAGACATCGCTCGGATCCAGCTCTTTTATTTGCCCATTCATTTACCGATCAATATAAAGGTATAAGTTATTGTTGTAAAGGTAATATGGTATGGATGATGGCTATAAAATGGATCGCATTTGCCCATAGTTTTGCCCATTAATTTTCCCATCCATTTGCTCGTCATTTCCCCGATCCAGATCACCCAAACCGTCGCCCCACGACGTAACGTCCGCACTCCTTATCATGCAAGGTCTGCTCGAAGGTAGACGTAGTCTCGTCTGTGACGCAATCGAAGCAATATGAAAAAAGGAAGAAAGATGTCATCGACCCCTTTGACCGAAGTCGGACAAACCCCTTAGGCAAACCATCAAGGCTTAGCCTGATAATACGTAAACTTCTCCTCTGAAGAACCAATTCCAAGCCTGATAATGCTTATTATCACGCCTTGGGAAGTCCCTCCGAATCCGGCCAGTGGTTGAACACCCTATTCCCGCCACTGACCTTTCCCACTTTCAATCGTGGAGCCGGGGAAAAATTAAGGCGTCCCTTTAACTGTTTTCGAGGAGCTTGCGCTCTCAGCCTGGGGAAACCGTTCGCCTAACTTGCCCCGGCTATTCGTCTGCAATTGCTTACCGGTGCTATCAACCTGGGGCACTTCACACGTTATCCAATACGCATGTAGCACTCGTAACTGGTGAGCGAGTGCTTCGGCTGTGGCGGGTTTCACATGGTAGGAACTTGCCCCAAGCATGTAAGCCTTTTTGATGTCATCCAAATCGGTTGAAGCTGTAAAAACGATGGTCGGAATGACCGCCCATGCCGGGTTTTTCTTGAGAAAGTCTAAGACTGCGAAACCGTCTGCCCCGGGCATTTTCAGATCGGTCATAATAAAGGTCGGGTAACAAAACTTGTCCCGATCCGAGAACTTTCCTTCGCCCATCATGTAAGCAATTGCCTCCAGGCCGTTATTCATCAGATGCATTGGAGTTGTGACTCCAATCTTCTTGAAGCCCCGCATGAGCATGAATTGGTCATCGGGATCGTCCTCGACAATTAGGATGGTTGGGTGTCTCTTCTTCATTACAAATCTTTCTTCGTTCGATTAGGGAGTGAAAAATGAAATGTGGCACCGCCCTGCGGTACGCTTTCCGCCCATATTCTTCCTCCATGTCGCTGAATGATCCGCTGGACATTGGCCAAGCCAACTCCGGTGCCTTCAAATTCGGCTTCGGTGTGCAGGCGTTCAAAAACCCCGAATAATTTACCGGCATTTTTTGAATCGAAACCGATGCCGTTATCCCGGATAAAAACCACCGTTTCTCCTGGTTCGCCAGGAGAAAGACCAATTTCGATTTTGGCATCTTGGCGACCGCCGGTGAATTTCACCGCATTAGACATTAGATTGACCAGCGCCATCCGGAGTAAGGCATAATCGCCACGGGCAGATGGCAGTGGATGGATTTTCCATCCAATCTTGCGGTTTTTGGTTTCGTCCTGAAAATCTCCCATTGTCTCTCGGACCAAAACATGGAGATCGACCTCCGTCTTGTGCAATTCCACATGCCCGACGCGGGCGAAGGCGAGCAAACCATCAATCAAATCTTTCATCCGTTTTGTCACACGGGTAATCGATTTAAGATCTTGGAGATTTTCCTTCGAAAGCGATGGTCCGATGTCTTCTTGCAGCACTGCCACATAACCCATGATGTGGCGTAGAGGGGCGTGCAAATCGTGGGCGACAGAGTAACTGAATGCCTCTAGTTGCTGGATGGCCGCCTGCAGTTGCGCCGTCCGCTCCAAGACCCGTTCTTCCAGTTCTGCCTTCAGACGGCGTATTTCATCTTGCGCGTGTTTGCGCTCTGTGATGTCGCGGATGTTGCATTGGATCACCTTCTTGTCACCGGCTTGATACACATTGCTGACAAATTCCACGGCAATTTTGCGGCCGTCCCTCGTTTCGAGCGGCAGGTCCTCGTAGCGAACGTACCCGTTATGCTGGAGTCGCTCTAACATGGCTTGGTTGGACTCCATGTCCTTGAACGGACTGAGCTCACCTACGGTTTGGCCCATCATTTCATTCCGGGCAAAACCCAAGAGTTCCACCAGGAACGGATTTACATCGGTGATGCGCCCTGTATTCACGTCTAGAATCAAAATGCCATCTCTCGCAGCCTCGAACAAACGACGATAACTAAGTTCGGAGGCACGGAGATCCTCTTTATTGATTTCATTTCTCTCTTGATTGTCTTCGCTCAGGATTTTGTTTCCAGGAGACATGCTGTCATCTTGTAACAATTACGGCGCATCCCAATGGGGTCTTCACCCCAGTGCGCAGTTAGTCCCTAGCCCGCGTTGATACTCGTTACCCAATCGAATCATGCACCTTGCGAGTTTGAATAATCCATGGCTCGGTTCTACGTCTGCTTAAATAGGGTGCACACCCCATTTAAATCTTCGAACAGAATGCGCCATTATGTACGAATGAAGTCGAATGGGCGTGTAATCGTTGTGGGCGCTTCTGCGGGAGGAGTAAAGGCATTGTGCGCTCTCGTCAAAGCCCTGCCAGCTCCATCGCCTGTGCCCATGTATATCGTTCTACACACTGGTCCCGACAGTCTACTCGATGAAATCCTTACAGCCTGCGACAGCCACCAAGTTCGATTTGTTGAAGACGGGGAACGAATCGAAAAAGGCATCTACGTTTCCCGACCGCGACGGCATCTCACGGTGAACACGAAGACGATAAGTGTATCTGAACTGAATGCCCCAAAACGGGAACTCTGGATACCTTCCATCGACGAGTTGTTCGAAAGCACCGCAAAGTCCCAGGGCGCTAAGGCAGTCGGCGTCATTTTGAGCGGAACCATGCATGACGGAGTGGCGGGTCTTCTTGCCATCCGTAACGCAGGCGGAACAACCATCGCTCAGGAACCTGAAGAGGCTCAAAGTCCTGAAATGCCTATTGCGGCCCTCGAAGCGAGGGCTGTGGACTTTTGTCTGCCTATCAAAGAGATAGCAGCTAAGCTTTCAGAGTTGTCGGGTTGTGCTACGGTCCGAAAATGAGAAAGATAGGATGTTGCGACACATTCGAGTCATTAACGAAGATAGACGTCAATTCATCCCAATCTCTTTTCTTCGGACAACTCGTGATGCTAACGGCTTTTAATTTTGGAATTCTTCCGGGCTTTTCCGAGTGCCGCTGTTTGAGTTGTATAACGCTCCTCTAAATTCGATTGAGCCTTACGCAATGCCGATTCCAATTTCTTGGCCACGGTGATGTCGGCAAAAGTAATCACCACACCGTCAATATTGTTTTCCTGTGTACGGTAGGGCATAATACGGACCGTGAACCAGCGCCCGTCGCGGGCAGAGACCAGTTTCTCCACGAAAGCTTTCTTCTTCAGAACCTCACGCGTGTCGTCGGCTAGACTGGGATATTTCAGAGTGGTGACGATATCGGTAATGGGACGCCCCACATCACCGGGGATGAGTTTGATGATGCCGGTCGCCTGGGTCGTAAAGCGTCGCACGAGTAGCTTATCGTCCAGAAAGAGGGTGGCGATATCTGTGCTATTTAGGAGGTTTTTCATATCGTCGCTGGTTCGCGATAATTCGTCCACTTTAGCCTGCAGTTCGTGGTTAACCGTTTGCAACTCCTCGTTCATCGACTGCATCTCCTCCTTCGAGGTCGTCAGTTCCTCATTGGTTGACTGAAGTTCTTCGTTCATCGACTGCAATTCCTCATTGGTCGATTTAAGCTCTTCCTGCGAGGTTTGCATTTCATCTCGCGTCGCCTGCAAATCTTCATGCGCCTGCTGAAGTTCATGCGCCATCGCGGCCAGCCGGACATCGTTAGTCGTCGCCCGTGGGGACGAGTTTGTTCTTTTTGCTAAAACGTGAGTGACTACGTCGGTAAAAACAACCATGACCATACCCCGTAAGGCTTCCGGGTTGGCAACGGGCTGAACGGTGATATCCACGACTTGCGTGCCTCCGTTGGTCCCGACCTTTACATCCTTAAGTGTGACGGCAATTTTTTGCCGGACGGCTTTATGGAATGCTTCGCTTAGAGCGTTGCCCAGTCCTTCGCGAGCCATTGCGAAGAGGTTCCAGTTAGCTTTGCCCGCAGCAGGCTCAAGATATTTACCCGTTTTACCACTGACATAAAGAATGTCGCCTTCATTGGTGACGAGAACCGCCGCCGGAGAAAAGTGCAGTAAGAGTAGCTGATCTGCGAGCGATTGGAGGCTGGGGGCTGCCGTTATCGGTCCCGATAGAGCGGACGAAGCCGCGACGGTGTTCGCTTTAGTACGACTAAACGCAGAGGGAAATTCGATCAGATGGACACTCCCGGAGGTATCCAAACGTCGGTATATTCGGGCCTTGCCTGCCAGCGGTGAAAATAGATCAGTTGCCGTGCCAATGGTTTCCGCACTGCCCAGCAGCAGAATGCCGCCTGGATTGAGACCGTAATGGAAAAGCGGCATGAGTTTCTTTTGCAATTCCGCATCGAGGTAAATGAGAAGATTTCGGCAGGTCACGAAATCGAGCTTCGTAAACGGCGCGTGCATGACGAGATTTTGCGGCGCAAAGATGATCATCTCGCGAATCTCCTTCTTGACTCGGTAGTTGCCGTTCTCCTCTTTAACGAAGAAATCGCGGAGGCGCTTCTCTGAGACATCTGCGCTGATGTTGGGAGGATAAACTCCGGCCCGCGCCTTATCGATGGCATCCTGGTCCAAATCGGTGGCAAAGATTTGCAGTGAAAAGTTTTTGGCTGGTTTGACCTTATCCAGCGCCTCTTTAAAGATGATGGCGAAAGAATAAGCTTCTTCTCCAGTCGAGCATCCAACCGTCCATGCCCGCAGCCTTCCTCCATGAGGGCGAGTGGCCAAAAAATCCGGGATAATCTTGTTTTTTAGTTGGTCCCAAACTTCCGGATCGCGGAAAAAGTTGGTAACTCCGATAAGGAGTTCCTTGAAGAGAAGTTCCGATTCCTGGGGATTTTCACGCAAATACCGCACGTAGTCGGCAATTTTAGTGATTTGATGAAGTCCCATGCGTCGCTCAACCCGACGAGAAATGGTGCTTTTTTTATAAAGCGAGAAGTCCTGACCGCTTTGCCCGCGCAATAAGATAATGATCTTCTCCAAAGCACTCTGATCCTTCTCGGCAATTGCGTGGTCGCGGTGAGCGAGAAGCGGAACGTGTTTCAGATAATCGATTATCTTGCCAGGTAAATCCTCCGCTGGAGCGACAACGTCGGCCAGTCCTGCGTCGATGGCCATGCGAGGCATGCTGTCGAATTTGGCTGAGGCTGGTGTCTGGACAAAAACCGCCCCAGCTTTCTCCTTGATTGCCCGAAGACCCAGGGTGCCGTCCGATCCCATCCCGGAAAGGATGACCCCCAAGCTTCGCTCATGCTGATCGTCGGCTAATGAACGGAAAAAGAAATCTATCGGCAAACGCAGTCCACGCGGAGCGGCGGGTTCAAGCAAGTGAAGTACGCCGTTTAGAATGGAAAGATCCTTATTGGGAGGGATCACATAAACGTGGTCAGACTCAATTTTCATCCGATCCTTGATCTGAAGAACTGGCATCGCGGTATCGCGTTGCAGCAGTTCCACCATGATGCCCTTATGGGTAGGGTCCAGATGTTGAACGATGACGAAGGCGAGGCCGCACTCTTTGGGGACATGACTGATGAATTGTTCCAAGGCCTCCAAACCTCCGGCAGATGCGCCAAGGCCGACGATGGGGAATGAACGACTCACGGAGTTGTTTGTCGCCTCGGATGAAGAAACCGAGCTTTTACGAACAACAGCTGAATTCCGAGATTTTCGTTTAACCCGCCGAATTGATTTCTTCATATGCTGGCCGCGCTTCCGCTTTTACGAGAAGCTTTGGGAGCAATAGCTTGTTCGTCGCTGCCGAAAGGAATTTCTGCACTCAGGATGGTACCCTGTCCCGGTGCGGACGTAATATCAAATTTACCACCCACCATCTCCACTCTTTCCCGGGATCCGAGCAATCCCAATCGTTTGTGCCTTTTGGCGAGTAGAACGCGCTGCACATCAAAAGATTTGCCGTCATCACGAATTTCCAGTCGAATGACCTCTCCGCGTTTTCTGATACTCACTGTCACATTGCTAGCACACGCATGTTTATCGACATTCGCCAGCGCTGACTGGGCAACGCGATATAGTACCGTCCGTTGCGTGTCACTTAGTAATTCCACTCCAGAAAACGCCTTAAAACTAATCCGAAGATTCTTCCGTTTGGCAAATTCCTTGATGAAGGATTTAAGGGCCGGAATCAGGCCAAGGTCATCCAGCACTGTCGGGCGCAATTCACGGGCGAACCGATGGACAATTTCCACTGACTTTTCCACCAGTTGTTGAGTCCGGATAATTTTAGCCCTTAGTTCCTTGAGATCGACGGTGTCCTTCACGGTCAATGAGGCAAGATGGACGTTGATGCCCACCAACGTCTGAACGATTTCATCGTGAAGCTCCCGACTGATGCGCTTGCGCTCCTCTTCCTGGGTCAAGAGGAGTTGACGTGAAAGATGTCGCAGTTGTTCCTGCATGTGGAGGGCTTCGGTCTCACCTTTTTTGAGGGCCAACTCGGCCATCTGCCGGTGTACGATTTCTAGCTTTAGCTCCCGATTGGCGGTGGCAAGGCCTTCCATTCGTTGGAGTACATCTTCCGCTTGTTTTAGGGTGGTAAGATCCGAAACAACAACCCGGCACCACTTTTTTGTACCTTTCAGACCAGTCGAAGGAGTGGCCTGAAGGTCGGCCCAAAAGGGAGCGCCATGTTCGTTCATCAGCGAAACCACGCACACCTGCTTTCCAGATTCTGCGAAGATTTTCTTAAAGAACGTTTGAAGAATGACGAGACTTTTGGGTGTGGCGAAAGAGAGCAAGCGGCGATTGATCAACCGTGATCGATCCACGCCCAACAAAGCTGCGCCGGTGAGATTGACCTCAAGGATCAAGCTTTGTTCATCGACTGAGTAGTAGCCGACCGGAGCAAAGTCATAGAGATCAGTATAAGTTTCGAGGAGTGCTTCCACCTTGTCCCGGGACTCCTGGAGCTCCGCGTTTTGCATTTCCAGTTCGATCTGATGGACCTCGAGTTCATGAAGGATTCGCTTGGTATTGGCTTCGGTGCGCGGTGATTCGCTAACTCCACGGGACTCTTTGAGTCTTAACTCAGCGCGGTGACGAAGTTCGGTCGGATTGCTTGTCGGTTTGGGCATGGTGGAACCTTTTGATTTCGTTCAGGGACGACGGTTCGCAAAAGGCCTTCGAAGTGCTTGCCAGCGGCGCAGTAGGATG
Organism: uncultured Verrucomicrobiota bacterium; assembly: GCA_903863295.1. GTDB lineage: Bacteria > Verrucomicrobiota > Verrucomicrobiia > Methylacidiphilales > UBA1321 > JABDGH01. The sequence goes on along the minus strand of CAIPBM010000091.1, from coordinate 10,821 downwards.
ATGCGGGTTCCTGTCAAAAATAAACAGGACTATATTTCGTAACGAGTCGGAGGGGATACGTGCTGGGATTAATGCGAACAATCTATCGTTTGGGTCTTCTTGTCTCCAATGGGGTGAACACCCCATTTCATCGATGAACGGTTAGACCTTAGTCTGACGTCGTGGTATGTATCCAATCGCATGATTTTTGTCCGCTGACCTTTCACTCAAAAATGAGGATAGGATGATCTCATTCCAAGTTTAGGGACGTACCCTGATGATCAGAATGAAGAAAAAACAATTCGCTACTGCAACAGCGCCAAATAAATCAATTAAGGTGGTTTTGGCGGAGGACAATGCGAGCTTTCGTAGGTCCTTAAAGTCGTTGATAGAAGAAGAAGGTGATATTGAGGTCGTGGGTGAGGCGAAGAATGGACTTCAGGCCGTACGACTGGCCGAGAAACTACGTCCTGAGGTCGTTGTCGCGGACATTGCCATGCCCATAATGAACGGATTGGAGGCGACCCGACAGATTATCAAACAGTTTCCTTCGACCAGGGTCCTCGTTCTTTCCGCACACTCCGAACCTGAGTACATCAAACAGGCCGTGCAATCCGGTGCCTCTGGATATTTGATCAAGCAATCATTGCCCCAAGTGCTGTCCCAAGCCATCCGTGAGGTCGCAAAGGGCAACTCCTTCTTCTGCGCTCCGATCTCGAAACCACTGCGTGATCGATGCCGAAAGGCATTTGGCAAAGGTGAGTTAGAAAAAAAGCGTATGGCCCTGCTAGTAGCCTAGAATGGTGGCCTAACCGCTAACGGTTCCGGCGCAAGCGGGCTTCCGCTTAAGTTGATGGGGTATTCTTGTCTATGGTCGATTGCACGCTGCTCTCGATGATTCCTTCGGCAATCGCGAAACGGGTGAGACCCGCGATGTCGTGGATGTCCAATTTTTCCATGAGATGCTGGCGATGCTTCTCGACGGTTTTTATGCTGATGCCGAGTTCGGATGCAATCTGCTTGTTCACGTGGCCCTCGGCGACCAACTGGAGGAGTTCGGCCTCTCGGGTCGTTAATTCCGTTGATCGCCGTTTTTGAAGTCCTACACCATCAGGTGACTTTTGGTAGTCTGCGTTTAAGCGCTTGGCGATGGAAGGCGTGAAAAACGTTTTACCCTTCTTGAGCTCACGAATCGCCCGGGCGACGATGTCGCCTGAGGATTGCTTGATCAGATACCCGGCGGCTCCGACCTTAACTACCTGCTGGACGTACTCGGGATCGCTGTGGGCGGATAGAATCATTATCTTGGTAGCAGGAAGTGTTTTCAGAATTTGCCGAGTTGCTTGCAGGCCGTTAAGAAGAGGCATGGCGATGTCCATGACAATAACGTCAGGTCGCAGGTTGGTGGCCATCTGGACTGCCTCGCGACCGGTCTTGGCTTCTCCGACAATCTCAATATCCCCATCCAACTCGATTAAGAGTCGAAGACCCTGGCGCACAAGCGTGTGGTCTTCGACCAAAAGTACGGGGATGCGTTTCACTTAGTGCTCATACAATCGATGGGATATGTTTCATAAGCAAATGGAACTCTTACGGGAAAGCGACCGGAGCCTGGGATACTCATCAAAGAACAGAATACGGCCAAAAGGGAGCATACGCCTATGGGGTGAACACCCTATATCGACGACAGCGACGCGGGTTAATATGGGTGGTCAAGTAGGTACGTAGTTGTAACCGGAAACACTCCGGCGAAGCACCCATCGTTCGAGCGAAAAGGCGACCAAAATGATAACCACCAGTAACTCTCACCAGACTCCCCCAATTACGAGCATTCCCGATCTGAGATCGGAACCAGAAGGAATGAAATTCGGGCAACCCGTCGCCGTAAAAGGTTTTGGCAGGTTGAAAATACGTCCCATCCAACTCGATGATGAGGAAGAAATGATCGCCTTTCATAAACGCCTTTCAAAAGAGAGCATCTACATGCGGTATTTTGAGTTTCTGGGATTAGATGAGCGTACTTCCCACGACCGACTTGTTCGAATTTGCAAAAATACTGGCGAGTCATACGCCATCGTCATGGAAGATGCTGCAACACCCCATCGATTGGAGTCCATTTTGGCAGTCGGAAGAATTACCAAGACAGATAAGCCTCATGTTGCCACCTTCGATACATTGATCGTCACAGAAAAGAACGAACTGCATTTAGCGAAAGTGCTGATCAAGCAACTCGTCAAGCTGGCCCGGGCGTTTGGGTTTCAGACGTTGACGACTGAGTTGTTAGTCGCCGATCACGATACCTTGAACCTATGTCGTGGGCTGGGATTCACTTCACACAGTCTTCTGGAAGACGGCTTGGTACGCGTCACGCACGAGTTATAAATCCGCGATAAGTGTCTCTCGAAAGAACTAGGACCGGTGGAGGTCTATTTTCGATGTTCCGCTATCTCGCCGGCGACAGCTCCGACCCCGCCTCCGACAACCGCGCCCACGATTGCTCCAACTGCGGTACCAACTGGTCCTCCGACAATAGTTCCAATCGTACCACCTTCCGCAGCGCCTGCCGCTCCCCCCATCGCTGCGCCTGCCAATGCACCAACAGTCAATCCCGCGACGTCATCCCGAAAGTTATAAGAACCATCAGGATTATATTCAGCCTTGTTCTTGTCGAATATATCGATGATGGGAGCGGGATGCTTGACGTTGTGCACGATCACAAGGATTTTTCCATTGCGGACAGTATCGTTGAGAGACACTACTTCCTCAATGTCGTGTTCCTTCACGCCCAAGTCGTGAAAGGCCTGAATGGCTTTGTCCGCATTGATCCGATCTGAAAATACCCCGCCGATGTTCTGGCGGTGATCCCACCGTTTAGTTGTTTTTGGCATATGGTTCTTTGGTTGAAACGCACCGACTAGGGTTCCTCCAAAATCGTCCGTAGGGTCTTCAGCAAGGTTCCCGCTGTATAGGGTTTGGTCAGGAAGTGCTTGATGCCCGCGCCGGAAGCCTTAGTTGCATCGGCGTTCGCATGCAGTCCGCTCGCCGCAATGATCTTGATTGCGGGATTGATCTTCGACAGAGCCCGAATGGCCGCTGCGCCATCCATGATGGGCATCGCCATGTCGGTCAGCACAACGGCGATCTCATTCTTGTGCTCTGCGTAAGCGGCCACGGCCTCCGCTCCATCCATGGCGGTCAAAACCCGGTAGCCGAAGGCCTGCAAGGTTTGCGTGGTGATAGTGATAATGGAAGCCTCGTCATCGACCAGCAAAACCGTCTCGCCGTTGCCACGGGGAAGACCGGCCTGTTCCAATTGTGTCTTCCGAGCCTCAGACGACATTTCCATCGCTGGCAGGTAAACTTTGAAAGTCGTGCCTTTATTCGGCTCGCTATAAACACTGATGAGTCCGCCATGGCTCTTCAAGATGCCCATCACGGTCGAAAGGCCTAAGCCGGTGCCCTTGTTGATTCCCTTGGTAGTGAAGAAGGGCTCAAAAATCTTTTCGAGAAGGCTCGGCGGTATGCCCGTTCCCGAATCGGTTACGTTGATGTTCACGTAACGCCCCGCCTTGGCCTTGAGATTCATCGCGGCGTAGTGTTCATCCAGCACGCAGTTTTCGACCTCGATGGTCAAGCTTCCTCCGTTCGGCATCGCATCCCGGGCATTTACGCAAAGGTTCAGGAGGATTTGGTGCACCTGGGTGGGATCGCCCAGGATCGTCCAGATATCGTTGGGAATCGAAAACCGCAGAAGAATGTTTTTTGGGAAGGTGTCCTTGATAATGCTTTCGACGTCCTGTAACAGGTGTTTGGGCTGCACCTCGACGCGTTCACCTTCCATGCCACGCGCAAACGAAAGGACCTGACGGACGATATCTGCGCCCCGCTTGGCGCTGATCTCAATCGTCTCCAAAACATTCTTCGCTTGAGCATCGGTCGCTGTGAGTTTCAAGATGTCGATGGACATCAGGATCGGGGCCAGAATGTTATTTAGGTCGTGCGCGATCCCGCCGGCCAGGGTGCCGATGCTTTCCATGCGCTGCGCCCGCATAAACTGGGCTTCGATCAGCTTCTTCTCCGTGACGTCGGTATTGATCGCGAGGACCGATTTCGGTTGCCCTTCGCTATCTCGAATGAGGGTCCAGCGCGACTCGATGCTGAGTTTACCCTGGTCCTTGGTAAGATGTTGGAGCTCGCCGTGCCATTCGCCTTCTGTCAGTGTCACTCTATAGGCTTCCTCTAACTTTTGGGCTTCGGTGTAGAGGAGATCGTCCATCTTCCGACCCACAACTTCCTGGCGTGTCCAGCCATACATATGCTCGGCACCCTTGTTCCAAAAGAGAAGCTTTCCTTCCAGGTCTCGCACAAAAATCGCATCCTGTGCCTTATCGAGAAATGAAGCCTGTTCCGAGATTTGCTCCTGAGCTCGTTTCCGCTCGGTGATGTCGCGAATCATTCCCAGAATATTACCGTCGGGCATCTGGGTCGCGATTACTTCGGCCCCGAAGATCGAACTGTCTTTGCGCCGGAACTGCCATTCCCGGTGATGATCGGACGACGAGGTGATCTCACCCAAGGCCGTCTCAATTTGTGGGATTTCCGACTGGGCGACGATGTCTGAAGCACTTCGCCCAATCAGTTCATCACGGGAGTAGCCGAGCATCCGGCACATGCTCGCGTTGCCATCAATGTAAACACCTTCCGAATTGGCGATGACAATGCCGTCCGGGGCGTATTCAAAAAGCGTGCGATACCGCGCTTCGCTCGTTCGTCGCGCATCCTCCGCTTGTTTGCGCTCAGTGATGTCTCGAACAATACCCTGGATATAAATTTTGCCTCCGAGTTCGAATCGGCTGAGACTGATATCCGAGAATATTGGTGTTCCATCTAGCCGTTGATGCACCCACTCGAAAAACTGCGGGCGACCTGCCAGGGCTTCCTGGATGAACCCCGTTGCTTTGAGGAGTGAAGTATCTCCGCCTGGTTGAATCGCTGGGGAGAAAAGGGACGGGCACTGTCCGATAAGTTGGTCGCGCGTCGCACCGAACATCTCCAGGGCCCGGGCATTGCAGTCCACGAACAGGCCGTTATAGAGAATGAAGTTGGCGTCGTTGGCGACCTCAAACAAGGTGCGGAATTTGGTTTCGCTTTCCTGCAACTTTTCCTCCATTTGACGGCGGTCCGTGATATCCCGAACCACGGCGACCAGATAGCCCGGGTCCAGATCGATGTGTTGGACGCTGATCTCCACGGGAAAAGTTGAACCGTCCTTACGGCGGTGCCGACTTTGCACAATTCTAACGCCCGCCTTCTTTACTTCTTCCGCCGCATCGCGCATGGAGACAGTACCCTCATCAAGCGCCACGATATCGGGCATGGACAGGGAAAGCATTTCCTCACGGCTGTAGCCCAAGCGCTCGTGGGCCGTTTGATTGAAGTCAAGAAACCGGCCTGTTTTCGGATCAATCACTTCAATGGCGTCGGGGGACCGTTCCATCAAGGTCCGAAACAACTTGAGCGATTCCCTTAGCTTTTTCGACTCGGTTATATCACGCTCAATAGCCACAAAATGGGTGCATTGGCCCGCTGTATTCAGAACAGGAACGATATCGATATCCATCCAATATTCGGTGCCGTCCTTTTTGTAATTGATAACCTGCCTTCTAATCGGCTGGCGGTTTGAAAGAGCCTGACGGATTTCCGCCAATATGCGCTTATCGGTGCCTTTTCCCTGAAGAAGCCGCGGACTTTTCCCGATCCCTTCAGCGGGAGTATATCCCGTAATCCTTTCGAACGCTTCGTTCACGAAAACGATCTTGGGCCCCGGTTCGTCAATTGGTTCTGCCTCGGTGATCAGAATAATATCGTTGAGATTGGAGACGCAGGTATTGAGCAGTCTGAGGTGTTCATCGGCCTTTTTCCGGGCCGTAATATCGCGAACATTGCATTGTATCACTTGTTGTTCGCCCGCTTGATACACGTTGCTGACAAACTCCACGGCAATATCACGACCATCCCTGGTTTTCAGCGGTAGGTCTTCGTACCGGACATAGCCGTGCTGCTGGAGTTGTTCCAGCATGGCCTTGTTGGACTCAATGTCCTTGAACGGACTTAACTCGCCCACGGTCTTACCGACCATGTCGTCGTGAGTGAACCCCAAGAGCTTGGACAGAAAGGGATTCACGTCATCGATACGTCCGGTCTGTACGTCGAGAATAAGGATGCCGTCCTGGGCTGCCTCGAAGAGGCGACGATACCTCAGTTCGGAAGCGAGGAGAGCCTGTTCCGTCCGCGTCGCCTTGGCAGTTCCGTTCCCGTTTTGATGGTTGGTGCTCATGATTTTGTCTCCCTGGCGGCATCCCAAGCACAAAATCGCTTCATAAATCAAAACATCTTGGGGAGCAGTGTCCTAATCATGCTCTGAACAGTCCGCGACTCTATGGGGTGTTCACCCCATCAGTAGGGGCAATTTCGGAAATAGAATTTGCGGGAAAGAATCCTATTCCATAAGCTTCACAATGAAGGTGTAGACCACGAGCGCACTGATAATGAGGACAAAGATGCGGACCGCCCATAGCGCAATCCTAACGGGACGACTCAGTTTGAGCCGGGGTAGTGGCTTGGCGACCGCAGCGACCAACTGATCCGGTTCAAGGGACTCGATCAGTTGGCTTTCATGGTGGCCTTCTGGTTGAAATTTGGCTTCAGGTTGCATGGTTTGACTCCGTTTCAGTGGCCTTTGCTTTGGAAGGTTTCCAAGAAGGCGACCACGGCGTAAGCGCTGCCGGCTGCGGTAACCAGTGCCGTGATCAAAATTCCCAAGAAGTTCGTCGTCCGGGAATTGACGTTCGATCCCATGATCTCCCGGTCATTGGCCAGGATCAGCAAGAACACCAGTGCGGGCGGCATCAACACCGTTGCGAGGAGGTTTGCGTTTAAAGCAATAGCCATCAGGGGCGTACCAGGGATTAGGACGATAGCGCCAGCCATCGCGGCCACTCCAATGTTCGCGACGTGAAATAACGGGGCTTCGCGAATCGATTGGTTGAAACTGTGGCCAACTCCCCCGGCAACTTCCGAGACAGCGTAGGCCGTGCTCGCGGAGATCGTCAGCATCGCCACGGCACCGGCCTCCATCAGTCCAAGGGCGAAGAGAATCGCCGCTGGCCGACCTATGAGCGGCAGTAGTGCCTGTGGAAAACCAGTGCCGCTGAGATTCTGCGACATATCGACATGGTGAGTGAAGAGCGGAGCAGCAGCCACTAGCGCCGCACAACCGGCAACGGCCGCGAGCAGCGTGCCGATCAAGGTGTCCAGACGCCCTTGGGGAATATCTCGAGGTGTCAGCCCCTTGTCGGCAGATGCGCTTTGCTGAAAGAAGAGCATCCACGGCGTTACGGTCGCCCCTATGTTCGAAGCAAGAACGAGCAGAAAAACGGAAGCAGAGCCCTTGGGAAGCGGCGTCCAGGTCAAGAAAGCATGCCCAAGGGCTTGGGGTGAGGGGCGGGCCAAAACGGCGACGACAAGAAAGACAAGATTGAATAGCGCAAGCCCCATCGCCAGACGCTCCCATCGTGAGTAGCGACTTCCGCAAGCGCTGAGCACAACCAATCCCACGGCGAACGCAACGGCAATAGGCGCGGAAATATCGAAAAAAGCCATTCCAATCCGGATGGCAATCACCTCTGTAATGAGGGTGATCAGGTTGGTCACGAAAAGGTCCCCTGCGGACACCCAGCCCCAGAATCGCCCGAAGCGCTGAAAGATCAGTTCGCCGTAGCCCCGGTGCGTAACGGCCCCAAGTCGCATCGACATTTCCTGGACGACGTAGGCCGCCGCAAACGTGACAGCAATGAAGGGAAGAAAAAAGCCGATTCCATAAGTCGCCCCGCTGAAAGCGTAGGAAAGCATGCTTGGACCGTCGTTTTCGCCTAACATGGCCAATACACCCGGGCCAAGCAGCAGCCATGTGACCATGCCTCGGCTGCCGCTGCGCCTAGCGTTAAAGACTCGTGTCCGGTCCAAGGATCGATCACGATCCTCATGGGTGAAATTCCCGCCCGCGAAGCCTGGACTATCGCGATCCAACATAGCTTTCTCCCTCTGAAGTCTTGGATAAGAGTGAAGGAGGCTGATTAAGACTCAGCCAGGCGCGACGTTGGACCGAGATAAGGATAGTTGGGGCGTCGGCTGCTGCCCTCACGTTCCACTTGTCATCGGCGGTGAAATTGCTCCCGCCTAGAATGTCGCCGCTTTCAAGCGTCTGTAAGTGGTGGTTGTCACGGTGGCACTCGACGCGGCCTGTTTTGATGATGTAAACCGAGACGTAGGGGTCTCGCTCCTCGACAATAACGTCGCCTTTCTTGAAAGGCATGTCCTCGAGAACCCCTTGTTCCAAGGTTCTAATGACGCTGATGTCACGCGGGAAGAAAAGATCCAGCGTCCAATCGATCACCACGCGCAGCTTGCGCTGTAATCCGGGAATTTTGCTCGCATAGAGTGTCCGCCAGAGAAACCATGCGAGGAAACCGGAAAACTGGAAACCCATGATGTCGGCCACTGCCCTCTGGTGTCCGATTGAGGCGAGTTGGCCACGTGATTTGTATTTGAACGGTTTCAGTGGCGATCCCGCTAACGCCCGCTGCAAGTTGAGGCTGACCTGGATGCCCTGGCGCTGCGCAAACTGGGCAGTGGGTGGGCAGGAAGACTCGCCGTTGACGGGTATGGCGGCGCAATCGCCGACAGCCCACACATGCTTAAAGCCTTTCACGAGCATGGTCGGCTCCGTCACAATCCGTCCGTACTCATTTTCAAGATTTTCGCTTTTGCACAGGGAGGCCAGCAATGGGTGCGGCCCATTACCAATGGTCGAAACGATTGTATGCGATTCTATCGGCTCGCTCTTACTCAAGAATACTTTTCCCGCCGTTATTGACTCGACGCGGTCGTCAAGGCGCACTTCCATTCCGCGCTCCTTGAGCTTGGCTTCGGCATACTGGCCTAGCCTCAATCCAATTTCCGGCAAAAGATGGTCACGGCTGTGGACGAGCACGACACGCATAGTGATGCCCGCGAGGTTCAGATACATGGGTTGGATGCTGCAGACGAGATCAAGTATCTGTCCGGCGGTTTCGACGCCTGAATAACCGCCGCCCACCACCACGAATGTGAGCAGTCGCTTTTTGGTCTCGACGTCCACAGTTAGGTTCGCCTCTTCCAGTCTTTCAATGATGGCAACGCGCAAGCGCATCGCATCCCAGGCATTCTTCAGGATGTATCCGTGTTCGCTCATTCCTGGGACCTGACTGACGTTGACGACGCTCCCGAGAGCCAAGACAATGTGATCGAAGGTGATTGTCGAATTGGGAGTGAAGCGCCCCGAGTCGAGCGTCGCCACTTTCCCCTTCAGATCGAGCGCAACAATATTCCCCTGAAGGACGTTGATCCCTTGGCAAAACTGGCGCAGTGGGATCACCACATCCAAGGGTGAGAGTGCTGCACCAACCACCTCGGCCAGCATCGGTTGAAACGCGAAGACGTTTCCATCGGCGATAAGCGCTGCACGCTGCGACGCCTCCGGTTCGAAATAATTGCCTAGGTACTTGCCGCAGTACGCTCCGGCAAAACCGCCACCAGCAATGAGAACTTGGTAATGTAGAGGCTTGATCCTAAGCAAACTACCTAAGGAATGAACCAACGGGCATGGGGTCTAAACCCCATACCGATGGAAATTCATTCGAGTACATTAGGAGCGTGGATAACGGACGAATCTTCTAAGGAAGGTCTCTTCCACCCGCAGGAACATTGGCTACTGGAGATAGGATTATGTTGCGAAGCATCAAACAGTTGTACGGAGACTCGCTCAAGGCTTCTGACGGCGAAATCGGCCATATCAAGGATTTTTACTTTGATGACCACAAATGGGCCGTTCGCTATGTGGTCGTGGATACGGGGTCATGGCTGTCAGGTCGCCTGGTTCTGATCTCTCCCCATGCTTTCAGGAACTTTTATCAAGATGGTGTCTCTCGCGACGTGAATCTGACCCGTAAGCAGATCGAAGACAGTCCCGACTTTGATTCGCATAAGCCGGTGTCACGACAATACGAAGAGGATTACTACCGTTACTATGGTTGGCCGAACTATTGGCGGGGTGATGGCTTATGGGGATGTAGCGCTTTCCCCATTCTGGAGCTGACCGCAGATGCTCGTCCGGAGGAACCCATGGGTGGAGACGCCTCGCAGTCCCAGCTTGCCGATGTGCATCTCCGGAGCACCCAAGCACTCAACGGTTACCACATCCAAGCCAATGACGGAGAAATCGGCCATGTCACGGACTTCATCATCCATGGCAACACTTGGGCGATTTGTCACTTGGTCGTCGAAACTGGCCATTGGTTTTCGGGCAAAGAGATGGTGATTTCCCCGAAAAACATCGACCGAATCAGCTACGACGAATCAAAAGTGTTCGTCAATTTGACCAAGGAAACCATCCTGAAAGCCCCGGAATATCATGTGCCACCGTGGGCTTTTGAGGATTCATCGGCGCTAGCGAATAAACTGTGATCTTAATTTCCCCCGCTTTGCTGAAACTCATAGTGCCTGCGGCTGCAACCTGCTGATGTTTAGCCGGATAAACGAGCATTATTTTTTGATCCTCGGAGTACTAAAAATATGCAACACCCCACTTGGAAACCTTCCAGCACTTCAGTTTCTGGCCGCCTCACTGCGGCAGTGAGAGATTCACTTCCAACGACTGCTTTTGCATTTCCCCGATCCCGAAAAGAGCCATTGATTAACGCAACGCATGTCCGCGACGCGATGGCAAGGTTCGATCAGGTCAGT
>CAIPBM010000090.1 GCA_903863295.1 uncultured Verrucomicrobiota bacterium | reverse complement strand
CCGGAACGGATGGAAGCGCTGGTCAAGGAAGCCATCGCGGAAGTAGGTGCCACCAGCAAAGCCCAGATGGGAGCCGTCATGAAGGCCGCCCAGGTCAAAGCCGCCGGCCAGGCCGATGGCAAGACCCTGAGCCAACTGGTGCAGAAGTTGTTACCTTGAATTTCTCTGGTGTTTAGGTGCCAAGTTGATCCCCCGTTTTAATGTAACTTACAGCGGCTAATAACCTGACATCTCGAAGCTTTCTTTCAAATAGTCTCTAGCTAGGAAGCTTCCCATGAAGTATGCACCAATTTCGGGAATATTTCTCGGTGGGCTCCTGGCCTGCATTTGTTTCTGGCATCTGCAGGACGCAGCTAAAGATTGTAAAATTACAGCCGGACAACTTCATACCGCTCGATTCTCGCCGACAGCCACCTCTCTCTCCAATGGGCAAATTCTGATCGCAGGGGGATACGATCCTCTTGCCAGTGCGGAATTATACGATCCGGGTACACTGACGTGGAAGGAGACCGGGAGTATGCGCGATGCTAGGTTCGAACACACAGCGACAGCCTTGCCCGATGGAAGGGTTCTAGTCGCTGGAGGGCAAGGTTTTCAGGGTGTCATCTTAGCAAGCGCAGAGCTTTATAATCCCAGTAACCGGCTCTGGACACCAACCTCTAGTCTCCACACTAGGCGTAACCTCCATTCTTCAACCTTACTTCCCAACGGAAAAGTGCTTGTAACCGGCGGCATAACCCAACTAGGTGTCACTGCTAGCGCTGAGCTTTTTGATCCAGCTTCGGGAACTTGGTCCGCTACAGGCAGTCTAAGCTCTCCGCGCTATGAACACTCCTCCGTCCTTTTACCGACAGGAAAGGTTCTGGTTGTTGGAGGAACTTCCGATGGAATCAACTTTGTCGCAAGCAGCGAGCTTTATGACCCTGCCTCAGGATCATGGTCTCTCAGCGGAAGTCTTCACTACCCTCGACAATTTCATACGGTTACCATATTGAAAAATGGTAAAGTTCTAATTGCTGGAGGAACGAACGCCTCGGGTAATGTCGCCTTGTCTGAGTTATACGATCCCGTTAGTGGAATTTGGACCCTGACAGGAAGTCTTATCACCCCACGGGTAAATCCGTCCGCCACACTCTTGGCCAACGGCGAAGTTTTGATAGCCGGAGGATTTTCAAAGGTTGTCCTCGGCAGCGCGGAAATTTACAATCCTACTACAGGTATCTGGACAGCGGCATTGAGCCTCAAGTTCCCCCGCACTTACCACACGGCCTCATTGCTGGAAAACGGCTCAGTTTTGGTCGCTGGAGGAATTGCCGACAACAAGCTCGTTCCGATTTCGGAGCTATATAATCCCGACGTAGGATTGCTCTTTTACTGGCTATTGGGAACAATGGGCCTAGGCGTATTTCTTATAGCTCTCGTTGGGCTATTACGTGGTAACGCTGATTAAAACTCGTAGGTTTCCAGACCTCAATCCGCAGGCGGCCGGTAAATCAGCTTTTGGAAGATAATCCCCGTCGTACGGGCCGGATCATAGGCGCACTGATCCAGAGTCGGCAAAGTCTTCAGCGCTTCGGCCGCGCTCGGCGTCCGCTTCGCGGGGTCTTTCTCCAGGAACCGCGCAATCCATCGCTCCAGCCGAGGCGAAATATCCGAACGGAGCTGCTTCATGGAATAGGGAATCTTCTTGAGATGCGCGTCGATCAACTCGGAGACATTCTCCCCGTCAAAGGCGGGATGTCCCGTCACCGCCTCATAAAAAATACATCCGAGCGAATAGAGATCGGTCCGGTGATCAATCGGCAGCCGCTGGAATTGTTCCGGGGCCATGTAATGGATGGAGCCCATCAACGAATTGAAATGATCGATCGATTGCGGTTCCGGATTATCAAGATACTTGGCCAGACCGAAATCGAGAATCTTCACCTGAAAGAGTGCCGCCTCCGACGCGCGGGCAATCATGAAATTCCCCGGTTTCAGGTCCCGGTGAATCAGCCCCAGTGCGTGCGCCGCAATGATCGCCTCCAACGTCTGCCGAGCAAAGCGCAGGAAATCGTCGAATTGCAGGGGCCCACGCTCCAGGATGCTCTCCAACGTTTCGCCCACAATGAGTTCCATGACCACATAAGCGCCTTCCGCGTCGATGCCGTAATCGAAGATCGTCACGATATTCGGGTGCTGCAGGCAGGCCGTGGTCATCGCCTCGCGCCACGTCTGCTCGACCAGACGGCGATCATTCTGGGCCGGTTGCAATCGCACCCGTTTCACCGCCACGGCGCGCTCCAGGTGATGATCCCAGGCCCGGTAGACGTCGCCCAAGCCCCCACATCCGATCATCTCCTGGATTTCAAAGCGATCCCCCACCCACTTTTTCGGGGCGGGTTCGGAGGGAGATCCTGTCTCCGGAGGAGTCATTGTGATTAGCTAAGCAAATTGCAGTCCAATGGGAAGATTAGAAATATATGGCGGCGGTATATCTAACCCAGGAAATCAACCCAAGATGAAGTGGCGTCTCACGACTCCACTTAATTTTTCAGCGGGACCGTTCGGGTCAATTCGCCGAAGGATCGACCACCGTCGACATCTCGCCCGGCTTCGCCGCCGGAGCATTCGGCTGATACTTATCGAAACGAAGAATCGTCTCGCCCGGCTTGCCCATGTTGAGCTGATCCCGCGCAATGTGCTCCACATAAGCGGGATCATTCTTCATGTGCTCAGTCTCCAGCTTCAACTGCGCCTGCTCATCAAGCTTGGCCGCAATCTCCCGCTGGAGCGTGGCTTTCTCTTCCTGTAGCCGGTGAGTTTTTTGAATCACCGGCAGGAAAAAAAGCATCAGGATCGACAGGAGCGCCACCAGCGTGAGCCCTTGGGTAACCTGAACGAGCGTAGCCCAGATGTTTCCACCACTCTGCCGCTTAAGCGGGATGCTGGAAGGGTCGAGAAATCGGGCTCCGGCCATGGTCTCTTTGAACGCTTATTTGAGCGTACCTCCAAAAACGGCGTTGTCACCAAGTTCTTCTTCGATACGAAGAAGTTGATTGTACTTGGCCAGGCGGTCGGTACGCGAAAAAGAGCCGGTTTTGATCTGCCCAACGTTCAGCGCCACAGCGATATCGGCAATCGTCGTGTCTTCGCTTTCACCGGAGCGGTGGCTGAGCACCGAGGTGTAGCCATTGCGCTTGGCCAGTTCCACCGCATCAAATGTTTCCGTGAGCGAACCGATCTGGTTCACCTTGACGAGAATCGAATTGGCCACGCCCTGGTCGATTCCCTTCTGAAGGAAGCTGACGTTCGTGACGAAGAGATCGTCACCGACGAGTTGCGTCGTTTTGCCCATTGCATCGGTGAGCTTCTTCCAGCCGGCCCAATCGTTTTCAGCCGTGCCGTCTTCGATGGAGATGATCGGATAGCGCTTGGCCAGATCCTGGTAAACCGCGATCAATTCCTCGGCCGTCTTGCTGCTGCCGTCCGACTTCTTGAAGACATACTTGTTCGTCGCCTTGTCGTAGAATTCGCTGCTGGCCACGTCGAGCGCAAAGAAGATGTCCTTGCCCAGCACATAGCCCGCGTTCTTCACCGCGAGGGCGAGAACTTCCAGCGCGTGCTCGTTGGACTTGAAACGTGGGGCAAAGCCGCCTTCATCTCCACCGCCGGTGCCGAGCTTCTCGTCATGAAGAACCTTCTTCAGCGAGTGATAGACTTCCGCGCCGTAGCGAATCGCCTCGCTGAAGCTCGGTGCGCCCTTGGGCACGATCATGTATTCCTGGAAATCGATCGGGGCATCGGAGTGCGCACCGCCGTTGAGTACGTTGGCCAAAGGAACAGGAAGCGTCTTGGCGTTCGGCCCACCGAGATATTTATAGAGCGGCAGACCTACCGACTTGGCTGCAGCCTGCGCATTGGCGAGGGAAACACCCAGAATCGCGTTCGCGCCGAGGTTCTTCTTCGTCGGCGTGCCGTCAAGCTTGAGCATGATGGCATCCAGACCCAACTGATCTGTGCTGTCGTGCCCAATCAGGCTCGGCGCAATCTTCTTGTTCACGTTTTCGACCGCCTTGAGCACGCCCTTGCCACCGTACTTGGTCTTGTCGCCATCGCGAAGTTCCAGCGCTTCGTGTTCGCCGGTGCTCGCTCCGGAGGGGACGATCGCGCGGGCGCGGGTTCCGTCCTGCAAAAAGACTTCAGCTTCAAGGGTGGGATTGCCGCGGGAATCGAGGACCTGACGGGCAATGACTTTGGTGATAGAGGTAGTGCTCATATAAAAACAGGATTAGACGGGGACGGATAGATCAATGTCGTGCGGCTCAATTTTTTCAATGATGACGTGCCGCGTTCCGCCCTCATCGGTGGAGAGCTCAATGCGCTCGCCGAGCGTGAAATTAAGCAACGCGCGTGCCACGGCAGTCTGATAAGAGATAATTCCTTTAGTCAAATCACTATCCCAAGCTCCCAGGATGGTGTAGACGAGAAACTCACCCGAAGCGACGTCCTTGAGCGTAACCTTGGTGCCGAGCGAGACCTTCGAGGTGTCAGCCCCGGCAAAATCGGTGCCCTGCGCCCGCGCCAGCATCTGTTCAAGTTCCGCCTTGCGACGGCTGAGGATGCCCTGCATTTCCCGCGCGGCCTTGAACTCATGGTTTTCCTTGAGATCGCCATAGCCTCGGGCAATGCCGATGTCCTTGCTGTTTTGCGGAATCTGCTTCGTGACGATATCTTCAAATTCGGCCTGGCGACGTTTCAGGCTGGGCCACGAAACGATGAGCCCGGCTTCCGGTGTGGCGGTCTTGTCCGTGCCAACCACCATGGCCTGAACTTCCGGATAAAGCTTGATGATCGCGGCGAGGAGCGACCGCTTGTCGAGCTCTTCAAACACCGGGCTGAGAATGATGGCACGGGTGATATCGCGCACATCGGCCACGGGCGCATCCTTGAGGATCGCGGCAATCAGCGGCTTGTCGCCCAGGACGAGTTCGTAAAGCTTGGTGCCCTTCTTGATCTCAGAGAACTGATCTTTTTCGAGCACGGACAGAATCGCCATGAACAACTGCGGTTCGATCAACTGGCCATAAATCACGGGGCGGTTCTTACAGAGCCAGAAGAGGAAATCACAGGTGATATTCCGCTCGCGGATGTAGCGGTTGACCGCCGCCTGCACTTCAGCATCGCGATTCGCGGCCTGGAACGCTTCCGTGATAACTTCCGCCACGCGGCCATTGGCCTTGGGAATTAGCCCGAGAAAGAGAGCCGGCCAGGCATCGGGAAGTCCCACCCGGAGTGCTTCCAGCAACTTCGGCTGGCGGGAACCCGGCAAGGCATCAAGCAGTGTGCTCAATCCCGCCGCGTTTTGGGGCGTCAGGGTCGTCACCGCCCACTGACCTTTTTCCACTTCGCGTCCAGCCTGGGTGAAAAATTCATCACGCGCCAGGGCCAGTTCAATCTGGATCGGCAATTGTGAACGGGGAATCTTGGAGAGGGTCGTCTCGAGCAACTCGGCGATTTCGTTCAAAACCGACTCGTTCTTGATCTCGGGCCAATGCTTGGCGACCGGGGCCAGCGCGAGCAAAATCGCTTTGGGACCATTGGCCAGGCGGAGATGTTCCAAGGCGGAATCACCCAGAGCACTCGGAGCATCGAGCTCACGGAGCGCTTCGTTCTTCTTGCCGGGAACGTAAAAATGACCGTTCTTCTTCAAGGCGCGTTTGGCGCTGTCCCACCACTTTTTGTAATCAGTAGCGGAAACGACATCAGGACTTAATAAGGCCTGGATATTATCCGCCGTGGCTTGTACGCCCAGGCTGTGGATACAATCCTTGACCACACCCACGGGATCTTCCTGCGTCTTTTTCTTTAATTCAGCCAGTGCCTCCACTTTTTGAACCAAGACATGATCCTGGGGAATCGGGGTAAGCGATTCCGCCGCATAGGCATACTGCATGACGTGGCCGTGCTTCGATTTAAAGTCAATGACTACACTTTCAGAAGACTGGTTCCAGTCCTTGATTTTTCCGAAGCCCCAACTGCGATGCTGGCAGTAGGTTCCGGGAGCGAGCAGTTTGAGCTTTTCGGTCAACGCGGGTGAAAGATTTTCTGGTAAGGTAACGGTCGAAAGCTCTGATTCCATAGGCTACCGTCCATCGTGCGGGAGGTTGGAAAGAAATGCAACGGATTTTACTGCGGCAATGTTCTCTGACGCCCGCTTCGCTCAATTTTAACGACAGAAGTGTCGTCTTTCTCGACTCATAAAGACTTCGCCTAAAAGCGAAGCCACCCAACCGGCCAAAAGCCTCTATCGCTGAATTCGGTGAAGATTCCGCAGCAATTCCCACCCCATTTCAATGATCCGGGAATAATTGATGCTATTGGTTCCACCCTGCCGGTCGCGGAAATGAATCGGGACATATTTCCAGCGCAAGACCGCATCGCGTTTCAACGTCACGGTAAGCGCAACATTCTGCATATCAAAGTCCGCCGGAATCTTGGGCAAGGATCGAGCCAGTACAGAGGTGCGGATCAGGCGGTACGGCACATTGGAATCCTTGAGATCAATTCCACAAACCATCGAGGTCAACAAGCGGCACCCTTGCGAAATCAGGACGCGCGCAAAACCATCGTCGCGCGTGGTGCGAACCCCAAAAACACAATCGGCCTCATCCCGCACCTTCCAAAACGAGGAGAAAAAGCGGGGATCACACTGGCCATCCGAATCGATTTGAAACGTCCAGGTCGATCCACTCGCGACCGCCAGGTCATATCCCGTCCGGCAGGCCCGGCCATGACCCGCATTGGCTTTGTCAACCGGGAGAACCGCCCCCGGATAAGCTTGCGCCAATTTTTGCAGTGCCGCGGCAGTTCCGTCCTTGGAACCATCATTAATGACCCGAAGAACAAAGGTAATATTGAGCTTGCGCAGCTCCTCCACCCACTCGGTCACCACCGTTTCAATATTGGCCTCCTCATTATAGACCGGCATGACAATCGCCAGCTCGGCGGGGCTTATCTCGGTGTTCACAAAAAAATCTCGGGAAGAGTGGCGACTGTAAACAGAACTTTAGTTCTTCGTCAACGTAAGCTTCTCTCAATCTGAGCTTTTCCCCTTGGCCCGAAGACCATATTCACATAACCTCCAAAGACTTGGCCTCCGTCTCACCAGGAGATGGCGATTCCCATTTCACCCTGCACCCCGGAGAAGGTTTGAAGGTCGATCCACGATTCCTCAAGGAAGAAGGCACAGAAGTCTTTCTCGGTAACGAGTTGCTCGTCAAAGGGCTGCTGGAAACCGAGGGTGGCACCCATCTCTGGACAGGCTATCCCGGTTCACCTGTCTCCGGGTTCTTTGATTGCATCGAGGCCATCCAGGAAATCCCCAAGCAATACGGTATCAGCGCCGTCCTCGCCAATAACGAGGCCCTTTCCGCCGCGATGGTCAACGGCTCCCAGATGCACGGCCTTCGCGCCATGTGCGTGATGAAAAGCGTCGGGCTCCATGTCGCCACCGATGCCCTCGCCATCGGCAATCTCGCCGGAGCCCACCCCGAGGGCGGAGTCGTCGTCGTCATGGGTGACGATCCCTGGAGCGATTCGACCCAGGTCCCCGCTGATTCCCGCTACCTCTGCAAGCACATCTACATGCCCATCCTGGAGCCGACCACCAACCAGGAGATGAAGGATTGGGTCGATCTCGCCTTCAAACTCTCGCGCGAAAGCGAACTCTATATCGGTTATCTGGTGACCACCAACCAGGCCGATGGCGGTGGTTCCGTCCACACCCGCCGCAATCACTTTCCCCGCGTCAATACCCACAACCCGATCCAACTCGATACCGCCAAGGTCGATTTTGAGAAAAACGTCCTCCTCCCTCCCCGCACCTGGCGGCGCGAGCAGGATTTCCCCAGCCGTTACCGCCGTCTTTGGGCCAGCGCCCGGCGCCACGGCGTCAATCGCCTTGTCCCGGCCACCGCCCAGGGGAAAGCGCCCCTCGGCTTCATCAGTTCCGCCCTCGCCTACTCCTACCTGGAACACGCGCTCCAACAACTCGGGCTGACGGGGACATTTCCGCTCCTCAAGCTCGGCGTCACCTACCCGCTCGATCCTGAGCTGATCGATTCCTTTGCCGATCAGGTTGACAACGTCGTCGTGGTTGAAGAACGTCGCGGCTTCCTTGAGGAACAGATCGTCCAGCTTCTCGCCCGTCGCGCCATGTCGGGTAAGGCCACAATTCCCGTTTACGGCAAGATGTTCCCTGGCGGACGCGAAGGCCTCCCCTCCTCGCGTGGCTTCAATTCCTCCGTCCTCGTCGAACTTCTCGCCCCCCTCATCACCGAACTCGCTTCACCCAAGCTTAAGCTCGATCTCGCCCACATCGACCGCGAGTTGACCCTACTCCGGGAAAACCTCGCCATCCAGGTCGATCTTGCCCCTCGCACTCCCACCTTCTGCCCCGGTTGCCCCCATCGCGACTCCGCCAGCGTCCTCGGCGAAATCAAGCGCCAGTTCCGCGATTCCGATTACATGCGCCAGACCCATCGCCGTGAGCCGGTCGATCTCGTCTTCCACGGCGATACCGGCTGCTACACGATGCTCATGTTCGAGCCGAACAAGGATCTCATGCACAATTACAGCGGCATGGGCCTCGGCGGCGCAACCGGCCTCGGCATCGATCCGTTCATCACCAACAAACAGGTCGTCTTCATGGGCGACTCCACGTTCTTCCATAGCGGCCAGGTCTCCATCTCGAATTCGATCAAGAACGGGCAGGACATCACCTACATCATCCTCGATAACAAAACCACGGCGATGACCGGCCAGCAAACCACGCCCGGCCTTGAGTATGATCTTCTCGGTAACGAGACCTGGACCCAAAAAATCGAGAGCATCATCGGCGCGATGATTGAGGACAAGTCGGTCGAGGTCATCCGCACGAATCCGGCTCAGCGCGAGACCTACCGCACGCTCCTCGAATCGACCGTCCTCAAAAACGGCGTCAAGGTCGTCGTCGCCGACAAGGAATGCGGCATCACCTTCCACCGTCGTCGCAATCGCGAAGAACGGGCTGAGGTCCGCGCCAAGGGCTTCGTCGAGACGAAGCGCCACATCCAGATCGTCACCGATGCCTGCGAGCATTGCCTCGAGTGCACCCGCGCGACGGGTTGCCCCGGCCTCACCTTTACGGAAAGCGATTTCGGTCGCAAGGTCCAGACCGACCTCTCCTGGTGCGTCAACGACACGGCCTGTACCAAAATCGACGCCTGCCCCGCGTTCGAGGAGATCATCGTCGTTCGCTCGCAAAAACCGATCTCCCAGTTACCCGACCTCGACAAAGGCGAGCTTCCCCTTCCCCAGCGTCGCGATTTCACCCACGCCTGGCATGGCTACCTCGCCGGCGTCGGCGGCATGGGCATCGGCGTCTCGGCGGCCACGCTCGTCCGCGCCGGACATCGCGAGGGCTACACCGTCGTCTTCAGTGATAAAAACGGCCTCGCCATCCGCAACGGCGGCGTCTACTCGCACATCACCTTCCTCAAGCCGGGCTGCAATCACGTCTCCCCCATCATCCCTTACGGCAAAGCCGATCTCATGCTCGGTATCGACATCCTTGAGGCCGCGCGTGGACTCGATCCCAAGGGCAACCTCCGTGTCGGTGGTCGAACCACCCGTGCCATCATCAACCGGCAAAAGACCCCCACCATCAACACGCTTCTCGGCACGGACGATTTCTGCGTCGATACCCTGGAAACCGCGATCCGCAAGTATACCGACTCCAACGCCTATTTCAGCACCGATGTTTCCCATGTCTCGGAGCGGGTCTTCGGGACGAAGCTCTACGCCAACGTCATCATGCTCGGCATCGCCTTCCAGCGCGGTGAACTCCCCCTCTCGCTCGACAGCCTCGAGTACGGCATCCAGGAAACCATGGGCAGCGCCGCCACCGAAAACTGGCTCGCCTTCAAGATGGGCCGCAAGATCGCCCACGACGCCTTGACGGCGCCCATTGTCGCGAATTCCGATGACGGCTCCTATCACGATATCGTGGCGGAAAAATCGGCGCGGCTGAAGCGCTCGGGACGCAAGGGCGAGAAGCTCGCGCAGCAGTACTGGCAGCTCGTCACCGGTGCACGGGAAAAGCTCACTCTCGATGCCCGCCATGAGTCGCTCCTCGCCCAACGCATCTACGACTTAATCCAGTACGAGGACCTCGCCTATGCGGAGGACTACGTCGCGCGCCTGCTCCGGGTCCATGCAGCGGACTCAGCCAACTTCAGTTACGGCGCCACCCAGGCCGCCCTCTGGAATCTCCATCGCGTGATGGCCATCAAGGACGAAATCTACGTCGCCTATCTGCTCAGCAGCGAAGAAAAGTACGAGCGCGACCTCGACCGCTACAACGTCCGCCCCGAGCTCGGCGACCGGCTCATCCATCGCCATCTCAACCGCCCCGAGTTCACCATCGGCAAACAGACCATCCGCTTCAAGTTAAAGACCCGACCCTGGATGCTCCGCCTCATGCGCCGCGGCAAATTCTTGCGCCGGCTGCTCCCCAACTGGCACGCCCGGGAACGCGCCTTCCTCGCCTGGTACTTCCAGATCGCCGACCAGTTCATCGCGCCCACCGACGCCTCCTCCTACGCCACCTGGCTCAAAATTCTGCGCCTCCCCGAGGAAGCCACCGGCTACCGCGAAGTCCGTTACCCCCGCATGATCCAAGCCCAGCAGCGCGCCCAGGAACTCCTCGCCACCCTCCCCCGCAACATCGCCGCCGCCTACGACCATCTTTAAATTTAGAAGTCGTCCCGCTTAAATCGCTTTACGGGTGCATCCCTTAGTCAAAGCGGAACGTGGCTAGCTAGTCGGTGCTGCACACGAGCCATCGCACATAAAGTATCAGCAGGAATTTCTCTAAATGTTTAATCCGAGCTCACCATTCTATAGTGCGATGTCTATTGCAACAGTAAGCCATTTCCTTATCTTATAGTTGTCGATTCAATCAGCCCTAAAGGCCTAAATGTCACAATCAATAAAAATCTTGATTGTCGATGATTGTGCGAACGATGCCGAATTATTAGTCAACGGACTGCGTCGTGCGCAATTTGATCCTCTTTGGCATCGTGTCGATACGGAGTTGGACTATCTCATCAAACTGCGTCCCGAGCTGGACGTGATTATTTCTGACCTCACCATGCCCCAGTTCAACGGGATGCGGGCCCTGGAGTTATTGAAGAGTCGGGGATACGAAATTCCCTTCATCATTGTCTCAGGAACCATGGGCGAGGAAAAAGCCGTGGAAGCCATCAAGCTGGGGGCGACCGACTATTTGATGAAAGACCGAATTGACCGGTTGGGCGCCGCCGTCGGCCACGCAATGGAAAAAAGCAGATTGCGCCGGGAGTGCAGAGAGGCCGAAGAAGGACGGCTGGAAGGCGAGCGCAAATTCCGAGCCCTGTTCGACGCAGCTCATGACGCCATCTATATGCTCCACAATGGTGTTTTTGTAGACTGCAACAGCCAAGGCCAATTCATGTATGGGCGCACTTGGGATCAGATTGTCGGCCATACCCCGGACGAATTTGCGCCACTTAAGCAACCGGATGGACGAAATTCCCGGGAGAAAGCTGCTGAAATCGTGATGAAAGCCCTTGCCGGCGAACCTCAGTCTTTTGAGTGGATGGTCAATCATGCCGATGGAACGCACGTTTATTCAGAGATCAGCATCAACCGGCTGGAGATGGGAGGGAGCGTTTATCTCATGGCCATCGCCCGCGATGTCACGGACCGGAAGCGAGCCGAAGAACAAATTGCCGAGCAGGCCGCCGTCCTGGACAAGGCGCGTGATGCCATCGCGATTCGTGATCTTGAGGGTCGTATTCTGTTTTGGAATAAGGGAGCCGAGCATCTCTATGGCTGGATGCGTGAAGAAGTCATCGGCTGTAATATCAGCCAGCTCATTTATCCCCATCCCACTGTATTCGCAGAGGCCAACCGGGAAGTCATGAAGCAGGGCGAGTGGGCTGGTGAGGTTCAAAATATCACCAAGAACCGGCGCGATTTGACGGTGGAAGCCCGGTGGACCCTCCTCCGGGACAAAGAGGGCCAGCCCAAGTCGGTGCTCGCGATTAATACCGATATCACCGAAAAAAAATCCTTCGAGGCTCAATTGATGCGCGCGCAGCGCATGGAAAGTATCGGAACCCTGGCCGGCGGCATAGCCCATGACCTGAATAACATCCTTACGCCGATCCTGACTTCCATCGAATTGTTGAAACTCCGGGAGAGCGACCCGCAAGCCAAAAGGATTCTCGAAACCATTGAGGTCAGTTCCCGACGCGGAGCCGATATCGTCCGGCAGGTACTCTCTTTCGCCCATGGCATCAAGGGAGAACGCGTAGTAGTCCACCCGAAACGTCTCCTGAAAGACATTGAAAGCTTCATTGGCGATACCTTCCCAAAAAATATTCGGCTCAACCTCTCCCTCCCACAAGAACCTTGGATACTTCTGGGCGATCCGACACGGTTGCACCAGGTTCTCCTCAATCTTTGTCTCAATGCCCGTGATGCAATGCCGGAAGGTGGCAGCCTCACCATCGCGGCGGAAAGTATCGTGCTTGATCGAATGAGCGCCACCAAGCACATCGGAGCCAAGGAGGGGCGGTATATGATCTTTGCGGTTACCGATTCCGGAACCGGCATTCCCGTCGCGATCCTCGATAAAATATTCGAACCGTTTTTCACCACCAAGGAAGTTGACAAGGGAACGGGTCTCGGCCTCTCGACGGTCCTGGCCATCGTGAAAAGTCACGAAGGATTTGTCGATGTTGAGAGCGAACCCGGCAAGGGCACTACTTTCAAGGTCTTCCTGCCGGTTATGCACCCTTCGGCAGAAAAACGGGATGTCGTCACCACGTTGGCCAGTTTGCCTCGGGGCAACGGCGAGACAATACTGGTGGTGGACGATGAGATCTCGATTCGTGAAGTGACCACTGACACGCTGGAGACTTTCGGTTATCGCACCCTCACGGCAAGTGATGGGGCTGAAGCCCTTGCCGTTTACCAGCAAAAGCGGAATGAAATCTCCGCCGTTCTCACGGATATGACCATGCCGGTCATGGATGGTGCGGCAACAATCCGCGCCTTACTGAAGATGGATCCCACTCTCAAAATCATCGCGTCGAGCGGTTTCAAGCTCCATAGTCATCACGGCAAATCCTCTGATGCGAATATTAAATACTTTCTCACCAAGCCCTATTCGGCAGAGACCTTGCTCAATACCGTGCGGGAACGCATGGATGACCCTGGCCCAAGCCTAATGCTTTGAGACTAAACTTGGGTATTCTCTGCTACAGTCAGACTTCTGATCTGAACTCCACGCGCTACCCGTTCTTAAAAATCAATCACGGCTCGCCCACCGGAGCATCCTTGACCGGGCTCTCGCTGGTCAGGGATTCAGCAAGCGGAATATCCGCCAGCGTTCTCGGTACGATCTCCACTGGCAGCGGACTTTCCACTTCCTTCCCCGCATGGATCGCTTTCAATTCGCGGAATTTACGGGCACTGACCAGCACCCGTCCCTCCAGCGAGGCCACGGTTTTATTGTAATTTTCAACCGCTCCCTTCAGGGACGAACCGACCCGGCCGAAATGATCCGTCATGGTGGTGAGCCGCTCGTAAAGTTCGCGGCCCAGGTCGCTGATCTTTTGCGCGTTTTCCGCCAACGCCTCCTGGCGCCACCCATACGCGGCGGCGCGCAGGAGCGCGATGAGGGTGGTGGGACTCGCCGGGATCACGTGGTTCTCGTCGATTTGCCGGTCAATCAATTCAGGCTCATGCTCCAGAGCGGCGCTGAAGAAACTCTCCCCGGGAATGAAAAGAACGACAAAGTCGGGGGCGGGCTGGAACTGCTTCCAGTAGGCTTTCGTCCCGAGCAACTTCATGTGCTCGCGGACATTCCGCGCGTGCTCCGCCAGCTTGGCCCGGCGCTCCGGTTCGCTCGTCGCCTGCAGAGCCTGGAGGTAGGCCTCCATGGGAGTCTTCGCGTCGATGACGAGGCTCTTACCCCCGGGAAGCCGCACGACCACATCCGGACGAAGCGCGCCGTCATCGGTCGCGACGTGGGCCTGCTCGACGAAATCGCAATGCTCCAGCATGCCCGCGATCTCCACCACCCGCCGCAGTTGCAACTCGCCCCAGCGTCCGCGCACCCGGGGCGAACCGAGCGCCTGGACGAGATTCGAGGTTTCATTGCGCAAACTGACCTGCAGCTCCTTCAGGTTGGTCACCTCCTGCTTGAGGCCGCCATAGGCCTCGATTCGTGACTTCTCGATCTCCCCGATCTTCGTATCGAATTTCAGCAACGTCTCCTGCACCGGCTTGACCAGTTGATCAATCGCCACCTGCCGCTTGTCGAGATCGCTGCGCGCTCCCTCCTGGAATTTTTCCAGCGTGGCCTGGGCCAGGTTGAGGAACGCGGTGTTGTTGCTTTTCAGCGCCTCAGACGAAAGCGCCTTGAAAGCATCGGAAAGTTTCGCCTGAGCCTCATGCAAGAGGGCCAGCTTTTCCGTCGCCGCCTTGCGTTCTTCCGTCAGGCGCGTTTCCAGCGCGGTGGCTTCCTGTCGCAACGCAGCAAGTTCCGCCTCCGCGTTGGCTGTCTGCGCGAGCTCATGGCCGAGGCGGGCTTCCAACTCGGCAATCTTGCCATCCCGGGAGGCTAACCGTTCCTGCAGCGTGGCCGCCTGCGTCCGCAGCACCAGCCAGGTGACGATGCCGCCCAGGATCAGTCCCGCCAGCAAGCCAAGAAGAATGCCCTCCATATATCCGGACATCCTAGAACAGGCGGGATCAATTTCCCACCTTCAATTCACTGCGCCAATCCTTCCAGCATTCCCCTCGCCTCCGCCGCGGCAAAAACGTTGAGACGATCCATCACTTCGCGGACCACGGGCTCCATGTTGGCCGCACCGACGACGATGCCGACTTCCTGCTCGCCGGAAAACCAGCGGGGCTGAAGCTCGGAGGCCGCCTCAATGCGATAGGCGGCGCGGCCCTTGAATTCGGCGATGCGGACAAGTTCCCGCAGGTGATCGCTGGTTCGGCTGCCGATCAGGACGATGGTGCGGGTCTTGGCTGGTAGGTCGGATAACATTCCAATGTGGATGGTCATAATGGGTGGGTCTCCTTACTTTGTTTTACAAAGCTTACGGGCAAAAATTAGCGTTTGGCACTTCGCACCATTTCTTCCAGGACTTCCAAATAGTTTTCAAAAGACTTGCGACCGCGCGCGGTCAATTCATAGCGGGTTTGGGGACGGGTCAGCATTTCTTTTCGATAAGCGACATACCCGGCCTGATGCAACGCCCGGAGATGGGTGATCAGGTTGCCATCGCTCATTTTGAGCTCGGCCTTGAGATCCTGAAACGGCCAGTTGGCACGGGCGGCCAGCAGCGTCATGATGGCGAGCCTTCCCTTTTCATGGATCAGTTTGTCGAGGCGATCAAAATCAAACATTCTCAGCCTCGGGTGAGGCCGATTCAATCCGGTCCTCCCCCAAGGCCCAGACTGCCACAGCATAAATCAAATGATAACCGCCAAACGTCCCGGCCATGATGCCGGAGACGATCAGCGCGGAAGGCTCGCCGTGTCCCGACGGCATGAAGAGCGGCTTCCAGCCGACGAGCAACACGCAGCCCGTGAGAAAGAAGGTGATGCCGAGAACGATGATTGAGCGGGGAGCAAAATGCTGTGTCGCCAGCAGCCCGATGCCGTAAAAACTGATCCAGAGCAGGGCCAGGTGAATCGGGCGATGGATCATGAAGGAGAGAATCAACGCAGAAAGAAACGCCGGCGCCACGCTGAACAGCGCACACTTCATCCCCGGCGTGAAAAAGGGTTCCGAGCGCTGCACGCTGCCGCGCCAGAGGAAAATCGTGTTGGCCAAAAAAGTCAGGGCAAGAATGACCATCCAGACGATCAGGAACTCCGTGGTGGTGAGTGGATGCTGGCGTTGATACTCCGCGTAATAAGCCATGGCAAATCCGCCAAAGCTGAGCAAGCCCCCGACCAAGGCGGTCGGCGCGGAGAGCGACCGGTAAATAGTGGCCCGTTCCATCAGGGAGCGGATGACGCGGAGTTGCTGGCTGGCGTAATCGGATTCGGTCATTACCTACTTTGTAACGCAAAGCTTCCTCCTCCGCAACTCAATTTTCTTCCCAGCCTCTGAAAACTCTCTGCTAGGTTTTTTATTGGTGACGCTCTAAAAAGCTCATGGTGGACACGCCTCACGATTTTTTGCTACGCCTGCGCTCCGGCGAAGAGGCGGCCTGGGGCGAACTCCACCGTGATCACTACCCCCCTCTCTGGAGCAGCGTCCAGCGCATCCTCAATAATGCCACGCTGGCTGACGACGTGGTGCAGGAAGCCTTCATCAAGGCACATCGCGACATTCACCGTTTTGAGGGACAGTCCCAGCTGGGTACATGGCTCTACCGGATTGCCGTGAACCAGACGCTCGACACCATTCGCAAGCGGCAACGAACGGAGCGATGGCTCTCGTTCCTCGCCCCGGTCTCCGATGACGAAAACCATCCGGTCATGCCGGAAGGCCTAGTGGCGCCGCAGGCGAGCACTGGAATGGAAAATGCGGAACTGCGGGAGGTGATCTTTGACGCGATGAAGGAGCTCAGCGTTGAACATCGGGCGGTGGTCCAGCTCCGGCTGGTGGACGAAATTAGCCTGGAAGAAACGGCACGGCTCTTGCGCTGCAAGCCCGGAACGGTCAACTCCCGGCTCCATTATGCCTGTGAACATTTGCGCCGGAAACTCGGTAAACTAAAGGCTTCCCAAGAGCCTGAGACCTGACCTGAGGCCCGGATGAGAAAAGAAAAAGAAGAAAAGAAGAGAAAAAGCTGAACTGAATCGACGTGACTGGCGTCATAGAAGTGAAGCCACCCGTCAAGGTAACTAAACCATTTTCATGTACGATAGCGAACTTAAAAAAATTCTGCAGGAAACCTGTCCGGTTCGTCCGGGGCAGGAAGAGCGGGCATGGGCTGCGTTTCGGGATCGGCTTAACCAGAAGGGCCAGTCCCCTTCCCTCTGGGCATGGCTCTATTTTCCGACATGGCGCGGGGCTGCCATCGGTCTCGCGGCCCTTTGCGGCTTGGCCGTTTTGGTCAATATTTTTGCCCTTCGCGATCAGCCTCTTTCCTTCGCCTCGGCGGATAGCCAGGTGCCGGGTATTTTCGCGACAAGCTTCTACTCCAGTTCCGCCCAAGCCCAGGTGGTCTGGCTTAACGGGCTCGATCCGGCCACGGACAAGCCGACCTATCTCGATCCGACCACGGATGTTTCCCAGCCGGCCAAGAATCCTCACGCTCCGGCGGGAGATCAAGACAGCCTGTAAGCTCAGCGGCGCAAGTCCGCGTTATCCTTGGATTGACGCAGCGGGATCGCGGGGGAGAATA
Source organism: uncultured Verrucomicrobiota bacterium (assembly GCA_903863295.1). Taxonomy (GTDB): domain Bacteria; phylum Verrucomicrobiota; class Verrucomicrobiia; order Methylacidiphilales; family UBA1321; genus JABDGH01. Next base: position 31,992 of record CAIPBM010000090.1, on the reverse strand, counting down.
GCAGCCAGAATTTGCCATGATATTTCGCCTCCTTGTTATTGTCCTGGTTCTTTCCCTTGGGGGAATGGGCCCGGCCATGGCCGGGGATAAAATCTGGGTCGATCTCTATCTCGCCCAAAACACGGCCCCCGCAGCCAATGCTCCGGTCGCCCCGGCCCAGTTGCACGACCGCCTCGTCTCGGTTTTTGGCTACAAACACTATGAGCTCGTGAAGAGTGAGCAGATTGAACTCGCCCATCAATGGGAACAGTGGGCCGTACCGCGCAAAGATTTCTTCATCCGCGTCGAGCCGTTGCCCCGCCAGCCGGACAAGCCCCAGACCGTCGCCTGGGAGCTTTACAAGGATGGCTTTCTCGTGGTGAAAGGCCACTACGAGGCGCACAAGGAAACCCCTCTCTTCATCAATGGCCCCGAGTACAAGCAGGGCCGTTTCATTTTCGTCCTCGAAGAGCGTTAATTTAAACGGTGGCGGCGACCGCCAACCACCGCTAGTTTTCCCTACGCATGGATGATTTGTTCACCCCGGATTCCGGCCCATCTGAAACCTCCGGCGGAAAGATTTCCCCGAACGCACCCCTCGCCGCGCGATTCCGTCCCCGGACGCTGGAGGAGTACATCGGCCAGACTCACCTCCTCGCTCCCGGCAAACCGCTCCGGCGTTTGATTGAGGCCGACCGCCTCGCCTCACTGATTCTCTTTGGGCCGCCCGGCGTCGGCAAAACCTCTCTCGCCGAGATCATCGCGCGGCGAACCTCCTGCCATTTCGAGCGACTCAATGGCGTGGAAGCCTCCGTCGCCGATTTACGCCGCGTCCTGGCCGCCGCCGTCACCCGGCAAAAGGCGTCCGGCAAGCGCACCGTCCTCTTCATCGACGAGATCCACCGGTTCAACAAGGCCCAGCAGGACGTGCTCCTTCCCGACGTCGAGGCTGGCTCCGTCCGGCTCATTGGCGCGACGACCCACAATCCCTCCTTCTACATCAACGGGCCTCTGGTTTCGCGCTCCCAGATTTTCCAGCTGGAACCGTTGAGCGTCGCGGAACTCTCCCCCCTCATCGACGCCGCGCTGGCCGATCCCGAGCGGGGCCTGGGACACCTGAAGGTCGAGTTGACTCCCGAGGCCCGCACCCATCTCATCGCCACCGCGGAAGGCGACGCGCGCCGGGTTCTCAACGGCCTTGAGATCGCGGCCCTGACGACACCTGCGGACTCGAACGGCGTGGTTAAAATCGACGCCACCACGATTGAGGAATGCGTGCAGAAAAAGCGGGTGCTTTACGACAAGGACGAGGACCAGCACTACGATACGATTTCCGCCTTCATCAAATCGGTACGGGGGAGCGATCCCGATTCCGCCCTCTACTGGCTGGCCAAGATGATCGAGGCGGGCGAAGACCCCCGCTTCATCGCGCGCCGTCTCATCATCCTGGCCAGCGAAGACATCGGCCTGGGCGATCCACAGGGACTCGTCGTCGCCGTAGCGGCGTTTCATGCCGTCGAATTCATCGGCATGCCGGAAGGCAAGATCACCCTGGCCCATGCCACGCTCTATCTCGCGTGTGCGCCGAAAAGCAACTCGGCAGTGGCCGGCATCGGGGCCGCTCTGGAAGCCGTCCAGCAGGGCGAAGTCGTCCAGGTTCCCACCTACCTCCGCGATGCCCATTATCCCGGCGCGAAGCGGCTCGGCCATGGCGCTGGCTACCAATACAGCCACGATTTCCCGGCCGCGATTTCACCCCAGCGCTACGGCATCGAAGCCGGGCGCTTCTATCAACCCACCGACCACGGCTACGAAGCCCGGATTCAAGCCCGCCTCGCGGAATGGGAGAAGCTGCGAAAAGGGAATTCCGGGGATTAACCTCAGAACATCCTTTCCGGTCTCTCGACAAAATCCCCACTGAAGAGCGTTGTCATCCTGAGCAAAGGCGAGCCGGAAGATGAGTTTTTCTTGGATTGACTCGAGCCGCAGTCGAAGGACACTTAAGGTTCTTAAGACCGCTCGCAACCGTGAAGTTCAGGGCAACGTGCGAACATGTTTTGAAAGGCTCTAACCTTAACACCGATGCGCTTCGCTCCTACATCGGCATGAATAAAGATTACAATCATAAAGTCATTGACTACGCGATTTACTACGCCAAGGGCCATGTCCCTACGAACGGTTTGGGAAACTTCTGGTGCTTCCTCAAACGCACGATCCATGGCACTTACGTTAATGGCGAGCCGTTTCATTTATTTCGGTACCTCGACGAAAAAGCGTTCCTTTTCAACGAACGAGCCGATACGGACGACGGTCGCTTTATGAAAGTAATTAGGAGCATTGTCGGTAAGGGATTGAAGTATGTGAATTTGATTGGTAAGGGTTGTGATGATTTTCAGCAAGCGTTGGCCTAGACGAGGGACATATGGGGCATAATGATCGCCGAAGAAGAATTCGCGCAGGAATTACTTTTAGTAAAGTATATAAATTTAACTCTAACGTAAAAAATACAGAAAATAGGATATGGGAAAAGCTAGTAAGCCGCCAATTAACAGTATCGCAAAAATTAGAAATAATACAGAAACGAGCCAAAAAAAATCTACTAGAAGTCAAACAATTATGCTCGAAACATAAGATTGCTGCGGGTGCGTTTCTGATTTCATGTTTCTCTCTCTTTTTTACCTTTTTCGGAGGCTTTCCGAGCATGGTTCAGTATTTTTATCCTTCCGTGTCAATTGAGGCAGAACCCTCTAGCGGTATCAAAAATCCATTCGATCAGAATTTTATCATTCGAAATACCGGTTCGCTCCCTATATACAACGTAACCTTTCATTTTGAGATTATGCATGTCAACGATGAAAAGATGCCCAACCAAATAGGAATTGTGTTGAAGCCCATAAAAAAACTTTCTCAAAATGAAGCTCAATCCTTTCGTATTTATTATTTTAAAGCCGATCAAAATTTGGTACGGTCGTGCGAAGTTGATGAGTGTTTTATATATAAGCCTTTTCTGTGGCTTTGGCCGATTTCCTCTACCTGTCGATTTAAGTTGAACCAAAATTCTGATGGATCTTTTAATTGGCTCGCAGAAGGTATTCCTGAGGACGAATTTATACCCGTGACGATGGGAGCTCTTCCAAATGGGGAGTCTGCGATGGTTTTTCCTTCAGATGGAAGAACGCCTTTTACGACAAATACACCTCCATGAAAAACCAACCGAATCCATGTGCTTCCTTGAAGCCTTGAAGCTATCATCTTCAAGGCCCAAAACAGAAGGGAGAAAAAAGGGGGAAAAAGGGACAGGTACAATTAATCCCTGATCTTTAATGCGAGCACCCACTCTTCCTACGCCAACCAACCTGGCCGAGAAGAACGCGGGCACCAACCCCAACGACGCGACGAACATGACCGACATCGTCATGCCGGAAGTGCTGATCACGGAGAGAGTCATCCGCCGCTAGGGACAGCGGCGGCTACCACGGAACTACGCGACGACTTTGGCTTCGGCTTTAGTCGCTGCGACGGCCTTTTTGAGGTAAGGCAACGTCTTCTCAACAGTGTTCGAGACGCTGATGCCGTACTTCGCGCGGAGGGCGTCGGGCTTGCCGTGCTCGATGAAGCCATCGGGCCAGCCGATCCGTACCACGGGCGTCTGGAGGCCGCGGGCCTGGAGTTCTTCCAGCACCGCGCTGCCGAAACCGCCGGGGAGCACGTGATCTTCCATCGTGACGACCACATCGGCGCTGCGGGCGAAAAACGAGATGGTGTCGCCATCAAGCGGCTTGACCGAGCGGGGATTGATCACCGCCGTGGAGAAGCCCTTCGCTTCGAGTTCCTTGGCGACTTCCATCGCCATCGGGAGAAGCGCGCCAAGACCGAGAATGACCGCCTGCGTGCCGTGCTTGACCACCTCCGCCTTGCCGATCGGGATGAGTGCGGGCTTGGGCTTGAGGGCCACGCCTGGGCCGTTCCCGCGCGGATAGCGAATGGCAATCGGGCCGTCGTGATGGAGCGCCGTGAAGAGCATGTCGGCCAATTCGTCCTCGTTGGAGGCGCACATATGGACGAGGTTCGGGATACAGCGGAGATAGCTGATATCGAAGAGACCGTGGTGGGTCGGACCGTCATCGCCCGAGAGACCGCCGCGATCCATACAGAACACAACGTTGAGGTTCTGGAGACAGACGTCGTGGACGATCTGGTCGAACGCGCGCTGCAGGAAGGTCGAGTAGATTGCGCAGAACGGCTTGTACCCCTTGGTCGCCATGCCGCAGGCAAAAAGAACCGCGTGTTCTTCCGCGATACCGACATCAAAGTACTTGTCCGGGTGCTTCGGCTGGAAAAGATCGAGCGCCGTGCCGTTGGGCATCGCGCCGGTGATCGCCACCACCTTCGAATTCATGTCGGCCAGCTTGATCATCGTCTCGGCAAAAACCTGCGAGTAGGTCTTCGGCGCGGAGGAGGTCGTTTCGACGTTCTTTTCCGGATCGTAGGTTCCCGGCCCAACGCCGTGATACTTCTTCTGCTTCGACATCCCGATCTCAAAGCCCTTGCTCTTCTGGGTGATGACGTGGAGCAGGAGCGGCGTCTCGTGGTGCTTGGCGAAGTCGAGCGTCTTGATCAATGTCGGCAGGTCGTGCCCATCAATCGGCCCGTAATAGGAGAGGCCCATTTCCTCGAAAATCAGGCTCGGTCGATGTCCGGTTGAAAGAAGCCCCTTGACCACGCCTTCCGCACTCAGCGCGAGCTGCTTGCCGGTTTCGCCGGTAAAACGCTCGACCAGCTTGGCCATGCTGCGATGCAGGCTCTCGTAATTCGGGTTAGTGACAATGTTCGTGAGATACTTCGCGATGGCGCCGACATTCTTGTCGATCGACCACTCGTTGTCGTTCAGGATCACGATCAGGCGCTTGGTGTGGGACGAAATGTTATTGAGCGCCTCATAGGTGATACCGCAGGTGAACGCCGCATCGCCACAAAGCGCGACAACGTGTTCGCTGCCACCTTGGAGATCCCGCGCCGTGGCCATGCCGAGCGCCGCAGAAAGCGCCGTACCCGCGTGACCCGCGCCGTAGCTGTCGTGCTCGCTCTCGGTACGGAGCATGAAGCCGTTAAGGCCGTCCGCCTGGCGGATGGTATGAAAACGGTCCCGGCGACCGGTCAGCAATTTGTGCACATAAGCCTGGTGGCTGACGTCGAAAACAAAGCTATCCGTGGGAGTTTCAAAAACGGTATGCAGCGCGATCGTCAACTCTACGACACCCAGATTCGGTCCAAGATGGCCGCCCGTCTTCGCCAGGACAGAGATCAGCTCCTCCCGGATTTCCTGGGCCAGCGTGGGCAATTGCTCCAAAGGAATTTTTTTAACGTCGGCGGGGGAATTAATCGAGTCGAGAAGGCGTGCCATAAGGTAAGCTGTGAGACTTAGCGTGTTGAGGGGCGGTGAGGCAAGATTTATTAACGGCTTACATCATCCAGTCCTTTCCACGGAAGGCCGCCAGTCCGTCGCTAAATCCAGATTCCCTTGGCGAAAAAACTTTTCCTTTCCCTCAGTTTTAAACCGGAGTAACCCTATTCCTGTCGCCAGAAAAGCATCATCGGCATTCCCACTTTTGATCCTTCCAAATTTTTACCGCACATGAAACTTTCCTCGCTCTCGCATCTCGGTTCCCTTGCCCTGTTCGGAGTTCTTTTCACTTTCTCCGCCCCGGCCTTCGGCATGGATCACCCCCAAATGCAGCAAGCCATGGACCTGGTCGACAAGGCCTGGAATCCCGGTGGCCTGCCCCCGCCCAACAGCGCCCGCATTGAAATGCTCAAGCAGGCCCTCAACCTCCTCGAACACGATCCCTTCAACGGCTACGAGGGCCACAAACGGAAAGCCATCCGCTACATCAATGCCGCCATCTACCAGATCAACCACGGCGACCCCGACAACAAAGTCTTCGATTATCTCCAGGACGCCGAGCACCAGATGCGCGATGCCATCGCGGATGCGGATTGAGTCGAGGCCTCCACTACAATTACTTGAATAAAAATTCGGTCATCCTGAGCTTGTCGAAGGATCAGCTCCCGAATGATAATCGCTTCACTCAACTAAGACTTGATTTGCGTAAGTTCCCTCCGACGAGGCTCCTCGTTGAACATTTTTCTTGGATGAGAAGCTCACCGGGGGCTGATCCTTCGACAAGCTCAGGATGACGGATTTTTTTAAAACCGGACTATATAGTATAACGCGTCAGGCATCCCGTCTTGCCCACTTCGATTGAACCTGTAACGTCCTTTTAGCGTCAAAGACCCCAATAATCAGCCACCGCCTTGGCGCCCGCAGCACCATCACCTATGAAACGACTCCTTCTCACCGGCTCCAGTCTCCTCGCCATGATGGCCCCGGTTTTGGCCCAGACCACCGGCAACGACGCCGTCGAGGAAATGGGCAAGGAAACCTCTCTCCTTAACCTCATCGCCGCCGCCGGCTGGGTCATCGTGCCCCTCGCCGTCGCCTCCATGATCACGTTGACGCTGATCCTCTATTGTTTCTTCACCCTGACCGAAAAAGCCATCACCACACCGGAGCTGCTGGAACGCATGGAGCCCTTCTTTGAGAACGAGGACTTCGACGGCCTCGCCACTTACGTCGCTGATCGCCCGCAGGCCACCGCCCGCATGGTCGACCGCGTCCTGCAATTCCTCGAGCGCCATCCCGAGGCGGGGCCCGACGCCATCACCGCCGTCGCGGAGACCGAGGGCAACCGCATTGCCGCCTCGCTGAACCAGCGCGTGCTTTATATCATGGATGTCGGCGTGCTCGCACCGCTTCTCGGCCTCTTCGGCACTGTGGTCGGCATTCTCCATTCCTTCGGCCACATCGCCTCGGAAGCCAGCCCGATGCGCACCATGCTCCTAGCGGGTGGCGTTTCCCAAGCGCTCGTATCCACCGCGCTAGGCCTCACCGTCGGCATCACCGCGATGGCCTTCTACGCCTACTTCCGCGGTCGCGTCGGCCATCTTATTTCCATCCTTGAATCGGAAGGCACCCTCCTTACCCAGGAGCTGATTCTCCTCAGCAAACGGCACCGGATTAATCCCTAGTCCCGCGCATCCATGAACCTGCGCCGCCGCATCAACCAAGAGCCGATCCAGCTCCAGCTCGCCCCCATGATCGACGTGATCATGTTCCTGCTCTGCTTCTTCCTGCTCACCTGGAACCTCGCGCGTTACGAGCAGGACATCGACGTCAAAGTCCCCGTCGCCCGCAACGGCGTTCCGCCCAAGCAACTCCCCGGCGAGGTCATCATCAACCTGAAAACCGACGGCACCGTGGAGCTGGAACGGAGCGTCCTTACCCTCCCCGAGTTGCAGGCCAAGCTCTCCGCCATCCAGCAAGTCTACCCCGACCAGGCCGTCGTCCTGCGCGGCTCGGAGAATGTCGAATACAAGCACGTCGTCGAAGTCCTCGATGTCTGCCGCGCCTCCAAGCTGACCAATATCGCCTTCGCCACGAACCGGCCGGACAAAGACGGCTCGGCCCACTAGCCGTCCACCCATGACACCCCCTAAGGGAGTTTCCCCCGCGTCCCCAAGTTGCACTTGGGAACGCCCCCAGTTCCCGCGAAACTCCGTTTCGCGCCGATCCGTCGCACGGAGTGCGACGGCTACCTTGCTCCTCCTCGCCACCGCTTTCCTCGCTAACGCCCAAACCACCGATATCCCCGTCGCCCCTCCCGCCTCCACCCCCTCCGCGCCACCCGCCGCACTTCCCGTCGATCCCTCCCAGCCTCCGGTGGCCCAACCGGCCTCCGTCCCCGCCACCGCCCCCATCGCCCAGCCCGTCGTCCAGCCTCCCGCCGCTCCCCCGCTCGAGACCGCCTCCACCAACGCCACCCCCGCCGCCAGCCTCATCGTCGTCAATCCCGCCGCCGCGCAATTCGATGCCGCCATGACCGCGCTGAACGCCGGCCAGTACGCCGACGCCGTCAACGCCTTCACCAAGTTCCTTACCGATTTCCCGCAGGACCGCCATCGCGAGGAAGCGCTCTATCGCCTCGCCGGGGCTTACCGCAATCTCAACCGCAGCGACGATGCCCTCGCCGCCTACACCTTTCAGGTCGAGAACTATCCCGATGGCCCGCTCTTTCTCAACGGCCAGCTCCAGCGCGGAGCGCTTCTCTTCGATGCCGGCAAGCTCACCGATGCCATCGTCCCGCTGCAAATCGTCGCGGACAAAGGCGACGGCCAGTTGCAGGAAGCCGCCAAATATCTCCTCGGCCGTTCTTTCCTCGCCACGCAAAAAGAGGCCGATGGCCGCACGCTCCTCCAATCCTTCGCCGACGCCCAGCCCGCCGGTAAATTCACCAGCGGCGCGGCCCAGGCCTTGGCCGAGCTCGATGACTCGCAAAACAAATCCGCTGACGCGCTCCCGCTCTGGCAGAAAGTCGTCGCCACGTCCACCGATCCCGCCACCCGCGCGACCGCGGCAGCCCGTGGCGGTTGGGACGCCCTCGCTCTCAAGCAAAACGCCGATGCCGAAAAGCTTTTCCAGACGGCGCGTCAACTCGATCCCAACGGCAACGCCCGGAAGGTGGCCACCACCGGCCTCCTCCGCATTCTCTTCGCCCAAAAGCGTTACGCCGAGTGGCTCGCCGTCTACACGCCGGACAAGGATCAACTCCTCGACAGCGCCCGTGCGGAGAATCTTTACGATCTCGGCCACGCCCAATTTTCCCTCAAGCATTGGCCCGAGGCCGTGGCCGGATTCGATCTCTACCTCGCCGAATTCGGCATGCAGGATTCCGCCGTCACCGCCGCTTACGAGCGCTTCCTTGCCCTCACCCAGATTGACCGCACCAAGACGGTCAGCGAAGCCGATGCCTATCTGAAAGCCTGGCCGCAATCGCCTTACCGCGCGCGGGTGCAACTCCTCCAGGCGCAGGAATTGTCGCGTGAAAAGAACTTCACCGCCGCACTGCCGCTCTGGGAAAGCCTCGCCCAGGAACCGACATCGGATGGCTGGCCCCACCAGCAAATCCTCCTCGAACTCGCCCGCACCTACGATCAGCTCAACAACCTCCCCAAGGCCGCGACCTCCTACCAAGCCTACCTCGACGATCTCAACGCCCATCCCGGTTCCGATGCCAAGGCCCAGGCGCAACAGGCGTTGCAAGTCCAGGCCCGGCTCGCGGTCTGCCTGCAAAAATCGAATCAGCTCCTCGCCGCGACCGAGGCGTGGAAAGCTGTCCAGTCGCTCGCCCCCAATGGCACGCCGGAACAGCAAGCCGCGCTCGAATCGCTCGGCCTCATCTACGCCCGTGGTGGTCCGGCGCAGGAACCACTCGCCGTCGCGACCTTCCGCAAGCTCCTCGATAATTTCCCCAAGACCAAGCTCAAGGCCACCGCCGCTTTCTTCGTCGGCGACGCGCTCTTCCGCAATCACGATTACGCGGGCGCGGAGCCTTACCTGCTCAAGGCCCGCGACGCCGATGCGGCCACCTGGATGCAGCCCGCCACGCAGCGGCTCGTTCTCGGCAGTTACGGCCAGAAGGATTATGACAAGACCCTCTCTTACCTGAAGCAGTACGAGACGCTCCCCACCCCCACCGATCCCACCGCGCAAGTCGCCGCCCGCCTGCCTGCCGCGCTCTTTTACTGGCTGGCCGAGACCGCGCGCAAGGCCGGTAACCTGGCCGATGCGGAGACCTACTACACCCGCGTCACGCAGCACCCCGACCCGGGCGAATTGCTCGCGGGCGCCTGGTGGCAACTGGGCGAAATCCAGAGCCAGCGCAAGGAATGGTCCGCCGCCGTCGCCAGCTACAAGAAGTATCGCGACCTCAAACCCGATGCGAAGGACGCGACCAAGGTCCTCCTCGCGCTGGGCCGCGCGGAACTCGGCGCCCAGGACTTCGACACCGCGAAGAAGCTCGGCGAGCAGGCGCTCCTCCAGGAACCCGAAGGCCCGAACAGCGCCGCCGCCCGCATGCTCCTCGGCGAGACCGCCTACGCCGCCAAGGATTATCCCGAGGCCGCCAAGATGTTCGCCACCCTCGCCCTCCTCTTCGACGATCCCAAGATCAATCCCCAGGCCACCGCCCGCGCCGCCGACGCCTTCGAGAAAGCCGGCGACACCAAGTCCTCCACCGACTGGCGCCAAAAACTCAAAGCCAAGTATCCCGACTTTCAGCCGACGCCTTACCTTTGATGCAAAAGTATTGAGAGGGGCGTCACAAGGGTTAGTGTAAATTTTGTGAATGAAACGAAGAGATTACTCTACGAGCACTATCGAGAAGCAGAACAAAGACTGGATTATTTTGTCTTAGGAGGCACCGGAGCGATGTGTGGATATGTTGGACAAACTCTGACCCCACAACCCATAAGCATTTCACCTTACGGCCTAGAGATTTCATCTCTAGTTTTACTGCTTTTCTCGCTCATATTTGGGTTTCTTCGAGTTGAGCAAGTCAGTTTTTCCCAAAGTCTCAATTATAAACTCGCGGAAGCACGCGAAAATCATCCTTCTAATATTAAAAGAATCGTAGAGAAAATGGACAAGATATCTAGCCGTGCCGCACGATCTTATCGCTTAAGAAATGGATTTCTCATAGCTGGTTTATACGGTCTTATTTTATCTAAAGTTTTAACGCCCTATTTTCATTAACTATTTATAAACAGCGTGCGTTCCAATATCGACTGTCCAGACCACATTCCCTTCGCAATAAAACACGGCTCGCAGATCGGCCTCGATGACGACCGAATAGATCGTCTTTTTGTAATGAGCGGAGAGACTGTTGATTCGGTGGGTGCCAAGACGTGAATCAAATGGATTATCTTTAAAAATAATCCAAGCCAGACGGACACTTTCTTTTTGTTGCGAGGAAAGACGATAAAACTTCTTCCAGAAATTTTCCGAGGCCTGAAAGCTGTATTTCATTCGCCCGTTTGTGGCGGCTTTTGCGTCAATGCGGATTCCATGAAAACCGTGCGTCCCTTTTCAATATCTTCCATGCCTTGACGAAAGGAATCGGGAATCCACGAGGTGTCTTCGGAAAGCACAGCCTCGGCCACAAGTTGACGATCTTCCGGCGATAAAGCTTTGAACTCGGCGATAAGCTGTTCTGCGCTCATGAGTCAAACATAGAGCATCCTCTGCTCAAACTCAAGCGCACGGTCGAAAAGGCCTCGCACATTACCTCCCCCAAGTGCTCTCTCGAAATAGCGACAGAGAATACACAACTTCAGTCTCAAATCCCTACGGAGCAGCCCCTTTTCCTTGGGCCATGGTTGTTACTTTAGCCAGATTGTATCGCGCTTCATTATAACCGGGCTTTAGGTCTATGGCCTTTTTGAAGGCATTGGCGGCCTGGCCAAGCTCTCCCTCCGCCCCCAGGGCGATGCCCAGGTTATTGTAGGCCGTGGCGTAGTCAGGTTTGATGTCGACGGCTTTTTGATAATGGTTGATGGCTTCACCCACTCTCCTTTGGTGAAAAAGAGTGATGCCGAGGTTATTTTCGGCTTCGGCATAGTTTGAATTGCAGTCCACGGCTTTCTGGAACTCCATCATTGCCTCGTCAATCTGGCCTTGACGAAGAAAGAGATTCCCGAGGCTATTATGAGCTTTGGCGTAGGTAGGATTGGCGGCCAGGACCTTTTGAAATTGAAGAATGGCGGCATCCACCTGCCCCTTTTTAACCAGCACGTCACCCAGGCTGGTGCCCGCTTCGCGAGACTCAGGATAAATCTCCAGGGCTCTTTGAAATTCGGCCATTGCTTCATCCACTTTTCCATTTCGCATCAGGGCCACGCCCAGATTATCACGCGCATCGGCGTAAAGGGGGTTGAGGCGGAGGGACTGTTGAAATTGAGGGATCGCTTCATCCACCTTATCGTGGCCGAGCAGGACCAAGCCAAGATTGTTGTAAGCGGTAAAGGCTTCCGGATTGTGTTGGACGGTATAGGTCCACAAGACTTCCTGATTGATAAACTTTTTCGCGTAGTCACGACTGATAAAAGCGAGTGTACCGAGCAGCAAGACCATGACGCCGATACCGGCAATTCTCCAGGAAGCAGAGAGCATTTGCTCCACTTGTCCCAAGGCCGCGATAACCAGACCGATCAAGCCGATGGAAGGGAGATAGAGAAAGTGGTCCATCACCCACGTAAACGCCATGTACGAAACCGTATTGAAACCAAGAAAGGGCAATAGGTTGATGATGAAGAAGCCCAGGCCCAGCAGGGCATGCCTTCCCCAGCTCTTTCGCCTGGTCCAAAGCCAATAAATAACTCCAGCCAGCAGAAACCAGGGTGAAAGTTTCAGCAAAGAAGGAGGATTGATCGACCATTGCGGATAAATGGGTAATAAAACGAAGGGCCAAAACCATTGCCTGAAATAAAATGAGAGCGAAAGTCCGGCCAGTGTTATACGGAAAAAAGCATCTCCTATAACCACAACATTGGACGGCATGTGGTAAAGCTCACGGTACCAGTCGCCCGCGAAAACGGTGGTCATGCCGAGAACCAACGAAAGAGCGGCAAATGGCGCACAGGAGATGAGGTCCTTGGAGCCAACTCGTCCCCGTTTCCACCAGGCATAAAGCAGAATGACCAAAGGAAAGAGAGCCATGCTGATCTTGCAAAGCATGGCGACGAGAAACAGGCCTAATGCCAATAAGTAGTCCCGCTTTCGATGGTGATTTTCGTAATCGATCCAGGCTCCCATGGCGAGAAGGAATGGAGGTAAAGAAAGCGTGTTTTTGAGCTCCGCGATCCAGGCCACCGATTCCACCTGCACGGGGTGAATGGCAAAAATCAGTCCCCCCAGCCAAGCCAGGCGCAGTCCCAATTTATCCAGTAATCGCCAGACCAACAACGCGCTCAGCAAGTGAAGGAGAAGACTGGTGAGATGGTAGCCCAACGTAGCGTTATGCCAAAGATGCCACTCGATCCATTGGGCGGTGGCCAGAATGGGGTAGTACTCGACAAAACTGCCGGGCACGAACCAGATTTTCCAAAGTCCGATCGGGTCGCTCAATATCGGATTGCTCGCGAAATAGAAATCGTCGTCCCAAAGCCAGTCACCATGAAGGACCGGCCCGTAAATCCAACAACCTGCCGCCACGATCAGCAGAACTTTCAGTAGTAAAACGAAGTACTTGGGCTTGAAATCCAGCGAAGGTTCGGGCGTTGAGTGTAACTGCGACGAGGCTACAACTTCGGGACGTTTTCGTTTCTTGAATCTCTTCGCCATAAAGCCGGTACAAGAGATACCTTCTCACTCTTGAGGCCAGGGAGGCAAAGTTAAATTAAACTTCGGCTTTACGACTGAACCGTGAACTCAACTGCTCCCTCGACAAGTTGGCGGCGGGTGCTTCTAATATTGGCTCCTATGTCTCACGCCATTGACCTGACCAACGTCCCCGCCAACTCCCGCATCGAATCCGACAGCATGGGCAAGATCCCCGTGCCGAATGACCGCTACTACGGCGCGCAGACCGCCCGGTCGCTTATCCATTTCGACATTGGTAACGACAAGATGCCGCTTGAGGTCGTCCACGCCTTTGGCGTGTTGAAGAAAGCCTGCGCACTGGTCAACCTTGATCTCGGCAAGCTCAAGCCGGAGATCGCCGACCTGATCGTGAAGGCGGCCGATGAGGTCGCCGCAGGCACGCTCGACGAGCACTTCCCCCTCCGCGTCTGGCAGACCGGCAGCGGCACGCAGAGCAATATGAACGTGAACGAGGTCATCTCCAACCGCGCCATCGAGATGGCCGGCGGCGAGATGGGCTCCAAGAAGCCGGTCCATCCGAACGACCACGTGAACATGTCGCAGTCCTCCAACGACACCTTCCCCGGCGCGATGTCGATCGCCGCCGCGCTCGCGACCTCCCGCACGCTGATCCCCGCCGTCGCGAACCTGCGCGACGCCCTCGCCGCCAAGGCGAAGGAATTTGAATCCATCGTGAAGATCGGCCGCACCCATCTGATGGACGCGACTCCCCTCACCCTGGGCCAGGAATTTTCCGGCTACGTCGCGCTGCTCGACGCTGACATCAAGCGTCTGGAGATGGTCCTGCCCGATGTCGCGGAGCTGGCGCTCGGCGGTAGCGCGGTCGGCACCGGACTTAATACGCATCCTGAATTCGCCGATCGCGTCGCGAAGAAGATCGCCGAGCTGACCGGCTATCCCTTCGTCACTGCGCCAAACAAATTTGCCGCGCTCTCCGCGCACGATCCGCTCGTCATGGCCAGCGGCGCCATCCGCACCCTCGCCGTCTCGCTGATGAAGATCGCCAATGATCTGCGTTGGCTCGGCAGCGGCCCCCGTTGCGGCCTGGGCGAGCTGACGCTTCCGGAAAACGAGCCCGGCTCCTCCATCATGCCGGGCAAGGTCAACCCGACCCAGTGCGAAGCGATGACCATGGTTTGTATCCAAGTCATGGGCCATGACGCGGCAATCGCCTTTGCCGGATCGCAGGGCAACTTTGAGCTCAATGTCTTCAAGCCGCTGATCATCTTTGATTACCTCCACTCCATCGACCTGCTCTCCGATGCCTGCCGCTCCTTTGTCGAGCATTGCGTCGTCGGCATCGAGCCGAACCGGGATCGCATTGCCCATTTCCTCAACGACTCGCTCATGCTCGTCACCGCGCTGAACCAGAAGATCGGCTACGACAACGCGGCACTGATCGCCAAGACAGCGCACAAGGAAAACGCCACCCTGCGCGCCACGGCGATTAAACTCGGCCTGCTCACCGGCGAGGAATTCGACGCCACGGTAAAGCCGGAAGAGATGACCCACCCTTAGAAAGGTTCCAGGTAGCCGTTGCACTCCGTGCGACGGATCAGCGCAAGTGGAAAAAAATGGGTGGAGAATAGGGGATTCGAACCCCTGACCTTCTCATTGCGAACGAGACGCTCTACCAACTGAGCTAATTCCCCTGGCACCGCACGTCGAAGACGAATGGGCAGTATGCCGGAATCAAAACGGCGGGCAAGGAAATCCGATGTCGTGAGCTTACGGGCTCAATCGGTCAAAGATGGCGCTTACGTCGGCGAGGAGTTGGCTGGGGCTGAAGGGCTTGGTGAGGAAGAGTTCGGCGCCGGCTTCCTCCGCCTGGATTTTGGTCAGGGTATGGCCTTTGGCCGATAGCACGATAACCGGGATGCCAGCGGTTTTTTCATTGGCCTTGAGTTGGCGCAGGGCGCTCAGTCCATCCAGGTCGGGCATCATGACGTCGAGGATGATGAGATCGGGATGTTCGTTTTCCAACGTGGCCAAGGCTTCGAGCCCGGAACGAACCAGGATCAGGCGATAGTTTCCTTTACGGAAGGTCGCCTCAAGCAGGCGCAAGATGTAACTTTCATCATCAGCGATTAGAATGGTTTTTTGCATTTGGCTTTTGGGGTGTAGGGGGAGGTTGGGATGAGGGGTAGGTTAATGCCTAAATTCCGCGGCGTTTATAGAACGGGATCGTAGCTGCTGAGCCAATTTTCCAAATCGTGTACGGCTGACTTTGCCACTAATTCCAATCCGGATAGTTGGGTCTCGATGTGCGTGATCTGCCCTTCTCTCAAGGTGTTTTCCAATTGGCTGAAATGATCGGCTAATTTTTCCAATCCAAAGGAGGCGCTGACACTTTTGAGGGAATGAGACAGGCGCTCGGCTTCAGTTAGCGAGGAGGCTTGGCACAGGCTCTTCAGTTCCTCGACCCGGCCAGGCAATTCCTGGACGTAGTCCTTCACCATGTCCGCCATGGTTTCCTGTCCCAGTTGTCGAGCGAGGTCATGCAAACGGTAAAGCGGGGAGTCGCCGCCTGGCATTCCGGAGCCGACGACGCGCAGGATGGTTCCGCGCAACTCATCAATCGTAAAGGGCTTGGCGAGGTAGTCATCCATGCCAACGGCGAGACAGCGCTCGCGCTCGCCCATCAGCGCGTTGGCGGTCAGGGCAATAATCGGCACTCGCTTGGTTAGATGGCGGGTACGTTCAATCTGGCGGATCGACCGGGTCGTATCGTAGCCATCGAGTTCTGGCATGCTGCAATCCATTAAAATGAGGTCGTAGGATTGCCGGGCGAGCGCGGACAAGACCTCGACTCCGGTTACAGCCACGTCAGCCTTGAGCCCCATTTCCTCAAGCATGAGCAAAGCCATTTTCTGGTTGAGCTTATGATCCTCGGCCAAGAGGATGCGAAGCCCGGCCATGCCGTTCGAGAGACGGGACATCGGAGGAGCAGTTGCTTTTCGAACTTGACCCGTTCCCAGGCTGGACGGTTCTCCACCGGGATCGGACAGGGTGACGAGCAGGTCGAAAAGTTGACTGTGCCGAAGGGGTAGATGCAAATAATGTGAGTGCCTCTTATCATCCGCGCTTATGGCATGGTCCGAATTGGTAAGAAGCACCAGGGGTGGTGAGGACTGCTTCCCGTTCAGGGTGGTCAGAGGCGGTGTTACCGCGGAGGCCAGTTCCTCATCGCAAAGCACGACCGGGTTCTTTCCTGCCGTCCGCGCGTTTGTCAGTTGATCAGGTAAATTGTTCAACTGCGGAAGCTGATCGCACGAAATTTGCCAGGCCAGTAAAAGCTCCCTCAAAGATTCCTCCAACTGGGGATTTTGCACCGATATAATCACATGACATTTCTTCAGGTTGGGATGCGCTGAATGAACCGGATCGGTTTCCACCGCCTCACAGGGGAGTTCACACCAAAAGGTTGAGCCGCTTCCGACGGTGCTTTGCACGCCGATCTCGCCGTGGAGCAAAGTGGCCAGTCGACTTGAAATCGCGAGACCAAGACCGGTTCCACCAAAACGGCGGGAAGCGCTCTGGTCGACCTGAACAAATGGCTTAAAGAGGCGCTCCATGGCTTCCTGGCTCAGGCCTACACCTGTGTCTGTCACTTCGATCCGTAAACGGATTGGTCCGTTTGCCGCCGAGGCCAAACTGACCCGGATAATCACTTCACCCTCCTGGGTAAAGTTGATCGCGTTGCTGATCAGGTTGAGCAAGATCTGGCGAATCCGCAGCGGATCGCTCTTCAATTGTAACGGCACCTGATGACTAACGATGCATAGCAGGCGAAGCTGCTTCTCGGCGCTGCGGTGCGAAACTACTTCGAGGACAGAATCGAGAACCGCACGAATGGAAAACTTTTCCCTCACGATGGAAAGTTTGCCGGCTTCAATCTTTGAGAAATCGAGCACGTCATCGATCACATGCATGAGCGACTGCGCGCTTTGCGACACGGCTCCAGCGAATTCCACCTGTCTGGAATTCAAGCCGGATTTCAATAAAAGCTCTGTCATGCCGAGAATCCCATTCATCGGCGTACGAATTTCATGGCTCATCATGGCCAGAAATTCACTCTTGGCGCGGTTGGCCGCATCGGCTTCGTAAGCGAGGGTCTTGGCCCGGTCACGTTCCCGGCTAAGGCTTTCTTCCCGGTTACGCAACTCGTTCAGTGTCGCCTGAATTTTTTCCTCCTGCTGTTTCCTCTCGGTGATATCGCGGGCCACTTTTGAAGCACCCACAATTTTGCCCTCTTGATCCTTGATGGGGGAAACAGCAACCGACACATTGATCGAATGCCCGTCCTTGGCGACACGCAAGGTTTCAAAAGGCACCACTTTCTCGCCTCTCCTGACTCGGTCAATGATGGCTTGTTCTTCTTGCCGACGGTCGGGAGGCACGAGCCGAAAGATCGATGTTCCGATCATTTCATCGCTCGAATAACCGAAAATTCTTTCCGCGCCCGCGTTCCAGCTCGTGACCGTGCCATCCAGGTTTTTACCGATGATGGCGTCACTGGAGGAGGTGACGATTGCGGCGAGGAGCGACACCGACTTTTCAGCCTCCTTCCTGGCTTCCAATTCAAGCTGAAGCTGTTCGTTGGTGCGAAGCAACTCGTGACGGGCTTTTAGAAGCCCTTCCCGCGCTCCATCCAGACCTTGAGCGGCCTTGCTTACCTCGACCTGCAGGTCGTTGAAACTATGGGCCATGTCACCGACCTCATCGCGCGAGTAGACTTTGACCAGATTGATTTTCAGGTTGGTCCGTGCCTGGTCGAGATTGCCGGAGGCGAGGTTTTGCATGGCCAGGTTAAATTCGCCCAGCGTTCCTTTCACCAATGTTTGAGCCGCCTTGGAAACTTCAACTGCGGAATGGGCGATCATGCCGGGTAAAATGAGTCCCACCCCAATCGTCAAGAGCGCGACAATCACAAAGATATCCTCCAGCAATGCAATCAGGGCCAGATGCTCATTCGGAACATGTTGAACCGCGATCAAGTATCCTCCCGCATCCAAGAGGAGCACCAGAAGCATCGCCCCGGTTAATTTGACATGAAGGGTGTGGGCCACTCCCGGAAGACCGCGTCGGCGACGGTCCACAAATTTGCGCCAGGCATACAAGATGGAACCCGAGTAGGCAAAGGCGATGCCGATCATCACCGTGGGTAATCCGAATTGCTGAAAACCGAAGACCACGGAGCAAAGCCAACCCGTGGCCGCCAAAAGACCGAGGCCGATCGCTCCCTTCGGCGCACGGTAGGGACGGATCAACGCCGGTTCGTTGCGCCGCAATAACCAGACAGCGACATTCGGCATGGCAATGCCGATCAGGTAAGTCAGGTTCGCGGCGGCAATCAGCCAGATGGGATCCCCGATGAAGAGGAGAATAATGGCTGTGCCGGCGGTCAGCAACGTCGCCACCCACGGGGCGTCATTATCGTTTCTGAGGGCTAGCGATTCGGGTAACAACTCATCCTCAGCAAGCTGAGCCAATACCCGGGAGGCTCCCGCCAGAGGGGCCAGGGTACCATGAAGCATGTTGAAGGTCATGAACCAGATCGCCGCGGCCTTGGCAGTCGCCCCCAGAAGAGGCGCAAAGGTCGGCCCCAGTTCTTGCGCCAGATCCCGGCTCAGCGGTTCCGGTCCCAGCGTTCCCAGCCAGACCACTGGAAGAACAACGAAATAAACTCCGGCCAGCGCGGCGCTGGTAAAAACGGCACGGGGGACGTTGCGGTTGGGATCGATGGTTTCCCCGACATGCGAGGTGGATTGTTCGTAGGCAGGTGCGGCAAAACCCACGAGATAAAGACCCGCCATCACGCTGGTAAATTCCCCAAACCATCCGGGGAAAGGAACGGTGAGATGGAAGGTCAGGGATTGATGCCAATCGAATTCACCCGAGAAAATAGGCGTAAGCGCCGATAGAAACGCCAGAAAGGCAGAAGCGCTGGCCAGGGGCATGGCCACCCGCATAACCCATTTCACGCCGCAAAGATTGATCCAGGTAAAAGCCAGAACGATGCAGGTGGCCAGCCAGGGAATCGAAAACCATGGCAGGTACCATTGGTGCAGCGCTGAGGCCGAGAGAAGCGCGGTCAGGCCGCAGGTCGGTACCCATCCCCACCAATAACAGACCCCGGTCAAATTAGATAAGAGCGGGCTGTAAGGCCGGAAAGCCTCTGCGCACGCGGCTGAAATACCCCCTACCCGGTTGGGGAACATCATCACCAGTTCCAGCCAGCCGGGGGTCGCCGCCCAACTCAAAAATAGACCGAGCGCCAGGAGGAGCACGGCGGCACTGCCTTGTCCGGGGATATCGCCCTGCCCAATGATCAGAGCCCCGATGAGAAACAGGCTCTGGTTAATCCCCCCCATCGCAACCGCCGTGGTACCGAACCAACCGATGGTGCGGGGGTGCAGATGGGTTTTAGGTTTGTCGGAATAATTCATTTTTAAGGAAAAACCGAATTTCCCCGCCGACTTTTGACAAAGATAATTAAATCTTATTCATTAATTTATTTCAATTGGGAATAGCTTCCTTTGAAAAGAAAGCCTCACGCAAATGACCGCTGGAACAGGGACAGATTACGGACGCCACGTCCCAAGGCGCCCAATAATATAGGGTAAGAGCTGCTTCTTTCGAGATACCCAGCCGTGCGCGATCTTTCCTTCTTCCGGGACGTTTACTTCCAATAAATGACGAGCACGTCTGCAGTCGGAGTCGGAGACGAGCAGGCGACTTTCTCCGCGAAATACATCGGTAATCATGAGTATAAGAAAAGCTGCACCGGAGTTAGCCCGGACTTGATCGCAGGTTCGTTGCAACAGTTCCTGACGCTGTGGAGTCAGCAGATCAAGATTCACCGTTTCGATTTGAGCGGCAAGAAACCTGTAATCGCCGTGGGAGAATTCCTTGCAATCTTTTAAGACCAATTTCTCGGTGACGCCCTCGGCCAGTTCATCATTCTGAGTCAGCACGTCCCGGCCCCACGCCATGAGCGAAACCTGGGCGAGACCCGACAGCCATTCGGCGACCTCCCGGTCGATAGAAGTGGTGGTCGGCGAACCCAGCAATAACGTATCCGATACCAGCGCGCCGAGGAGAAGCCGGGCCTGAGCGGCAGAAGGTGTCTTTCCGGATTCGCGAAACTGCAGCGCAAGGATGCTCGCCGTGCTTCCGATGGGGCGACAATCGATCCGGGCTGGATTGATCGTTTGAACATCACCAATGCGGTGATGATCAATGATCTCGATGACTTCAGCGAGATCAAAGCCGCGCATGGATTGCGCCCGCTCAAAGTGGTCCACGAGGATGACTTTTCTTGGCTTTTGATTGAGCGCCTCACGGCGGGAAAAAACGCCGACAAGTTTTCCCGCCGGGTCAATAACCGGAAGCGCATGGGGAGATTCGGCAATCAAGTCGATGACTTCGGACACGCGTTGGTCTGGTCGCAAGGATGGAAAATCGGTCGCCATGACATGCTTGACTGGAATCGCACGAGGCAGATGCGAGGTGAGCGCCAGGAGGCTGCCACGGTAGCGGAAGAGGGGAACGGAATCGCGGTGACTGGCCAGAGAAGCACAGAAGGAATCGGAGGCCTCCGCCACAATGATGGCGCGCACGCCGAGCCCGCAGAGCCGCAAAATGGATCGGCGATGCGGGCCCACGATGATGACATCCCCTGGGCCGACATGCGCGGGAATTTCTTCGTGATCATGACTGAGCAGAACCAGCCTACCCTTGCCTTCATCCTTCTGAGGTTGACCCCCGATCCATTCCAGGGGCAGGGCCTGGACGAGGTCGTCCAACTCAAGCAAAACCCCCAGGAAATCCTCGACGTTGAACGAGTAAAAGTATTGGTTTTGCGGCAACCGGTCACTGAGGATTCCGAGGAGATGCCGTTCCTCATCAACGACCGGAACCATACTGAGTTGAGATTGCTGCATGAAGTCCATCGCCTTCCCGAGATGCTCGTGCGGGGCGACGACATGCTCGTAGGGATTCATCAATTCACTCACTTGATAGCGGAGATCGTCCCGTAGGGGAGGCAACGGAACTTCGGCATCCGTGAAGAGCCATTTTGTCTGGCGATTGGGCTCACCGAGAACGAAAGGTTGATAAACCTGTGAGGAATCCAACTCCCCTTTGAGTTGTGCGGCGACCACCGCAGATACGGCGGAATCCGTATCGGGATTTCGATGACCAAAAACAAAAACCGGAAGGTTTTGTTTGGGCAGGATAGTCATGCGAGTGGGATTTGATTCCTGGTTTCGCTCCTTTCAGGAGCAATACGGGACCGATTTTAAATCTAAGGAATTCATCGTGTAAAAAGCAATGCGCTACCGCGTGGCCCAGGCCATGGATTGATAAATCCGATTGATGCTCTGGGGATCCGGGCCTTCGGAGTGATTGGTGAGCCAGCACGCTGGTGTTGAAACGGCGGCGGGAGCATAGCCGTGCATGCCGCGCACAAAACCTTGATTCATATAGGAGGGCGCAAAAATGAAGCCCTCATTGAGCAGGTAAAAAAGTTCACCATACCGATGATTGGGGAAGAGAGCCCCCGAGGCCCGCAGATCCTCATCCGTTAGAATCCGTCCCTCTGGATGCTGTGAGAGCCATTTCGTGACGATATCACGAATCGGATCACCGCCGGGAAACCAGAACCGGGCCATGGTGGAATCCCAGACGGCCGCATAATCGCGCCCATACCGAAGCCCGAGCGATTCGAACTCGACCATCATCCGGCTAGCCGACTTGGTGTCGGCCATGCCGTGATCACTGAAGATATGGATCCGGACTTTTTCGTAGGAACGTTGCGCAAGCTCGTAGATTTCCCGGATCCATTTCTCAAATTGGTCAAAGGCCGCATCGACGGCAGGTCCGGAGGTACCGTGGGCATGCATGACGGCATCGAGTCCCGCAGTGAACAAATAAGCAAGCCTCACCTGCCCCTTGCCTATTTCATCCTTGATATGAGCGATGTTGGCGGCGTCACCTCGCCTCCAGTCGGACTTCACCCAAGGCAACCCGGAACGTTCCCAGAGACGGAAAATGGTTTCATGACCTGCGATGATTCCCCCCGCCTCGTAGATGTCTTTTTTTTCGGTGTAATCGAGGTAGGGCAAACGGTTAAACGGCACACTATAAAGCTGGAAATAACCGGTATAACCAGCCCGGCGGGCGACCCAGCGACTGACGCGATTGCGCACGCGGTGATGGGCGGCGACTCGTTGCGGCAACCAGGAAAACTTTTTTGCCCAGCCAAAAGGTGAATGGGAGGGATCGTAGACAAAAAAAGAAAAGTGCCCGTGCTCAATGGGAAGCAGTCCGGTGAGGATCGTCGGATCAAAAGTGCACGAGTAACCGAGCAGCGTCTGGCAGGCGTGGCGATGAGGGAGCAGATCGGCCAGAAAATGGCGCCGCTGGACTAGATCCCAGCCCAAGGCATCGGCAAAGACAAAAAGATCGAGTGATTCCGTCTTCACAATTTGAGCAGGAGTTGAATTCGTGAGGTCAGTTCGATCGGACTAAAGGGCTTTGCCATCATGAAGGTGATCTCATTGTTCCATTCCGCATCATCAACTTCGATTTGTCCTCGGGCGCTGAGCATGACAATGGGCAACTGGGAGTAGGCGGGCATCTTCCGCAACGCCCGGGTCAATTCAAATCCGTCCATGCCTTTCATCATGAAATCGGTCACGATTAAGTGAATAGGCTGCTTTTCCGCGATGCCAAGGGCTTCCACGCTATTCGCCGCCGTCAGAATATCGCAACCCGTCTTGGCCAGAACAAACTGCAAAAGACGGCGCGCACCGGGATCGTCATCAACCACCAGCAGAGTTTTACCGTTAGCCATAGCGTCGCGCCTAACTCTTCCTTTCCAGCACGAGAATCGTGCGGTCATCCCGTAACGGAGTGGCTTCGACATTGCCTTCGCTGAGGCTGAGCAAACGATTGCACCAATCGGGTAGATTCCGGTGCTCAAGCTTGAGGATTTGTTGCATGAGGTAGTCGAGGCCTTTCTCGCCAAAACCTTCGTAGACACCGTCGGTGATCATGGTGAGAACATCTCCCGGCTCAATCTGAAAAGTCTCGGCAGGATACTCGAAGTGATCAGAGACCCCGAGGGGAAAACCGTCGGCCTGAATTTGCAACAGGGCCGGTTGATTTTTGCGCCGGATCAGGATGGGGCAGTGTCCGGCATCGGCATAGTGGATCATATGATCTTCATAAGAAAGGAAGACGAGTTTGGCCGTGATGAACATGTCGAGATTATCAAGGTCTGATGCAAGCTGACGGTTAACCTCGGTCAAGAGTTGTCCCGGAGTGCCCGCAAGATCCAGTCGCGCCCGGACGGCGGTGCGGAAAATGGTGGCGAGCAGGGCAGCGGGCATTCCTTTTCCCATGACATCGGCGATAACCAGGAGCAGCCCCCGGTTTTCCAGCGGGATGAGGTCAAAATAATCGCCTCCCACTTCACGCGCGCTACGACAGATGCCGAAGGTTTGATAGGGCGGATGCTCCGGAAAAACATTCGGCAAGAGTGATTGCTGGATGGATGAGGCAATCTCCAATTCGCGCCGGGCCATTTCTTCCTGTTTGCTCCGTTCCTTGGAAAGTTCCGCGACATAGGCAATGCCCAAGAAATCGGCGACGACCCGGATCAAGGCGGCTTCCGCTGCAAGAAAAGGATGGCCATGGGCCGGTCTCAGCACGGCGAGACAACCCAGGACGTCCTGCTGAAAGAAGATGGGACAGACGCGGATCGCGCCTTGAACCGGATGCAGGGGGTCATCCGAAGGCAAGGAAGAACCCGTTTCAAAATCCTTCCCGACCCGTGTTTTGAAAACTTCCAGCTCCAGGCATTCCTGCGTCATCTCAAGCGAGAGTGGAAATTCGGCCAGCGGTTCCCCAACCGATACCACCTGCCATAACATCGATGCATCCTGGGTCTGCAAGCGGAGATAGGACTGTTGTGCTTTAACCAGCCGGTTCAGTTGATCCAGCACGGTCTCAGAAAATTCGGTGAAATTGGTCGCCGTGGCCAGAATCTCTGAAAAACGAAAAACGGCGGAGAGATTTTCGTAACAACTTCCCAACTCAGTGACCAGGGAGTTAAGAGTTTCCTCATAATCGGCCAGGACATGAGGCGACCAGGACATGGGCCCCAGCTTTTTTTTCATTTCGAGCGCGTGATGCCCGTTGACCTGAAGGTGCGCGACCTCATCCATCAAGGTGGCCATAAGGAAATGGCCCCGCCCCTCCTCCGCCAGCGGATCTTCCGGAAGATCGGCAGAAGCAAATTCCGGCATGAACTGGCTCGGATCATGAACCGTGACGACGAGTGTTTCTCCTGACCAATTCCATTGGAGCAAAACGCCTTCATCTTCGCGGTCCTTGCATCCATGAATCACGGCGTTGTTAAGCGCTTCCGCGACGGCCAGCTCGATGCCCTTCCAGGTTTCCTCGTTAACCCCGCGGATCGCAAGATAACTGCCCAGCGTGCCCAGGGCGGAAGGAATTTGGCCAAGGTCGCCCCGGAACCAGCATTCCGCCGATTCGTTATAGCTTAAGTTTTGGCTCATGGATGGACGCGGGGAACAGTAAGGGCGAGGGTTACCATTTTACGCCGGAGAAGCCGATTGACACTGCCGTCATCGTGCAAGAGTTGAAACGCGGTGTGAATCCATTCATCTTCCTGGTCAACGCTGTAACAGCCGTGGGAATCCGCCCAGGAGAAAAGACCGGGAAGCTGCTCGGCAAGGCGTTGCGTCAGGTCTTCCGGCAAGGCCTCGACCTGCTTTTCCGTCCGGGGCAACGGTCCAATCCAGCGCAATTTTCCGGACACGATTGTTTTGAGCCATGGCCAGCGCCGGATGATAAGCGGCCCCTTGCTGCCCGTAGCTAAAGATATATTTTCACGGGCGGAAAGGCAGTCCTTGCGCTGCCACGATTGGCCCGGCCAAAGTAACGCCAGAGGCGCCAGGATCAGCCAAAGCATGGCGGCCACGAAGCGGGAAAGAAAGGATGGTTTCCCTTGCGCCAGGTGGCGGGAACTCAAAATGAAGCTTTCATGGATATCAACCCGGCAAGCGCGCTTGATGTCGATGAATACGTTTCCCTGGGCCACGGCTTCATGCACCCGGGTGTTTTGGCCCAGATAGGTATCGGGTAGAATTACGGCGCGCTCCACCTCAACGCGGGTATCGAGCAAGCAACCGGGATGTACAACCGCCATGGGGCCGATCCGGCACTTGGCCCCGATGATGGTGCGCGCACCAATCCAGTAGGGTGGACGCATTTCTGCCTTCGGATGGATGATGGCTCCGGGCCCGAGCCAGCCGTTGGGAACGGTTTCCACATCAACCGAGATATCTTGGGATTGGCGCGACTCCAGCCATTGCGCTTGAAGATCCAGCCATCGCTGAAGTAAGCCTTCGGCACTAACGATTAATTCCTGCGGGGGAGACGATGGCAGGCCGTCGAGTCGATGGGCGCTTGGGCTTGATGCACTCTCTGAGGAAACTGGAACCACCTCCACCGGCTTGCTCCAATAATGGCCTCCCTCCAGATGTTTGCGGATTTCCGCCGGTCGATCAGGCGCATAGATGATCACTTTCGTGACGTTGCGTCGCACCGCTTCATCCATCCAATGGGCCAGAAGCGATTTGGGCCCAACAGGCCAAAGCACAAAAGGAAGCGGATGACGCCAGATGGTATCGAATCGCCCGTAATCCGGAGCGAGAAGTTCAAGAGTCGTCTCCATGATCAATAGGCCCCTTGCCCCAACAACACGGCGGGAACGGTTTTCAACAGCAGCTTGATATCGAGCCAAATATTTTCCGACCGGATATAGGCAAGATCAAGCCGTACCTGTCCGGCAAAGTCGATGTTGCTGCGACCGCTGACTTGCCAGAAACAGGTGAGCCCCGGCTTGGCCAGGAGGCGCTGACGGGAGTCGACATCGTATTCGGCCACTTCCTTGGGAACCGGAGGGCGCGGACCGACCAGCGACATTTCACCACGAAATACATTCCAGAACTGGGGCAATTCATCGATGGAATATTTGCGAATGAAGCGTCCAATCCTGGTCACGCGCGGGTCATTCTTCATCTTGAAAGTGACTCCCCCCTGCATCTCATTTGCCTCAAGGAGCTTTGCCTTGAGCGCATCCGCGTTGGGAACCATGGAGCGAAATTTCCACATGCGAAAGAGCCGTCCCCGGTAGCCAACGCGTGGTTGGCCAAAGAAGATGGCGCCTCCATCCTCTTTTTTGATCAAAAGAGCCACGATCAAAAACACGGGGCTCAACAAGACTAAGGCACAGGATGCGGCCACGAGATCGAGCAGTCGCTTAAGCAAGGCACTGCCTCCGACGACGGTATTCCATGCAAAACGTTTAAAGGCCAGCCGGAGCCGGATGGAGAAACGACCCCGGGCCGTGGAGGCGTGACTCCAGTAAGCGGCAATTTCTTCGTCTTCAGGAGTGAGGTTCATGCGGCGTTGGAAGTAGCTACGGGCACGGTCTTGACCATGCGGGAAAAGAGATCCTGAAGCCGGGATATGTAATTTTCAAAATCGTATTCCCGGGAGACGAGTTCAAGTCCATGTTCGCCCATTTGGCGAGCCAGCGCTTTGTCGGCCAGGAGCGTATCGAGGCGAGCCGCAAAGATATCCGTGTTCATCCAGGGAACGAGGTAGCCGTTTTTGCCATCGTGAAGCCAGTCGCCAATGCCACCGGCATCGAAAGCGACAACCGGCAGGGCATAGCGCATGACCTCCAAACCAATGGTAGCGATGGGCTCCGGCCAGACCGAGGGCACCACGACAACGGAGGTGTCTTCATAATAGGCGACCAACTCTTCCTGAGGGATGAAACCTTTGAAATGCACGCGACCGGAGAGACCCAACTTTTGCGCCAAGGCTTCGCAAGTAGCGCGTTGATTGCCATCCCCCAAAATCACGGCTTCAAAAGGCGCTTTGACCTTGGCGAGAGCCTGCAGAAGGACATCCACTCCCTTGCCGCGGATGATTTGCCCGGCAAAGAGGATGAGGTTTCGATCAGAGAACCTGCTGCGAAGCTGCCGGCCGGGACGCGGCACCGGCGGAAAAATCTCAATCTTGCTGCCATCAAAGCCATTTAAGAGGAGCTCATCACGCATGTAGCGGGTGACGACGAGGTGCCGATTAAAGCGGCGGTTGAGCTTGATCTCCTCCAGCTTGTTCAAGTAGCTCGCCCAGCGAAACGGAAAGCCTCCCTCGCGATTGCGTTTGATTGGCGCGAGGCACGGGACGATGCAATAGGGAGTCGCCGGACGATGACAAACTTCGCGTGTGAACACGTTATAGCGATAGCTCCGCAGGCAGTAGGTGTCGTGGTCGTGAACCATCCGCACAATCGGAAGCCCCGTTTCCAGGAGATAACGCAAAGTCGGGAGATCTTCCCACTTGTGGATATAGACGACATCAGGCCGGAAAGTTTCGAGTGCGGAACGTACCGACTTAGTTCCGTCGACAAAAAGCCCCCCGGAAAATGTTTTCTTCCAAGCTTCGCCGTTCTTTCCGGTTTCCGATTGGGCAGCCAAACCAACCGCATAGCCCCTACCTCCCAGTTCAGTTGCCGTGATTAAGACATTAGCCTCGGCCCCTCCCAAGCTTCCCATTCGTTCATGCACGTAGAGCACTCGCATTGGTGAACTTAATCTTACACCTTTAAAGTTAAGAAAGACTAGGTTATAAATCCGATTATGAGTTCTGCGTTGACGGCTACTTTTCAAGGTTCCGATCTAAATCTGGAGGTTCACTCCGCCCGCCTGGATGCCGCTACCGCACGGGAATTACGCGAGGAACTGGCCATGATCTGGCAACCCGACGTTGGAGCCGTGACCGTTGACCTTTCCCGGGTTGAATTCATCGACAGCTCCGGGATGGGCTCCCTGCTAAGTATCCACCGGCGTTTGCCGGAAAAGCATGCGCCTGTGCGGTTGGTCAATGTCCGCCCGGCGGTGCAATCCGTGCTCGAATTGGTGCGTCTCCACCGTGTGTTTGACCTGACCTAAAAATCAGGGCCATCGTCGTGGCACAGACTTATTTTATCGACGACGAACCGGCGCTGGTCGAACGGTTGGATGCGTTTCTTGCAAAATTAAGAACCTCGCTTGAGCAGGCTCCTTTTGCGTCTGAACTCGTCGTTCTCCTGCTGGGCGGAGGCTATGGACGTGGGGAAGGTGGCGTTTATCGCGGACCGGAGGTCGCGGGGGCCCTGCTATATAATGACTTGGAATTTTATGTGGTGACGCGCGGGTTGCGTGGCCCAAAAGAATTGAAGGCTTGGTGCCATCATTGGGAAAAAGCGGGCCATGAGGAAATCGGGATTGAGGTTGAATTCAAGATTCTGGCCGCCGCTGCTCTTCAGCAGGCTCAGCCTTCCATGTTTTACTACGACCTGCTTCTCGGGCATAAGGTTGTTTGGGGTGATGACGGTTTTTGCGAGGGGCTTGCCGCCAGTCTTAGGGACGCGAGACTTATCCCTCTTGTTGAAGTCACCCGGCTCCTCTTCAACCGGGGAAGCGGGCTTTTGTTCTCACGGGAAAGACTTCGCACTAGTGATTCCGAGATCGACTCGTCCTTCATCGAACGCAATCACGCCAAAGCCAAACTAGCACTCGGCGACGCGGTGCTTGCCCTGAATGAGCGCTATGACTGGTCGTGCCAGAACCGTGCAACCCGCTTGGGAGAAGCTCTGCCACTCGTCCCGCCAGACTGGGAAGCCTTGAAGAAGTGGCATGTGGAAGGCGTTGCATTCAAACTCCATCCCCGGCACGAATTCCCGGGTAAAGTTGCCTTGCTGGAACGTCAATCCGAGCTGACCCAAGCCTGGTTGCGAACGTTTCTTTGGCTTGAATCGATTCGACTGAAACGAACGTTACCGGATCCCCTCGCCTATGTGTCCGAACCCGCCCGCCTTTTTCCAGACACACCTCTTCTCAAGAATCTTGCCTTGAGAGTCCGGGATCAATTGCGGACGGGCTCACGGTTACCGGCACCATTCGATTACCCTCGCGCCGCGTTACAGCGGGCTTTGGTTTTGTTATTGGGCTCTCAGGAAAGCGATCGCGCCAGTTGGCAAAAGGCTTCCGTACTGGTGGGACTTCACCCGACGAGCGATTCCACTCAGGTGATGCAGGCTTACCGGAATTGGTGGAACCGCTACAATTAGCCTAATTACCCGTGCTCGGGTTGACGCTGATGCTCGATTGCACCGGTTGACCATTGGTGGAACCAGCATGAATACCTTCATTCGCGGCGACAGTACGAACGAAGGTATCGATGATCAACCGGCCATAATCTTCCAGTCTCTCCCAGGGTGCGTTCGGCACCCAGACGATATCATGTGGCTCAAGGGCGATGTCGGGCGCTTTACCGCTGATAATGTCCCACCAGTTGACCTCCGCTACTTTCGGATTACTGAGGGAATCGCGCACAATCAGAATCTTCTGGGCATAGGCGTGAGGTGCCAGTCCTTTTGCCCCGGCGATGGCGCTAACGAGGGTGATCTGATCAGAAAAACCAATGGCCTTCGGCTGCAATACCGTTCCCAAGACATAGACTTCCTGAGAAAGTGAAGAGGGCAGGTAGATGTAATCATTGTCCTTCAGATAGATATTCTGGGACATGTCGCCATCATGAAGCAGCGCATAGAAATTAACCGGGACGAACTGGCCATTCCGGACCAGGAAGCTGTGCTTGAGATCGGCCAGTTCCTCGGTGGTTCCGGAAAAGCGTGACGTGAAGAGCCCCCCTGCCTTGGAGATCGCCTCGAGAATCGTCATCGGTCCCTCCAGCGGATAGAGTCCCGGCGTGTTCACCCGTCCCAAAACCCACACCCTCTGGCTGGAGACTTGCCGCACCGTGAGGGAAACCTGGGGCGAGCGGTACAACTCCTTTAACTTCGATTGCAGCGTGCCCTTCAATTCGACCAGGGTCATGCCGGAGGCCTTGATGCCGGCCAGCATCTCGTAATAAAGCATCCCATCAGGGCAAACGAGGCAGAGTTGTTTCGTGTTGGCTTCATCCAGGATTTCAATTTCCACCTTGTCGCCAACTCCGAGGCGCAGTGGAGCGGTATCCGGAACAAGGTCCTCGGGCGGGATTTTTTTAACATCGCCGAGAGGTTGAAATGATCCGGGAACGGCGGCTTTCGTGTTCTTGGCCAGGGCATCAAACTCCGGCCCGGTTGCCATACAACCGACCAAAAACAGGCTGACAAGCAGCAGGAGAATAATGTGATTTCGCATCAGGGTTTTATCTCCACTGAAGGAAAAATCGGATTGGTGATGAATGGGCCAATATTGGCACTCGTCCAACTTGTCACCGCTGATTGAACGAAGGCGCTGATGGCCACATCGAGCAATTCATCGGCAAGCTTCCATGGATGATCGCTGACATAAACAATGTCCTTGGGCTCCAGCGGAAAATTGGGCGCTCGTCCATGCAGGATGTCATCAACATCGACCACGAATACCTTGGGGGCATTCAACGATCCCCGCACGACGAGCACATGTTCGCGGTAGGCGTCATGCGTGAAACCCTCACGTTCGGAGATGGCACTGATGATGGTCATCCGCGGAGTAAAGCCCTCGACACCCGGGGAATTGACCGCACCCAATACGTAAACTTCGTTCGTGTTGGCGGAAGCAAAGTAGAGGTAATCGCCGGGTTCGAGCTCAATGTTTTGCGACATGTCGCCTTCAAAAAAAAGTTTATCAAAATCGACCTTGAGCCTTTTGTTTCCGCGCACCAGGAAGGAGCGAGGCAAGTCGGCCAGTTCCACCGTATTTTGCTCAAACAGTCCCGTCTCTATCCCGCGGGCCTTGGCGACCGCCTCAAGAATCGTGATCGGGCGATCCATGCTGAAGGCTCCCTTGTCGACCACTTTCCCGAGGATGAAGTACTTTTTACTTTTGAGTTCAAAAGGCGTGACCGAGATGCGGGGATTTTTGTAGTTCTTGGCCAGTTCCGCCTGAATCTTTTCGCGGAGCTCATCAATGGTCATGCCACTGGCATGGATATTTTGCGCCTGGAGGTAAGAGACACATCCATCGGGCTGAACGAAGACCTCGTTTAAATCGAGTTCCGGACGACCGTAAAAACCGAAGTTCAGGATATCACCAGGCCCCAGCGTATAGCGCTCGCGCCAGGAAGCGGACGCAGGATCAGTATTCGCTGCCGGAGCCTTTGCACTTAAGGGAACTGCGTTGGTTTGCTGCGCCGCTAGCGGCATCCATCCCACCATAAGTATGCCCACCAACATCGTGCCGAGCTTCATCACCATTCACGCCAGTTGAGTTCGTCGACAGCGACAATGCCCCGGATTTTGCCGATCGTCTTGCGCATCAGATCGCCCTGCGCGCGCCAATAAGTGGATGATTCGGCATGGAGGGACGCCAGCAGGAGTATCCCCTCCCCGGCGCGGGCCAGGGTAGCCTTGGGTTCTTGGACAGGCCCGCTTAGGCGAATCCAGATGTGTTTCCCACGACGGCTCGCCTCGCCCCATGACGCCGCCAAGGCTTCCGCCTGGGCAATGGAAAGCCGGGCGATGTCGCAGCCTTCCAAGTGAATTCGTGGATCATTCGTGATGACCGGACCATGCGGAAGCGGCAATGGGTTGCTTTGGTCAAGGCAATCGATGACCTGAACATTGCCGAGCAATCCCGCCGCCTGGAGCAGCATGG